>DASTIG010000229.1:0-11520 GCA_035717785.1 Candidatus Limnocylindrales bacterium
GACCGTGCAACCGTCGACCGGCTGACGGGCGTCGCGAACCGGCAATCGCTGCTGGCTGCGCTCTTCGCCGAGGCCGAGCGGGCTTCGCGCTATGGCCGGCCGCTGTCCGTCGCGTTCGTCGACATCGACCATTTCAAGGCCGTCAATGACACGTACGGGCACGCCGTCGGCGACATCGTGCTGCGAGGCGTCGCCCAGGCCATCGCCGCCAACCTGCGCACGTCCGACATGATCGGGCGGTACGGTGGCGAGGAATTCATGCTGATCCTGACCGAGACGAACATCGAGGAAGGGGCGGCCCTCACCGAGAAGCTGCGAACGCTCGTCCAGCGGCAACGCTTCGCGATCGAAGGCGCAGGCGACATCGCCGTGACCATCTCGATCGGCATCGCCGGCGGCTCCGGGAGCCAGCTGCGGATGGACACGCTCGTGCGGGATGCCGACGCGGCGATGTACTCGGCTAAGTCGCTCGGCCGCAACCAGACGTATGTCTTCGCCGAGCCGGATGACGATGCCCGCGTCCCACGCGCCCCGATCTCGGCGGCCGGCCGGGCACGGGCAATGGAGATCGGGCAACGCGCCCGGGATGCGTCGATGGCCGCCCTTACGTCGGTGCTCGACCCGCTCCCCCACTACCGCGGCCAGCCGTCGGCGCTGATCGCCTCGATCGTCGTGCAGCTCGCGCGCCAGCTCCAGCTGTCCGATGCCGAGATCGACCGGCTGCGGGTGGCGGCGCTTCTCCACGACGTCGGCAAGATCGCCGTGCCCGAGGAGATCCTCGAGAAGCCATCGGCCCTGACGTCGGCGGAGTGGCGGACCGTCGTCCAACACCCGCGCATCGGCCAGGTGATCCTCGAGCAGGCTGCCGCCCTCAAGGACGCGGTCCCGATCATCCTTCACCACCACGAGCGCTACGCCGGCCACGGCTACCCGTTCGGGCTGCGCGCGAACGAGATCCCGCTCGGCGCCAGGATCGTAGCCATCGCCGACGCCTACGACGCAATGACCAACGATCGCCCGTACAAGCGGGCGATCAGCCACGATCAGGCGATCACCGAGTTGCGGCGGCACAGCGGCACGCAGTTCGACCCCGAGCTCGTGGACCTGTTCTGCGACCTCTATGCGAGCCGCGCGCCTGAGCCGGATGCCACGGTCCTGGCGCTGTCGGCGGCTGATTCGGCCCATCATGCGGCGCCGCTCATCGTGCCGGACCCTGCAGCCTCGCGCGTGCAGCGGAAGCGGCGTCGCCTCGAGCCGGGCACGGGCGACGAGGCGATGGGCGAGACCCTCACGATGGGCCCGGACGGGTCGATCGGGATCGCACCGGGACGCGGCCAGATCGCGCCGGTGATGCCCACTACGACGGCACCGGCCCGATCCCGAGGCTCGGACTCCGCCGCCGGCTGAGGCCCGGCCGCAGCTACATCACGGGGCGGCGCTCAGTCCTCGAGCTGACGGTGGCGTTGCCTCGGGCGACGCCACGACGACCGTCCGGAGCGACTGCTGGACTCGGATCAGGTCCTGAAACATGCCGATCCGACGCTCCATGTTGCTCGCCAACCATGCCTCATCAGCTGGCACCATCCCGCTCCGTCGGTTCCACTCGTTCATGATTCCAGCAAGCCACTCGAAGTTCTCGAAGTACGTCGGACCCTCGACCTCGGCTCGCAGCCTTCGGGTCACTGGCGCGAGCGTCGTCCACCAGACAGCGCAGTCGCCGCCACTGCCGTTCCAAAGCAACTCTGGGTCGATGTGGCCGGCTCGGACCAAGCCACCGATCTTCTCCCAGAAGCCTCCGATCCAAACCAACAGCGCTTCCGGGATGTGGGCAGGGTCCACGCCATCACGGAGCGCGACGAGGATCTCCAGGCGGAAGCGGTTGTACAGCTCGTCGCGCCACTCACGGTCGAACGCACCGAGCTGTTCGATGGCATCCCGACTCGACTGGAGCCGGAGCTGCCGGTACAGGCCGAACAGGGTGCCCGCAACGATGACGAACTGGAGCATCGCCCAGAACCACTCGGAGCCGGGTCCGATGAGCGCTCCCGACCAGTCGACGAGTTGCACGGCTCCACCCTCCGACCTGCTGCCACGATGAGCGGACGATACGCGTACCGGCGGCCGGGCCCATGACGAGCCCGTCTGGCGTCAGTACGCGGCCGTGCATGTCGGGGTCGCTCGTGTCCGACTGGAGGTCGCCGGGGGCGTTCCCTTTCCTCAACCCGGGTGAGCGGCGGTGCAGATCCGGATACGTGGCCGGTGACTGCTCCTTGCTAGCGTCCGTGTCGACACCCGCCGAGTGACGCAGGGTCGGCACCGGAGCATCCGGCCGGCCGGGAAGGAGATCGGAACGTGAACAAGGTATTCCTCACGGGGCGCCTCACGCGCGACCCGGAGATGCGCAGCCTCGCCAGCGGCAAGAACGTCACGACGTTCACCGTCGCGAGCAATGAGTTCCTCGGTGGCGGCCGGGAGAAGGCCGAGTATTCCAACGTCGTCACGTGGGATCGGCTCGCGGAGATCGCCGGCACCTACCTCGGCAAGGGGCAGCAAGTGGCGATCGAGGGCCGGCTCCAGACCCGGTCCTGGGACGATGACCGCGGCCTACGGCATTGGAAGACGGAGGTCGTCGCCTCGCACGTCGAGATGCTGTCTGGCCGGCGGAAGAAGGACTACGAGGCGCAGCAGGCGGCCGAGTCCCTCGTTGCCCAGGCAGAGCGACTGGGCGATGCACCCCCGACGGATCCCATCCCGGAGTCGGCTGAGGCGATCGACGCAGACGGCGACGATGACGACGAGGCGGAGGCCGATCCCGAGGCCGAGGGCGCGGCTGCCTGATCTGCAGTTCCCGGCTCGTGGCGGCGGCGCGTTTCCCCCTCCCGCGCCGTCGCCGCGACGCCTCTCTTAGACGATCTCAAAGAACGAGACGGCCAGGATCGCGTACACGATCATCAGCAGGGCGCCCTCGAGCCAGTTCGACTCGCCGTCCAGCGCGATCAGGGCGCTGATGCCGACGGCCGCCGCGACCGCGGCGACCTCGAGCGGGGTGAAGACGAGATCCATCGGCTGGCCGAGCAGCGCGCCCAGCAGGACCAGCACGGGGGCGACGAACAGCGCGACCTGCAGGCTCGAACCGTAAGCCACGGCCATCGCGAATTCCATCTTGTCCTTGGCCGCGAGCTGGACCGCCACGAGGTGCTCGGCAAGATTACCGATCGTCGGGACGAGGACGACCCCGACGAAGAACGCCGACAGCCCGAACGATTCGATGAACGACTCGATCGAGCCGACGAGGACCTCCGACAGCACTGCCAGTAGCAGCGCCGCGCCGACGAGGACGCCGATCGCGACGCGAGCGGACCAGGCCGGACCTCCGTGTCCGGCGCTCTCCCCGTGCCCGCCCAGCGTGTTGTCGGGGTTCGTGAACTGCCAGATCAGCGAGAGGGCGTAGCCGATCATCAGCGCCACAGATACGAGGACCGACTCCTCGGTCAGCGAGCCCTGAGCCGGGTCACTGGTGCTGAAGGCGAACACGGCGGGCACGAACAGCCCGATGACCGCTAGCACCAGCAGCGAGGCATTGGACGCGGCGATCCGCTGGCTGAACGTCTGTGTCCCGTGGCGCAGCCCGCCAAGCAGGATGCTCGCGCCGAGCACGAGCAGCAGGTTGCCGATGATCGATCCTGTGATCGACGCCTTGACGACTTCGATGAGACCGGCCTGCAGGGCGAAGAAGGCGATGATCAGCTCGGCGATGTTGCCGAACGTCGCATTGAGGATGCCGCCGACCTGTGGCCCGGTGAGCGATCCGAGGCGCTCGGTCGACAGCCCAACCACCCACGCGAGGCCGAGGATCCCGGCGGCGGCGACAACGAAAACGAGGTTCGGATCTGCGTGCAGCCCGAAGTCCAGGACGATCGCGACGATGCTCGCGACGACCGTGAGCACGAGCGCGATGCGGCCGATCGTCGACAGCTGACCGAAGACGGGCATGCCGCCCCGGCCACCGGGGGCGGGTGCGGGGACGACCGCGGCGGTCATGGCGACATCCTACGGGGCGGTCTCGGCCAGGATGCGGGTTGCCGCGGCCGTGCCCGGGTAGGAGGCCTGGGTGCCGCGCCGGGTCACGCTGTCGGCGGCAGCGACACAGCCCAGCCGGACGGCGTCCTCGACGGACCGGCCAAGCGCGAGGCCGACCGCGAACGCCCCGACGAAGGCATCGCCCGCACCGGTCGTGTCGACCGCCTCGACGCGTGGCGCCTCGACACGGGACGGGGTGCCGCCACGCGGGACGACCAGCGCGCCGCGCTCGCCGAGCGTGACGACGACCGACACGCCGAGTCGGTCGGCGAAGGCGCTCACCACCGCGGCCCGGTCGTCGTCCGTCTCCCCCAGCCGGACCCCGGCGATCAGCTCGAACTCGGTCTCGTTCGGCACCAGCCAATCCGTCACACCGAGCAGCGCCGGGTCGACCGGGGCGGCCGGTGCCGGGTTCAAGACGGTCGTGGCACCGTGCGTGCGCGCAGCGGCGAACCCGGCCGCGGTCGTAGCCTGCGGGATCTCGAACTGCCCGATCACGACCTTCGGCCGGACCGTCTCGACGGCCTCGGCTGCCACGTCCGGCCGGACCTCCATGTTGGCGCCAGGGACGATGATGATGCGGTTCGTGCCCGTGCGGTCCACCCAGATCGGCGCGACACCCGATGATCCCGGCACGCGCCGGATGAAGGTCGTGTCGATGCCCTCGGCGGCGAACTGGGCCAGATATGCCGTGCCGTGGTCGTCCTCGCCGAGGGTGTTGACCATCGCCACCTCGGCCCCAAGGCGCGCGGCTATCACCGCCTGATTGGCGCCCTTGCCCCCGAAGCCCGTCACGTAGCTCGATCCGACGACGGTCTCGCCGTCCCCCGGCAGCCGATCGGCGTAGGCGACCAGATCGATCATCGTGCTCCCGACGACCACGATGCGCGCGTCGCTCACCTCATGCGCCTCCCGATAGTGCGATGACCAGCCGGTCGTAGCCCCGGAACTGGAAGGTCGGACGGCGCACGGCCGGCGGCAGGATGGTGAGCTCCGTCTCGGTGCGGGCCAGCTCGATCAACGTCGTTTCCAGCTCGAGGCGGGCGAGTGGCGCCCCGATGCAGAAATGGATGCCGCCGCCGAGCGACAGGTGGGTCGTATCGGCGCGCCCGACGTCGAATCGATCGGGGTCGGCGTGGCGGCGGGGATCCCGGTTCGCGGCGGCGAGCACGAGCGCGACCCTCGACCCGACCGGGATCGCGACGCCGTCGACCTCGAATCCGTCGTCGAGGACCCACCGCTCGAACCACTGGAGAGGCGGGTCGAAGCGCAGGATCTCCTCGATAGCAGCGCGCGGCGTCACCCGCCCGCTGTGGATGGCCCGCCATTGATCCCGGTGCGCGGCGAGCGCGGCGACCCCATTCGCCGTCGCATTCACGGCCGCCTCGTGGCCGGCCATCAGCAGGACCATCGCGGTCGACACGATCTGGTCGTCGGTGAGGCGCTCGCCATCGACCGTCGCCTTGAGCAGGGCGGATAGCAGATCGTCGGCCGGGCGGGCCCGTCGATCCGCCACGAGGTCGAGCAAATACCGCCGGAACGAGCCGGCGGCGTCATTCGATGCGCGGCGTTGGGTCTCCGACGGGGACGGCTCGTACATGCGTACGGTCTCGTCGGACCATCGCAGGATCGTGGCCTCGTCGCTTGCCGGCACGCCGATCAGCCCGCAGATGATGCCCAGGGAGAAGTGCTGCGCGTAGTCGCCCACGAGGTCGATCGAGCCCGTCTCACGGCCCTGCGCGAGCAACGACCGAGCCCGCTCCCCTGTCCCGGACCGCAGGCCCTCGACCGTCCGCGGCGTGAACGCCTCGGTGACGAGCCGGCGAAGCCGGGTGTGGAGCGGAGGCTCGAGGTTGAGCATCTCCCAGCGCTCGAACGCCTGGAAGTCCTGCCACCGTGGATCGCGCCATACCGGCACGTCCGGGGCGAGACCGAGCTCGTCCGGCGTGTAGCGGTGGAGGAATGTGGTCCCGAGCCGCCGGTCGCGAAAGCCGGCATGGACGTCGGCGAAGCGGGTCAGGTACCAGAGGTGATCGCCGTCCGGGTGCCACACCGCGGTCGACTCGCGGATCCGTGCATATGCGGGGTACGGATCGGCCATGAACGCCGGGTCCGCCGGATCGAAGACGGGGCCGGGCGGCAGAGCATCGACCGATGTCATCGCCACCTCCTCACGCCCGCGCCATCGATCGGATCCCGGCAAGGATCACGCCGACGAACAGGGTACCGGCCAGCACGAACACGGCGCCGACCACCGCGGGCGGGAACAGGACGTCCGGCGTTCGGTCGGCGCTCCACGTCGAGAGCCCGACCACCGTCCCGACGACGCCGGCCACGAGTCCGGCGATCGCCGCCGCGACGTCGCGCGGACCGGACCGGATCTGCCGGTACGACGTCCGCTCGCCCGCGCCGAACGCACGCGATTCGAGGCCGATCGTCAGCTGCTGGACCCGCTCGAACGCTCCCGCAAAAACCGGTACGAACGAGGGCAGCACCGCGCGGAACCCCGAACCTCGCATCCCGCGCGCTTGCTGAGCCGCCAAGACGAGCGCGAACTCCCGCTGCAGGATCGGGATGAGCTGGAGCGTCATCGAGACCATCAGGTTGGCCACGTACGGGACCCGCAGCCGGGCCAACGCCGCGAACAGGTCGCTCGGGTGGGTCGTGGCGATGACCGCGAGCGCGAACGTCTCGACCGCGAGCAGCCGGCCGACCAGCGACAGGCCGTGGATCGTGCCCTCCTGGTACAGCGCGAACGGTCCGACCCACATGAACGGGGTGCAGGCGCCCTGACACCCGGCCGGCGCAAGGCTCTGGATGACCAGGATCGACGCAGCCACCGGCGCGAAGATCAGCAGGATTCGTGCGACCCGTGTGCCCACGCCGGCCGAGAGAGCCACCGCGAACCCGACCGCCGCCAGAGCGAGCAGGGGGATCGGGTGGTACGTGGCGAACGCCACGACGACGACGGCGAGCAGCCAGGCGAGCTTTGCGAGCGGGTCGAGGCGGTGCAGCCACGACGTGCCACGTTCCGCCGCCAGTGATGGTCCCATCGTGGTGGTCACGTCACGCTCCGGATCTCGTCCACGAGCTCACCGACCGACAGGGCGCCCGGCCGATCGGCCCGACCCCGTATCGCGAGCGACAGCTCGGTGACCTGGGGAGGCCGTATCCGCGTCGCGGCCATGAGGGCTCGATCAGACAGGATGCCCCGCGGCGTCCCGTCCGCTGCGATCCGGCCTTCGTGAAGCACGACGACTCGGTCGCTCACCGCCGCGAGCAGCGACATGTCGTGCGTCACGCAGACGATGGTCGTCCCGCCGGCCCGCACGCTGTCGATCACTTCCGTGATGCGCCGGCTCGTCCGGTGATCCTGGCCCGTGGTGGGCTCGTCGAGGACGAGCAGGCTCGGGCGCATGGTGAGCACGGACGCGATCGACACGAGCTTGCGCATCGGGAGCGGCAGCCGGTACGGGTGCATCGGCAGCACGTCCGTCAGCTGGAGGGTCGCGGTGACCGACGCGATGCGATCATCGATCTCATCCGCCTCCACGCCCAGGTTGCGCGGGCCGATAGCCAGCTCCTCGGCGACCGTCCGCGCGAAGAGCTGATGGCCCGGGTTCTGGAACACGTAGCCGACGTGACGGGCGAGCTCCCGGACCGCGTGCTCGGTGGTATCCAGCCCCGTGACGACGACCCGCCCGGACGTCGGTCGCAGAAGGCCATTGAGATGCTTCGCGAGCGTCGTCTTGCCCGACCCGTTCTGGCCCACGATGCCGAAAATGGTGCCGCGGGCGATCCGGAGCGAGACGCCGGCGAGCGCAGCGACGCCGCCGGGATAGGCGAACCGCAGGTCGTCGATCGCGACGACCGTCTCGCCGCCGCTCACACCCGTGCCTCGAGCCAGCGGAGCGCTTCGTCGACCGTGACAGGGAGTTCGGGATCAGCGGGCGCGAGGGCGTGCGCCACCTCGGTCACCCCGGGCGGTCGAAGCCCGAGCGCATCGAGCTCCTCGATCCGAGCCAGTGCCTGACGCGTGCGTCCCTGGAGAGCAATCCGGCCCTCTGCGAGCACGACGATGCGATCGACGAGGGCCGCCACCGCCTCGACGTCGTGCTCGGCGACGACCACGGTCATGCCCTCGTCCCGGTTGAGCCGCCTGACGATGTCGAACACCTCGGCCGTGCCGACCGGGTCGAGGTTCGAGGTCGGCTCGTCCATGACCAGGATCGCCGGTTCCATGACGAGCACCGAGGCGATCGCGAGACGCTGCTGCTGCCCACCGGACAATGCGAACGGCGAGCGCTCCTCGAGCCCGGTGAGCCCGACCGCTTCGAGCGCCACGGCGATCCGCGCCGGCATCGACTCGCGCACGACGCCCAGGTTCTCGAGACCGAACGCGACCTCCTCCGCGACCGTCGCCTGGCTGAACTGGTACTCCGGGTTGTCAAAGACGATCCCGACCGAGCGCGCCATCTCGCGGACGGGGGTGGTCGTCGGGTCGCGGCCGCAGACGAGCGCGCGTCCCGTGACCGTCGCCGGCAGCAGCTGCGGGATGACGCCGTTGAGACACAGCCCGAGGGTGGTCTTGCCCGCCCCGTTGAGGCCGATGACGCCGACGCATTCGCCCGGTGCGATGTCGAGGTCGATCCCGCTCAGCGCAGGACGCTCGGATCCCGCGTAAATGACGGTCAAGTCGGCGAGCGAGACGATCGGCGCGTCGGCCATGGTGCGTGGGTCGCGGACGGGTCGTCGCCTAGTCGTGGATGAAGAACGACAGAACGCCGGCGACGACGACGAACAGGCCGAGGAGGATGCTCATCCCGGCGAGCACGAGGGCAGCCTGGTCCCCGGACGTGACGGTCGGCAGGCGCTCGACGGCGAACGGCATCGCGATCGCGAGGATGCCGAGCGCGATGATCGCGGCCCCGAGCCCGTCGCGCGGTCCGACCGAACGATCCATCAGGCGGCCGGCGGAGCGGGTGGTGTCAGGAAGACGTAAACGGCGACCAGCGCAGCGCCGATGACGACACCGCCGATCGCGATGGCCAGCCGACCGTTCGGAGTCGGGCCGGGCAACCGCAGGCCGCGACTCAGCTCGGCTGGCAGCGCGTCGATGATCGCCAGCGCGACAAAGCCCGTGATGACCTTGTCGGCCAGAGACACGATCACGCTCGAGGCGAAGCTCGCGGCGAGCAGGTTCTTGCCGGCCTCGGCGAAGGCGGCCGTGAGGACGTCCGACGAATGGCCGGTCGCCCCGCCGAACACGAAGACCACGATCGGGGCGGCGACGGCCGAGTTGACCAGGGCGACGATCACGTTGAGCAGGAAGAAGCGCGGCGCGCTGGCCCCCATCCCGAGCGAGCGAACGCCGTATCCCCACACGAGAGCCCCGGCGACGTTCACGAGCGCGAACGGCACGTACGCGGGCCCCATGACGAACGCCCCGGCGGTGTTGGTGATGACACCGACGAGCGCTCCCCACCACGGTCCGAGAGTGATCGCGACCACCGCGGTGCCGATCTGGTCGAGGAACGTCGGCAGGCCGAGCGCGGTGTTGATCGTGCCGCCCACGATGTTGAGCGCCGCGGCGACCGGGACGAGTGCGACGACGTAGGCGAGCGGGATCCGGGAGGTGGCGGGGCCGCTGACCGAGACCGCTGTCATCCCCACCAATCTACACGTCGGCCGGGCGGTACAACCGGCGCCGCGGGACGCCGGTCTCAGCGGCCACGCGACGGGCCGCTTCACCCCGGGCGACGCCCTCGTCGACCAGCCGGTCGACGGCGGCCACGGCCGTGGCGACCGCGTCCTCGCCCGGACCCGCTGGTGCCTCACCCATCCCGACGACGAGCACGAACTCGCCACGCGAGGGGATTGAGCCATCGTCGACGGCTGCAGCCAGTTCGGCCAGCGTGCCACGGACGATCTGCTCATGGACCTTGGTCAGCTCACGGGCCACGGCGCCCGATCGTGAACCCCCACAGGCCGCGGCCAGGTCGCGCAACGTTCCAGCCACGCGACGCGGAGCCTCGAAGATCACGCTCCCGCGCGTGTCGGCGGCGATCGTCGCGAGCCGCTCGCGCCGCCCCCGACCGGAGCGCGGCAGGAACCCCTCGAACGTCCAACGCGGACCGGTGACGCCGGTCGCCGCCACCGCCGCGAGGACGGCGGATGCCCCGGGGATCGGCACGACCCGTCCGCCGGCCGCGGCCCATGCCACCACGAGGTCCGCGCCCGGGTCGCTGACGGCGGGCGTCCCCGCGTCGGTCACGAGCGCGAGGTCCTGCCCGTTCCGCAGATGCTCGACCAGGGTCTCGAGCCGGCTGGCGGCACTGCGCGCGTGGAAACTCGTGGTTCGTCCTGTGATGCCGTGCCGATCCAGCAGCCTACGCGTCAGGCGCGTGTCCTCCGCAGCGATCAACGGCACCTCGCGCAGCACATCGAGCGCCCGCAGGGTCACGTCGGCCAGGTTGCCGATCGGGGTGGCGACGACATAGAGCACACCGCCCGGGGCCGTGCCGGGGGCCGGAGTCACCCGCGCGCCGAACCGGGCCGTCGACGCGGGTACAGGTAGTCGACGCCGGCGGTCCGCGGCCCGAGCTTGGCGATCGGTGGGACCTGGCGCTTGAACTCCGCCCCTGCCACCATCCGGTCGACACGCTCGATCATCTCGCGCGGGAACCCGAGCGCCACGACCTCGTCGATCGAGCGGCGCTTGTCGATGCGCCAGAACAGCAGGCGATCGAGCGTCGGGTAGTCGAACCCGGCTTCCTGCTCGTCCGTCTGACCCGGCCACAGGTCGGCCGATGGCGCCTTGCGGAGGATCTCGTCGGGCACGCCGATCGCCGCAGCCATCTGGCGGACCTGGCTCTTGTACAGGTCACCGATCGGGTTGAAGGCGCAGGCGCTGTCGCCGAAGAGCGTCGTGTAGCCGATCAGCGATTCGGTCTTGTTGCCCGTCCCGACGACAAGACCGTTCCAGGTGACCGACCGGTCATACAACACGGCCATCCGCATGCGGGCCATGAAGTTGCCACGGCGGAGCGACGACGCGTCGCTGGTCGGGCCGTAGAAGCCATCGAGCATCGGCGTGATGTCGACGAGCTCAGACGTGGCACCCACCCTCCGAACCACCTCCTCGGCGTCCGACAGCGAGGCCGGCGATGAGGTCCGATATGGCATCTGGACACACAACAGGCGATCCGCCCCGATCGCTTCGGCCGTCAGGTACGCGACGAGGGCCGAATCGATCCCGCCCGACAGCCCGAGCACAGCCCGGTCGAAGCCGGCCTGGCGCAGCTGACCGCGGATGAACTCGCCGATGATCCGCCGCGCAACGTCCGTGTCGATCGCGAGCTCGGTCGGCAGTTCGAACGCGGGCGGCAGCGCGGTCACGAGCCGGCCTTCTTGCGGAAGCCGATCGGTTGCGGCGTCCGA
>DASTIG010000230.1:0-12088 GCA_035717785.1 Candidatus Limnocylindrales bacterium
CGAAGTCGGCTGGCACCTCGACCTCGCGTGGCGCGCTGTCGAGCTCGAGGTCGACGTCGAGCTCGTCGCCGGCCTTGACGCCCGCCGCCTCACGATGTTCGGCGGCGACGCCGAGCATGTAGACGTCGCCGTACACGGCCACCGTATTGCGGTAGGTGTGGCCATTGATCGTGACGAGCACTGGCGGCCGTTTGCCCTTGCCGAGGCGCTCGACGACCTCGGGCGGGACCCGGAACCCGGTCGCGGTCTTGCCACCGAGCTCGAGGGTGGTCTTGAATCGCATCGATCGAGTATGGCATCGACCGACGGATCTGCCCCATGACGCGACCACGAACGGCGTGGCTGCGCCCGTTCACGAACCGGATCGTCAACCCGATCAGCCGACAGGTCGCCGGACACTTGCCCTGGTTCGGCATCGTGATCGTCCGGGGGCGGACCACCGGGCTGACCAGGCGTGTGCCGATGAACGTCTTCCGCGACGGCCAGGACTACGTGTTCGCCCTGACGTACTGCACTGACGTCGACTGGGTCAAGAACGTCCTCGCGGCCGGTGGATGCGAGATCAAGACCCTCAGCCGGATCGTCGCGTTGCGCGACCCCGTCGTCATCCACGATCCGAGCCGGCGGCTCATGCCGTGGCTCGTTCGGATGTTCCTCGGCGTGATGCGCGTGACCGACTTCGTGCGGATGCGACCGGCCGCCTGACGACCGCCGCGGGCGGACGCGTCAGGCATGGAAGGCCTCGAGTGCCTCTCGTTCGCGTTCCACGGCGCGCTTGTCACGGGCCGTCAGCTCTTCGAATGGATCGAGGACGATTCGCCCGTCCTTGAGCGACCACCCGCCGGCAACGACGCCGTCGACGAGGTACGTCCCCACGGAGAACGGGTTCTTCGTCGAGAAGACGCGCGACCGGTACTGCTCCGGCAGCAACCCGGTCCGTCGCGCGTGGACCAGCAGGTTCGCATCCCAGTGCGGCAGGAACCGCACGGGCGTGGGCGTGTCGGGATCTGGCAGCGGGGCGTCGGGCAGATCCACCAGCTGGCCGCCATCCTCGTCGCGGAAGGACCGCAGATCCAGGCCGCGTGCGGCCTCCTTGGCGGCCGCGATCGAGATCCCGGCCCAGGATGCGATGTCTCGCCACGCCCCGGGTCCGAATGCGCGCAGGTACGCGCGAACGATGTGCGCCAGGCCGTCGGCCTCGGTGGCCGTGGGGGGACCGACCCAGTCCTCGGCCAGGGCGAGGCGGTCGGCCCGACGACGTTCCCACGTCCCGGCCGGCGGCACGCGGACGAGGTCCACCCACAGCCCGAGTGTCCCGACGAAGCCCGTCGCGAGGTCACCGAGCTCCTTGACGGTCCGAGGGCCGTCCGCCAGGGCCGCTCGCATGCGGTCAGCGGCCGCCTCCATGTCTCGTTCCCCTACCCCGCTCAGTCGCATGGCGGTCCTCCGCCATTGCTCGCGGCGCGCCTGGCGGACACCGAGCGCGAAGGGCCAGTATTCGCGGCGCGAGACGATGTGGATCGTGACCCGCATGAGCGTCGCCTGGATGATCGACCGATCCTCCAACGCATGTGTGAGAGCGGCACGTTCGAAGCCGGCGAGCCTCGCCCACAGCCCGACATACCCGGACGGCGCGTACTGGGTCTGCAGGCCGCCGACCTGGTCCACGGCGTCCGGGATCGACAGGGTCGAACGTTCAAGCAACAGCTGTCGTGCCAGGAGCGCGCGGTTCAGGGCGCGCTGCGTCAGGATCTGGTCAGCCACCGGGCGATGATGGCATCTCGGGCGATCGGGGCGGTCGTATGCTGCGAGGATGGCGACCGACGCCCGGCCGAGCACCGGGCTCACGGGCATCTCGTGGTCGATCGTCGTCGCGATCGTCCTCCCGCTGGCCGGACTGGGGCTGCTCCTCGCTCGCCCGGAGCTCGACCACGAGTGGGAGCACCATCCGAGTCATTTCTGGCTCGTCCTGATCACGGCCGGCGTCAACGTGGTCCTTGCGTACGTCACCAACGTCGCCGCCGGTCGCTACCGCGACGCACGCATGGTGCTGATCTCGCTCGCATTCCTGTCCGCCGCCGGGTTCCTGGGCCTGCACGCGCTCGCGACACCCGGCGTCCTGCTCGAGCAGCCGAACGCCGGGTTCGTCATCGCCACCCCGGTCGGGCTCGTCCTCGCATCGATATTCGCCGCTGCCTCGACCAGCGCGATCGCCGGGCCTCGCGCGCGCTCGGTGCTCCACATCCGGCCGGTGCTGCTCGGCGGTCTGGTCGTCCTCATGGTGGTGTGGGGGATCTTCTCCCTCGCCCGGCTGCCACCCTTGGATGGGCCGCCACCTGTCAAGGAGGGGGTCGGCCCGCTGACCATCCTCGGGGGCGCGGCCGTCGCTCTGTATGCCTTCGCTGCATGGCGCTCGATCCGCATGTATCTCGATCGGGGGGGCGCGCTTTTGCTGTCAGTGGCGATCGCACTGATCCTGCTTGCCGAGGCGATGATCGCCGTCGTCCTGAGCCGGAACTGGCGCTTGAGCTGGTGGGAATGGCACATCCTGATGCTCGCCGCCTTCGCGCTGATCGCGCTCGGTGCCCGTGCCGAGTACCGCCGGAGCGGCTCCCTCACGGGCGCGTTCGGCGGGCTCTATCTCGAACAGACGCTTGCCCAGATCGACCGATGGAATGCGGGAGCGATCGCGGCTGTCGCCGCGGCCGATGCGAAGGGGGGCTCCATCGACCGGGTGCTGTCCCAGCTCCGGTCGGAGGGTGCCTCCAGCGACGAGGTTGCGCTCCTGGCCGGCGCCGCGCACGAGCTGCGCCGGCTCGACGCGTCCTTCCAGCCGTATCTGCCCTCGGTCGTCGCGGAGCGCATCCGGCGCGAGGGCACTGGTGCCGCCATCCCCGGAGAAGAGCGGGTCGTGAGCGTGGTCTTCGCAGACCTCGCCGGTTTCACGACCTTCAGCGAGACGCGCCCACCGACCGAGGTCCTCGCCATGCTCAACGCGTTCTGGGGGGTGGTCGTCCCGGGCATCGACCGGGCCGGTGGCGTGATCGAGCATTTCGCCGGCGACGGCGTGATGGCCATCTTCAACGCGGGCGGCGATCAGCCCGACCACGCGCGGCGTGCCGCACAGGCCGCAACGGCCATCGTCGATGCGGCGCGACCGCTGGCCGCCGACCATCCCGGCTGGCCGATCTTCCGGGTCGGCGTCAACACAGGCCCAGCCGTCGTCGGGGACGTCGGTGCGGCCGGGCGGCGGAGCTTCGCTGTCATCGGCGACACGATCAACACGGCCGCGCGGCTCATGACGGCCGCGGAGCCGGGGCAGATCGTCGTCGGCCGTGCGACATGGGAAGCGCTCGGCCCGGATCGCGTCGGCTCCGAGCTCGGGGCCGTGCGCGTCAAGGGCAAGCGCGAAGCAGTCGAGGCATGGCGGCTCGGGCCATCCTGATGCGTACATGACGTCCCGGGCGGACCCCAAGACCGAGTTCTTTCCTGGCGCGAATCCCCACCCAGTCATGCGCGTGAGCGATGACGGCGAGTTGATCTACGCCAATAAGGCAAGTGCCCCGCTTCTCCACGAGCTCGGCCTGCGAGTCGGTGCGCAGGTCCCGACAACATGGCTCGAGCGTATGCAGTCGACCGCTGGGCCGGTCGATGTGCGTGTGGGTCCGCGTACGTTTGAACTTCTCCCGGTGCGGTTGCCAGACCTTGGTTTCACGAACGTCTACGGAACGGATGTCACCGCTGAGCGGGCGATCACCAAGTTCCCCGACCAGAACCCGAATCCGGTGTTCCGGATGTCGATGGTGGGCGACCTCGTGTATGTGAATCGTGCCGCGCAGGACCTGATCGCGGGAGTCGGCGGAAGCCTCGGCGCACCGTTGCCGCAGCCCCTGCGCGGGGAGCTGCAGGCCACGGCACGCGAGGGCAGCCGCCGCACCGTCACCGTCAGCACTCGCGGGCGGGACTACGCACTGCTCGCCGTCGACGTGCCCGAATTCGAGTTCACGAACGTCTACGGCACCGACGTGACTGCTGTCCGCGCGCTGGAAGTCGCCAACCAGAAGAACATCGAGCTGCTGCTCAACATCCTCCCGGAGCCGATCGCAGACCGATTGCGGGATGGGGAGTCGCTGATCGCCGACCGATACGACGATGTCTCACTGCTGTTCGCCGATATCGTTGGCTTCACCAGCCTGTCAAGCGGCATGGACGCGGGCGAACTCGTCACACTGCTCAATGACGTCTTCAGCGTGTTCGATGGCTTGGTCGCCGCCAGCGGACTCGAGAAGATCAAGACGATTGGCGACGCATACATGATCGTCGGCGGGATGCCCGTCTGGCAGCCCGACCACACGGAGCGCATGGCATCGCTTGCCCTGAGGATCGCCGCGGAGGTCGGTCGTTCCGAGGCGGCGAGCCGGCTAGGCGTCCAGTTCCGGATCGGGATGCATACGGGACCGGTGGTCGCCGGCGTCATCGGGACGAAGAAGTTCATCTACGACGTCTGGGGCGACACCGTCAATGTTGCCAGCCGGATGGAATCCACTGGCGAGCCCGGGCGGATCCATGTGACGGGTGCCGTCGAGAGCCGGCTGAGGGACCGGTTCGAGTTCGTCCCTCGCGGTCAGGTCGAGATCAAGGGCAAAGGCCCGATGGAGACGTACTTCCTCGTCAGCGAGGTGAGCATCTAGAACGTCGTGTTGGTTCGGTGCGATGCGCCGTCCTCGATGGAGGCGTACGCCTTCACGATCACGTCGAGGACATGGCGGGCGTGCTCGGCCGTCAGGACTGGGTCGGTCCGGCCGCGCAGGCAGTCGACGAAATGGCGGACGCCGGTCTCGACGACTTCGTGGTCGTCCGTCGGGACCTCGACGTCCTCGCGCCAGCCCTCCTGCGCGGCCGGCGAGTCATCGTCGACGTAGACGCTCACCGGCGCGTGGCGGTCGTGCGACTGGCCGCCGAAGCTGATCGTCGCCCTCGTGAGGTGCACTTCGAGCCAGGGAGCCCGCGTGCTCGCCGTCCCGAAGCTGGCCAGCAGCTGGCCGAGGGCGCCGTTCGCGAACTCCAGGTTGATCAGCACGTGGTCCGGGGTCGTGACCGCGATCTCCTGACCGGTCAACGGTCCTCCGCGCACGATCCGCGTCGGCGCGCCCAAGCCGCCCATCGCCTGGACGCGGGTGACGGGTCCGAGCAGGGCCGTCATCGCGTGGAGTCGATAGACGCCGTGGTCGATCACCGGGCCGACGCCCGGCCCATAGAAGGGCCGCGGGTCGCCGGTGTACTCGCGCCAGGCCGCCGGACCTGGATCGGCGTGGTGAGCGACCACCAAAGTCGCAGGCCCGTATCGCCCGGAGTCGACGAGCTCCTTGAGCCACCGGACTCGCAGCGTCGCCGCGACGCCAGGTGCGCACAGGAACATAACGCCGCGGTCGGTCGCCGTCGCGATGAGCCGATCGGCCTCCGCGACGGTGTTGGCGATCGGCTTCTCCGAGTAGAGGTGCAACCCCGCGTCCAGGATCGCCTGGTTGACCGTCGCATGCCTGGGCGCCGGTGCGAGGTCGATCACCGCATCAAGCCCGCCGGCCTCGAGCATCGCGTCGAGATCATCGAACGTGGCCGCATCCGGCGACCATCCGGCGATCGCCTGCGCCCTGCCACGTGCCGCGTCGAGCCGCACGTCCATGAGCGCAGCGACGCGGACGTCGCCGGCCATGTCGGCGAGCGCCGGCAGGTAATGCCGTGCGGCGACATCGCCGCAGCCGACGATGCCGATCCTCAACCGGTCCGTAGCCACCCGCCGATGGTAGTCAGTGGCGGGTGGCGCCGCTGAGCGCTAAGCCGCGTACACGTCCCGCGGCGTCACCGCGTCGGGCACGCCGACCTCGATCGGGTTGTTGGCCGGGTCCTGGCTCCACTCGAACCAGCCGCCGTCGTACACCGCGATGCGTGGCCAGTCCTGGAGGAACGCGTAGAACCAGGTCTCGCTGGCCCGCCAGCCGGTGCCGCAGTAGAACGCGACCCACTTGTCCGGCACGATCCCCGCCTCGGCCCAGTTGGCTGTGATCTCGGGATAGGCTCGCATCGTGTTGTCGACATTCCGGTAGTGCTGCATGTGGTAGGCGTCGGTGCCGCAGTTGCCCCACACGTCACCCTTGATCCGGCCGGCCGGGCCGATGTAGTTGTAGCCGCTGACATTGCCGATGTGCTCGCGCCAGGTGCGCACGCTGACCAGTGCCGCGCCGTCCGGGTCGGCGATGATCTCCTTCGCCTCCTCGATGTCGACGATGACCTCAGGACGGACCGGGATCACCGCACCGAAGTCGGCGACCGGCGACGGTTCGCGCAGGACCGTCTCGACCGGGTTGCCGGCGCGGACCCACCAGTCATACCCGCCGTCGAGCAGTCGGACGTCCTCGACACCTGCGTAGGTCAGGATCATCAGCGCCCGGGTGGCAGCGATCTGGCCGGCCCGGCGACCGGGCCATTTCTCGTTGGCCTGCCCCTCCGTGTCACGCCCGTAGACGACGACGGTCGTGTCCTTGGTGATGCCGAGCCCGCGAATGGCCGCGTCGAGGATCTCCGGCGACCGCCGGTTCCAGTCGGCCGGGTCTTCGAGCACATTCGTGTCCAGGTACAGGGCACCGGGGATGTGCGCCTCCGCGTACTCCTCGGGAACCCCGAAGTTGACGTGGAACAGCAGGAGGTCGCCCCTCGGCGCGGCCTCCGGGCGCTCGCCGGCGAGGACCTGGCGCAGCCAATCGATGTGGATGAGCCGGTCGTACTTCGGGAGCCGCTCGACCGGTAGCTCCGGGTCGGCGGCCCACGCCGCGAACCCGTCGGCGTAGGTCCGTGCCCCCGGGATACCGAGCGACTCGAGCTTGGTGACAAGGGCCGAGGCATCGTCGGGCCCGTTGCCGTAGACGACGACATCGCGGTCGGCGGTCACACCCTTGCCGGCGAGCAGGCGGGCGATCTCAGGCTCGTCGACCGTTCGGAGCCAGTCGATCGGAAACCCCACGGCTCCCGGGATGTGGCCACCGCGAACTTCGCCCTTCAGGCGCCACCCGTTATAGGCGGTCAGAGATCGGACGTCGACGACCGTCAGGGACGGGTCGGCGAGTCGATCACGGAGTTCGGTGGTGCTGATGGTGGCGCTTGTCGTCATCTGGATCGTTCCCTCGTGGTGGGTCGGGATAACAAGAAACCCCTGCCAATGCAGGGGTTCGGGGTGAGGGCCGGCGTGCCGGTCTATGTCGAACGCACGCCTAGCGACACCACCTGCCCTGCTCGGCAGCGGCATGACACATGCAGTAGTGGTGGTGCGTGCGCATCATCGCGGCGCATTGTCCACTAATCGACTAGGGATTGCAAGCCCTGGCAACGCACGCAGCCACGGGCTGGGAACGAGCTCGGGCCTCATGGCGACGACGTCTCGGCCACATCGCGATGGACCCCGCGTCGCAGGCGAGCGGGCGACAGCGGCAGGCACGACACAACGAGGACCACGGCGATGGCGACGAGCATCCAGAGGCTCGCACCGAAATCCCCCGTCACGTCGCGGGCGGCGCCCAGGATCACCGGACCGCTCGACGACACGATGTAGCCGCCGAGCAGCATCAGGGCCGCGACCGATCCGACGCGCGCGGGATCGTCGGCGACGTCCAGCGGCAGCGTCAGCACCAGCGGGAACACCGCACCGAGCGACAGGCCGAGGACCACCACCCAGGCGAACGCGAGCTCGGGCGCCATGATGATCCCGATCAGCCCACCGACCGCGATCGCCGACGCGACGAGGAGCTGCGGCCGGCGCGGTCCGAGCCGATCCGCCATGAGCGGGACGGCGACCGTGGTGATCAGCCCGATGCCGTTGAACACGCCGATCAACGCCCCGGCATCGGTCGTGTTCCAGCCGCGCTCGACGAACGCATTTGGCAGCCAGGACACGATCCCGTAGAAGAGCACCGATTGCAAACCGAAGACCGCGACCAGCAGCCACGCGGTCGCGTCCCCCCACGGCAGCCGCCGGGCCGTCGTCGCCCTGTCGGCGGGTCGCCGATCGAGGCCGCCGAGCACGACCCAGGCGACCACGGAGAGGATCGACAGAGCCGAGATGATCAGGAGGGCGCGGCGCCAGTCGTCCCCGGCGGCCAGCGGCACGGCGAACCCGGCAGCCAGCGTCGAGCCGGCGACGATGCCGCCGGCGTAGGCGCCGGTGCCGAGGGCCGGACGGTCGGGCATGCGTCGCGACACGATCATCGATGGGATCGCCCCGGCCGACCCGATCCCGATGCCGATGCCGAGCGTCGCGAGCAGCAAGAGTGGCACCGACGGAGCGAACGTCCGGGCCAGCCCGAAGGCGACGATGGCGACGAGGCAGGCCGCGAAGGCCACGCCGGATCCGAAGCGCGCGGCCAGACGCGGACCTACTGGTGCGAACAGACCCATGCACAGGACCGGGATCGACGTGAGCAGACCGGCGATGCCCGCCGACAGCCCGAGATCCTCGCGGATGAGTGGCAGCAGCGGACCGATCGCGAGGATCTGCGGCCGCATCGCCAGCGACGCCACGAACAGACCGGCGATGACGCCAACCGGGATCGCGGCGCGACTCACGGGTTGGTGCCGTCACCTCGGCCCGCCGGACACGCACGGATATCGGGCCGGGAGTCGGGCATCCTCGAACTCTAGCCGACCTGCCGCACCCGCCCGACCCGATCCCGCGTACCTAGGAACGAAGAGTCAGCTACCTTGGCACCGCGTGTTCGCGCGTGCATACTCCTCGGTATGGCACGCCCTCGTACGTCCGCCGGCCTCCGCGTCGGCCAAGCAGCGGAGATGCTCCAGGTGTCCGTTGACACCCTGCGGCGCTGGGAGGCGGATGGGCGGCTGCGGGTCGATCGATCGGCCGGTGGGCAACGAAAGATCGCCATCGAGGAGGTCAGCCGGCTGCTCACAGAGCGCCGGGTGAGCGGATCGGACCGGCCGATCGTGGCGCAGTCGGCCCGCAACCGTTTCCACGGCATCGTCACCCGGGTCGAGAAGGATCGCGTGGCGGCCGTGGTCGAAGTGATGGCTGGACCGCACCGCCTGGTGAGCCTGATGACGGCCGAGGCCGTCGATGAGCTGCGCATCAAGGTCGGCGACGAGGCCGTGTGTGTGGTCAAGGCGACGCACGTCATCGTCGAGATGCCGGCGGGCGGTCGCGGTGGTGGCGGATGACCCGGGTCGCGCCGGCCGCGTGATCGGGCGCCGTGCCGTGCTCGGCGCGGCCCTCCTGTTCGCCCTGTTCCTCGGCCTGCCGATCCTCGTCCTGGTCGTGCGTGCCGTCGGCGGTGGCTCGCTGGCGCGGGCTCTCGGCACGCCCGCCGTGCTCGACGCGATCGCGCTGAGCCTCGTCACGACGTCGGTCTCGCTCGCGATCACGGTCGCGTTCGGGTTGCCTCTGGCCTACGTCCTGGCGCGTCGGACGTTCCCGGGCAAGCGCCTCGTCGAGATCGTCATCGACCTGCCGATCGTGCTGCCGCCAGCGGTCGCCGGGCTCTCACTGTTGCTGGTCTTCGGCAACCGCGGGCTGCTCGGGGACCAACTCAACGCGCTGGGACTGAGCGTCCCGTTTACGACGATCGCGGTCATCCTTGCCCAGACGTTCGTGTCGGCACCGTTCTTCGTCCGCTCCGCGCGCACCGGCATCGCCGGCGTCGACCGTGACCTGGAGGACGCCGCGCGGGCCGATGGGGCTTCGGAGTCCCATCTCTTCCGGACCATCACCGTCCCGCTCGCGAGCTCCGCACTCGCAGCCGGGCTGGTCATGAGCTGGGCGCGGGCACTCGGTGAGTTCGGCGCGACGATCATGTTCGCGGGCAGCATCGAGGGACGGACCCAGACGCTTCCCCTCGTCGTCTACGCCGAGTTCGGGGCGGGAGACCTCGATGCGTCGATCGCGGCCGCCACCGTGCTGGTGCTGGCGGCCTTCGGCGTGCTCGCCGCTGTGCGTGTCTTCCACTGGGGCCGGGCGCTGGACGCCCGGGGACTCGCCTGAGTCGAGGTCAGCCTTCGGGTGTGGCGGGCGGCGTGGTCTGCACCAGATTCGGCGGCGTGTTGTGGACAGCAGGGATGCTGCCCAACCGTCCGGCCTGGTAGTCGGCGACGGCCTGCAGGACCTCCTCGCGCGTGTTCATGACGAATGGCCCGAGCCAGGCCACCGGCTCGCGAATCGGGCGACCCCCCAGGACGAGGACGTCCATCATCGGACTGCGACTCTCCTGCTGGCGCGCTGCCTGGATCGTGACCGCATCGCCCGACCCGAACACGGCCAGCTGCCCCGTCCCGATCGGCCGGCCCTCGACTCCGACCGAGCCCTGGCCGTTCATCACGTAGACGAGTGCGTTGTAATCGGGCCGCCACGGCAGCCGGAGGCGTGCGCCGGGACCCAGTGTTGCGTGGACCAGCGTCATCGGGCTGTACGTCGAGCCCGGGCCGGCATGACCGGCGATATCCCCTGCGATCACGCGCACGAGTGCCCCGCCGTCAGGGGATGAGAGGAGCGACACCTCGCTCGCCCGGATGTCCTGGTAGCGCGGGGCCGCCCATTTCTGGAGAGCCGGCAAGTTGACCCACAGCTGGAAGCCGTGGAACAGCCCACCACTGGCGACGAGGGCGTCGGGCGGCCGTTCGATGTGGAGGATGCCGGAGCCGGCTGTCATCCACTGCGTATCGCCGTTGGTGATGACGCCGCCCCCGCCGTTGGAGTCGCTGTGCTCGAACACCCCGTCGATCATGTACGTGACGGTCTCGAACCCGCGGTGTGGATGCCACGGCGTGCCCTTGGCCTCCCCGGGCGCATATTCCACCTCGCCCATCTGATCGAGATGGATGAACGGATCCAGGTCCTCGAGCGCGACGCCGGCGAACGCCCGCCGAACAGGGAACCCCTCCCCTTCCACGCCGTGCGGGGCGTTCGATACGCCGCGGACGGGGCGCTCACGCGCGATGGCGGGATCCGGTTCAGGGATGCGCGGGAGGACGGACAGATCTTCGACGACGACTGCGGGCATGCGAGCTGGACTCCTTCGGTTGTGACGACACGCTACGCGCAGGTAGTTGCGTTGTCAACCACCGGCGCGACGGGGACCTACGGCGTAGCGGGCTGGTCCACCGACACCCATGCTCGATCCAGCGCCAAGTGGATGACCGTGGATCGCTCCTCGGCGAGGGCCTGCCGCAGGGCGGGTTCGACGTCGGCGTCTCGGTCGATGCGGACGCCGCGAGCGCCGAGACCACGGGCGATCGCGGCGAAGTCGATCGTGCCGAGCTCCGTGGCGATCGGCGCCCCCGCCCCGCGCCTCGACTGCCACATCCGGATGGTCCCGTACTGCTCGTTGTCGAACACCAGGACGATGATGCGGGCACCCTCCCGCGTTGCCGTCTCCAGCTCGGCCATGGTCATCGCCATCCCGCCATCGCCCGCCAGCGCCACGACTGGCCGATCACGGTGGACGAGAGCTGCTGCGATCGCGGCCGGCACCGCATAGCCCATCGCACCGGAGGTAGGGCCGATGAAGGTCCCGGGTCGACGGAACCGGAAGCCGCGACCGGCCCAGCCGGCGAAGTTGCCAGCGTCCGTGGTGAGGATCGCGTCGTCGGAAAGGACGTGCCGCAGTGTCGTGATCACTCGTCCCGGATGGACACCGGGGCCCGTCCAGTCGTCGGCATTCGCGTCGACGGTCGCGGCGTCTTCCCAGGCGGCCCGATCCGCTACGTTGTTGGCCTGGCGGCGCCGGACAAGCTCGGCATCGAGCACGGCCTTGCCGACCAGACGATCGTTGGCCGCGCGCAGGAACGTGCGGGCGTCCGCGGCGACCGTGATGTCCGCGGGCCGCGGGCCGGACGATCGATGCGGCTCGATGTCGACGTGGGCCCAGCGCGTGCCGACTCCCGGGATCGTGTCCTCCCATGACGTCGGCTCGCTCAACCGACAGCCGATGACGAGAATGGCGTCGGCCGACGCCAGCCGCTCGCGGATCGTGGGTGCGGCACCCAGCCCGGCCATCCCGAGATACAGCTCGTGGTCATTGGAGATGACGTCGGC
>DASTIG010000231.1:0-5752 GCA_035717785.1 Candidatus Limnocylindrales bacterium
CTGGCGGATCGCATCCTCGAGCGATTCGAGGACCCGGCCGGCGGTTTCTTCGACACGGCCGACGACCACGAGCGCCTGATCACGCGCCCAAAGGACCCGCAGGACAACGCCGTCCCCTCGGGCGGCGCGATGGCGGCCACGGTCCTTCTCCGCCTCGCCGCGCTGACCGGGGAGGGGCGCTATCGCGACGCCGCGGAACGGGCGATCGGTACGGTCGCGTCGTACATGACCCGCTACCCGACCGGCTTCGCGCAGTGGCTCGTGGCGGCCTCGTTCGCGGCGGGCGACGCTGTCGAGGTGGCGGTCATCGGCGACCCTGCTGACGACGCGACGCGGGACCTCCTCGGGCCGGTCTGGTCGGAGTGGCGGCCGTTCCAGGTCCTGGCTGTGGCATCACCGGAAGCGGCGCCGGGCTCGGCCGTCGCGTTGCTGCACGACCGGCCCCTGATCGACGGACGTCCGACCGCCTACGTGTGCCGCGACTTCGTGTGCTCGCTGCCGGTGTCGACGCCGGATCGCCTGATCGAACAGCTGACGGCGAACCCGACGCCCTAGCCCTGGGTCGAGCCGCGGGCCAAAGCTCCGCACAGCCCGGCTGCGAATCGCTTGAGCGTCGCGCCCTCTGGGTCCGCGTGGTCGGGGTTGATCTCCGTGACCACCAGGCCACCGAACTTGGAGCTGCCCGCGAACACCGCGAGGCATTTCATCGCCTCATCGAGCAGCAGCCCTCGATCCTCCGGCTGGTCGGCGAGCGGGCAATCGAGGAAGTCGAGCACGTCGACATCGAAATGCACGATGAACGGCCCGGAGTCGCGCTCGATGTCGGCGCGGGCTTCCGTGGCGGCCTCGGACGGACGACCCGCGACGACCTCGAGCGGGTAGCTGCGGAAGTCGTGCCTTGAGAACACGACTCCCTCGATGTCCCGGGGATCCTCCGACGGCCGCACCGACACCGCGCTCTGAGCGAAGAACATGACCTTGCTCGGCTCGAGCATCGGCGCCGTCGGGCCGACGTTGACCAGCTCGCGCGCGGCACCCGGCTCGTCGAGCAGATGCGCAACGCCCATGGAGTCCATGTGGCCGGCGGGTTGGGTCCCGGGCACGTAGAGATCCACGCCGCCGTCGACGTAGAGCAGGCTCGGATCGAGTCCGGCTCGTAGCATCCCCGCGATCACGCCGACTGTGATCGTGCAGTCCCCACCGATGACGAGCGGGATCTCTCCGTCTCGGACGACCCCCTCGATCGACCCGGCCACCTCCGAGGCGCCAGACACGACCGCCGCAAGGTTCTGCGGGGTGCGGGTGGTGGGATCGGGGCGCCAGCGAAACAGCGGCAGATCACCGTGGTCACGCACCTCCAGGCCTGTCGCGTCGAGAAGCTCGAGCAGGCCGGCGGCGCGCAAGGCGGCGGGGCCCTTCTCCTGACCTGGTGTCCGGGCGCCGGCACTCGACGGGACGCCGAGCAGTCCGAATGTCCGCGCCATGCTCCTAGGATGGCGATGTGTCGACGCCCCTGCCTGCCGCGACCGTCGTGTTGCTCCGACCCGGCTCGGCCGGCCTGGAGGTGCTGCTGACGCGTCGGCCGGTGTCGATGGCCTTCGCGCCCGATGTCCATGTCTTCCCGGGCGGACGTGTCGACGACGCAGACGCGGACCCGCGGCTGCTCGCGCGATCCGTGGTCAGCGGTGACGAGGCCGCGTCCGCCCTCGGCGGAGACCTGCCGCCGACCGAGGCCCTGGCCACGTACGTGGCGGCCATCCGCGAGGCGTTCGAGGAGGTCGGCGTGCTGCTCGCGGACCATCCGGCGGGCGTGGACCTCGCGGCGGCGCGCCATCGATTGCTGGCGTCTGCGGACGTCTTCCCTGCACTCGCCGAGGAGTTCGACCTGCGCTTACGCACGGATCGACTCGTGCCACTGTCGCGCTGGGTCACCCCGCCGATCATGGAGCGCCGATTTGACGCGCGGTTCTTCGCGGCAGACTTGCCCGAGGCTGCGGAGGCGACGCTGGTCGGTGAGGAGGTCGTCGCGCATGGCTGGCATCGACCGGTAGATGCTCTGGAGTCGATGGCGCGAGGCGAGCTCGGGATGTGGTTGCCGACGTCGACGACGCTGACGCAACTGCTCCACGTTTCGTCGATCGACGAGATCCGGTCGCGCCTGGCGCCGGGGCGGCTGGGGGAGGTCGGTGTCGAGGAGATCGGGGAGGAGATCGTTCGCATCGAGATGCCGGCAGGTGGCGGCGTCGCCGGCCAGCCGGTCAACGCGTATCTCGTCGGGCGCGAGCGGTTCGTCCTGATCGACCCGGGCGATCCGACCGGGCCCGGCCTCGATCGCGCGATCGAAGAGGCCGCGCGGCGAGGGGGTCGGATCGATGCGATCGCCCTCACGAGCGCCGAGCCGGATCACGCGGGCGGTGCTGAGTCGCTGCGGGAGCAGCTGGGGATCGAGGTGCACGTCGGTCGTCACGGCGGCCGCCACCTGCCGTACGTCGTGGCCGAAGTCGAGGATGGGGCATCGATCAACGCTGGCGACGTTCCGGTTCGGGTCGTGTCGACGCCGGGCCTCGTGTCGGAGGGCCTGGCGTTCGTGATCGGGGAGGGGCGGTTCATCGTGACGGGCGATCTGGACGGTGGCCGGGGTGTCCGCATGATCCCTGGCCCGATCGACCTTGAAGCGTGGCCCGCCTCGGTAGCCGTCGTCCACGCGGCCGCGCCCGATGCGCGGTGGCTTGGTGGACACCCGTGACCTGTCGACACTCCCTCTAGACTGGCCCGCATGAACGACGGCATCACCGAACGGCCCATCCCGGAAGCACGCGGTCCGCACCTGCCCGACGTGCTGACTCGGCAGTCCGTCTGGGTGTTCGTGTTCGGTCTCGTCGCCGTGTTCATCCTGTGGAGCGTCTGGCGCCGATGGACTGCCCAGTACCCGATCGTGGACCTGAACGCAGTGTCGGCGCTCCTCTTCGGACTCATCCCGGGCGTGGTGGCGCCGCTGTTCGGGGTCGCGCTGTTCGCCCGCCATCCAGACGCGCGACGAACCGTGCCGTTGCTTGTGGTCGGCGTCGCCCTGTTCGCGGTCGCAGAGCTCCTGGAAGTCTTCGACGGCGCGATCTTCGAGGCGCTCATCGCCTTCACCCCGGAGGCTGTCAGCCCGGCCACGCCGGCAGTCATCGCGTTCGGGGTGTTCACGGCCCTGCTCGGGATGTTCGCCGCGCTCTACACCGGAGCGGGCTTGTCGTCCGCGCGCCGCCAGGAGCGCAGCGCAGCCGAGCGCCCTCTGATGATCTGGCTCGTTGCGCTCGGGGTCGTCAGCGCGGTCGTGTCGATCGCGTCCATCGTTCCGTTGCTGAGTGGGACACCCGCCCCAGCGGACCTCCTCCAGCTCGCCATCAGCTTCGTCGTGAGCTTGCTCGTGACGCTGGCGTGGGCCTATCTCGTGACGGTCACGGTCGGCGGCTGGCTTTCGGGCGACGTGCCCCGGCGCGCGTGGGCACTCGCCGGGATCGCCACCACCCTGCTGTTCGCGGTGCGGCTGGCGATCGGGGCCGTCCTCGGGACCGGGGAGCCGTGGATCACGATCGTGAATCTCGCGAGCTACGCGTCGCTGGTCGCATGGGTGCTGCTGTTGGTCGCGTTCTGGCTCGGCTTGCCGTCGCCGCGCGCGCCAGTCGCGGATACGTCCGCGGACGAGCCTACGGTCGATCCACAGGAAGCGACACTGCCAGGTTCCGCAGCAGGTTGAGGCCTTCGTCGACCTGCTCGGTCGTCGCGTACGGACCCGGCATGAGGAAGCAAGGCCGACCGGCCAGCGCCACGCCCTTCAGCTGACCCCACGGCTCGCTCAGCTCGCGGCCGGCGGCGGTCTGGGCCACTCGCTTGTAGATGAAGACGACCGCGCCCGGTCGCCAGAGCGCGATCTTCTGCCAGAGCGGACCGACCCCTTCGCGCAGCGCCTCGTCAGTGGCCTCGTCGCGAGCCGTCGGGCGCTTGATCAGGTCGGTGATCCCGTGGCCGGCCGCGACGAGGGCGTCGTCCGCCTCGGTGACGTCAGTGCGGGGCGGGATGATGCCCGTATGCATCAGCCGCTGCCAGAACCGCTGACCGAGGCGCCCCTGGTGATAGTGGCCGGCTGCGACGCTGACCGGCGACGGGTTCAGCCCGACGAACAGCAGGCCGTCACGCGTGGGTGGCAGGTCGGCGAGCGTCTCCGTCGGGACGCCGTCGATCTCGATCGTCGTTCGATGAGGACCCGGGTCGGGTCGTCGGATGAGAGCCTCGAGCTCGTCCGGGGTCACGCCGTGTCGGGTGGCCTGCGGTCGGCCGGTGGGGTGTCCGCCGGCGCGTCTGGCGCGTCTTGCGGCGCGTCTGTCTGTCCGTCAGCCGGTGCTTGGTCCGAGTCGGCGGTCGTCGACGACTCGTCGGACGCGCGGGCCTGGATCTCGGCCTGCGCCTTGGATGCCTCTTCACGCGCCTCGCGCACGCCCCGCCCGAGCGCCTGACCGAGCTTGGGCAGCGTCTTCGGCCCGCGCCACAGCAACACCAGCGCGAGGATCACGATGAGAACGAGACCGATGTCCTGCATCCGCGGATGGTAGCGCGGCGGCACCCGCTATCGTGCCGGTCATGCTGCTCGTCTACGGGCCAAACTCCACCGATTACGACTTCGGGCCCGACCATCCGCTGACGCCGCGCCGTTTCGGACCTGGGATCGACCTTTTGCGTGCGGTCGGCGCTGAGCCGGGTCTGGCGCCCGAACCGGCGCCCGACGCCGACCTATTGCTGGGTCACGCGGCCGAGTACCTCGAGGTCGTGAAGCGGTTCTCGGTTGATCCGTACGGGTTCTCGGAGGCGGGGATCGGGATGTCCGATAACCCGCCGTTCCCGGGTATGCACGACGCGGCTGCGTCGGTGGCCGGTGGCTCGTTGCGTGCGATGGAAGGCATCCTCCGCGGGGATGCCGAGCATGCCTTCCACCCGGGTGGCGGCCTGCATCACGCGATGCGCGCGCGAGCGTCCGGTTTCTGCATCTACAACGACCCGGCGCTGGCGATCGCGCGTGCACGTCGGGACGGGTTGCGAGTGCTGTACATCGACCTCGACGTGCATCACGGCGACGGGGTCCAGGCGCTGTTCTGGGACGACCCTGGCGTGCTGACGTTCTCGATGCACGAGAGCGGTCGGTATCTGTTCCCCGGGACAGGCGATGTCGCCGAGGTGGGGGAAGGTGTCGCCGCGGGTACCTCTGTCAACGTCCCGCTCCTGCCGGGGACCGGGGATCGGGCCTGGGTGGACATCCTGGAGACATTGCTCTCCGAATTGGCCGCCTCGTTCGGGCCGGACCTGATCGTGTCGCAGCACGGGGCCGACTCGCACGCCTGGGATCCGCTTGCGCATCTGAACGTCACCACGACGGGCCACGGACGGGCGGCGCGGCTGGTCGATCAGCTCGCGCATCGATTCGCGCATGGTCGATGGCTTGCGACCGGTGGCGGCGGCTACGACGCGTATCGGGTGGTGCCCCGGACCTGGTCCCTGACCTGGTTGGCTGGGGCACATCGGGAGGTGCCGACATCGATGCCGGGGGAGTGGCGCGAACGGTGGACGGCCGAGGCGACACGGTACGGGCAAGTGCCGCTCCCCGAGACCTTCGATGACGGCGCGATCGCCGATGACGACCTTGACCCGGAACGGGCCGCGTTCCACCTCGCGGCGCTGGAGGTGGCCGACCTCGCCCGCTGGGCCACGATCC
>DASTIG010000232.1:0-18818 GCA_035717785.1 Candidatus Limnocylindrales bacterium
AGCACGGGCGCTGCGGTCGGCGCGATGAGGGCGGTTGCGCTCAATCCGAGCACAACGAGCCAGGCTAGCCGCCGTCCGAGTCGGGAACGCGATTGGGTAATCATTCGATACGGTCCCCAAGGTGCGTGAGGCATACGCCTCGTGGCGATGAAGGTCTCGGTACAGCGCCCCCGCGCACAGACCCGAGTTCGCGGATGGTCCCATGGTCCGGGGTCGTCGTCTAGTACTTTCGGCGACATCGGACGGTCAATTTCCCGACATTCGGTGCCATCCGGCACCGTGCGCCGAATCCCAGGAATGGAACGACCGCCGCCCACGTCGGGCGACGGTCGTTCGCTGCTCAGGGCCGGGTGCCCCCAGACACCCGCGGGTTAGTGGATTCGATCATCCCTGCGAACCGCGGCGCGAGCCGGGGTCAGCACGAGCGCGGCGGTCAGGAAGGCCGCCATCGCCAGGAGGACGAGCCGCCAGCTTTCGCCGACGGGAGCCGTCGAGCCAGCGCCGTCAAGCGTGTCGGTGGACGGCAGGGTCGCGCGAGGCGTCCCCACCGCGCCGCCCACGCCGCCGGTCGGCGGGGTTTCGGGCGTGTCGCCTTCGGGCGTGTTGTCAACGATCACGATGGTCCAGCTCAGCTCCGAGACGTCGCCCTGGTTCTGCTCGCAGCCGATGAGCCCACCGAAGTCCCAGGCGCAGGTCACGGACGGGTCGATGTTGAGCTCGACGAGGATCGGGTCCGCGCCGATGAACCCGGCCGGCACGATCGTCTCGACGATCCAGTACATCCCACCGTCGAGGAGATCCGTATCGACCATGCCGCCTGGCGCGGCAGCCGGTCCGAACACGAGCTCGTCCTGGGCAGTCTCGAACACTTCGTCACCGTCGTCGGCCCAGACTTCGAACGACGCGCCGTCGAGCGCCTCGTCGTCTTCGGGGTCGGCGGTGCCCTTGTTGTCGATCTTGGCGATCAGGATACTGGCCTGGCGCGCTTCCTCCGTCGGAGCCGGGGTCGGCGGGGGCGTGACGACGGGCGTCGGCGTCGGCGTGACGACCGGGGTCGGCGTCGGCGTGACCGTCGCCTCGGTGCAGTTGAGGGAGTTGGTCTTGCTCGACGAGATCACCGTCCCGTCGTCGTTGACGGCGAAGACGATGAGGACGCCACCAGCCGACGAGGTGAACGGCGACGTGATGTCCAGCGTAAACGTGTAGGTCCCGGCATCCCCGACCGCCACGACCTCGTAGTTCTTCGAGACGTTCGAGACAGGCGAGGCATTCGACCCGTTGTTCGCGGAGAGGTAGACGACGATCGTCGACCCGGCGTCGAAGTCCTTGTTCAGGACGAAAGAGCCACTGAAATGATCGGCGGATGTCCCGTTGCAGAACATCTCGGCGTTGTTCATTGTCGCGCCGCCAGCGACGCCGGAGGCGCTGCCATCGACGGTCCCGCTGGACTTCGGCCCACCATCGGGCCAGCCATTCCCGTTGTCGCCGGGACCGGCCGCCTGGACGGCCGAGGACGGCACGAACAGCGCCGCCGACGTTAGGGAGAGAACGGCCAGCCACGACAGGCGGCGGGCCAGGCGCGGTCGTGCGCCAGATCGAGTAGACGACATGTGACGGTTCCCCGAGCGGAGGCATAAGCCTCGATAGATGGTCCCCCCGTCGGTGGCATCCCCCGAAGGTTGTCCGTGCACCGACCGAGGACCGGATACTGGCATGCGGGTCCTGGCCGGTCTAGTACCTCTGGCGAGTCGCAACCGCACCGCTCCCCCATCTACCGCCCAGCAGCTCCGGATATCGTTGCGAGCCTGCAACGAAGGGTCCTCCCGGACCCCCGGACGCACGGCCCAGGACCCGCACCGGTACGATGGGCGCCGTCCCAAAGGCTTCCACCGGTCCACCCGGAGGTCCGACCCGCTCGTGATCCCCCAGCCCATACGCACGCAGGTCCGCGACGCCGTCCGGCGTGGCTGGGAGCGGGCGGTCGCGGAGGGTTCTCTCGCGCCGCTGGGGGGCGACGCGTCCGCACCCGACGTCGAGGTCGAGCACCCAGCGAACCCTGATCACGGCGACCTCGCGACGAACCTCGCGATGAAGCTCGCCCGGCCGTACCGCAAGGCGCCGATGGAGATCGCCACGCTGTTGGCCGCGAAGATCGTGCGCGACGCAGCGGACGGGCCGTCTCCGGTGGAGGCCGTCGAGGTCGCGCCACCCGGCTTCCTCAACGTCCGCATCAAGCCGGCCGCGCTGGAGGCGGTCGTCGACGGCATCCTTTCCGAGCCGGGGGCATGGGGCCAGGTCGAGCCGACCTCCACCCGGTCGGTCAACGTCGAGTTCGTCTCGGCCAACCCGACCGGGCCGCTGACCGTGGGCAATGCCCGCGGCGCCTTCGTCGGCGACCTGCTGAGCAGAGTCCTGGAGGCGGGCGGCCAGCGCGTGACGCGCGAGTACTACTTCAATGACGTCGGCGGCCAGATCCCGAATCTGGGCGCGTCGATCGTCGCACTGAAGCGGGGCGAGCCGGTGCCGGAGAACGGGTACCACGGCGAGTATGTCGGCGAGCTAGCCACGCAGGTGCCGGACGAGGTCTGGAACGAGGCCACTGCGCCAGGCGCCGACAGCGCAGCGTTGGTCGGGCACTGGGCCGCTGGGCTCGTTCGGGAAGGCATCGAGGCCAGCCTCGAGCGACTCGGTGTGCACTTCGACGTCTGGACCACCGAGGCCTCGCTGCATGAAGCGGGCTGGGTCGAGCGAGCAGTCGAACGGCTGCGCGAGCATGGCGACGTCTACGAGCTGGACGGCGCCGTCTGGTTCCGATCGACCACCTATGGCGACGACAAGGATCGCGTGATCTACCGCTCGAACGGTGAGCCGACATACTTCGCCGCCGACATCGGGTACGTGGCCGAGAAGTTCAGTCGCGGCTTCGACCACCTCATCTACATCTGGGGCGCCGATCACCACGGGACCATCGCGCGGAACCGCGGGGCCGCCGAGGCGATGGGTTACCCACGCGAGCATGTCCAGATGCTGATCATGGGCTGGGTCCACTTCGTCCGCCCGTGGCAGCCCGGCGACGACGAGTCGAAGGTGCGGATCGTCGGCGGGAAGAAGATGACCAAAGTCGGGATGTCAAAACGGGAAGGGACATTCGATACGCTCGACGACCTGCTCGCGGAGGTCGGCATCGACGCCGCGCGCTGGTACTTCGCGTCACGCTCCGCGAACATGGACATCGACTTCGATTTCGGTCACCTCCGCGAGGTCCGCGAGCTGGTCGAACGCCGGCGACTGCGGGAGCGGACGCCAGGCGAGGACGCCGAGAAGGGCGTCGACCTCGGCGTCTACTACGTCCAGTACGCGCACGCGAGGATCGCGTCGATCTTGCGAAAGGCAGAGGACGCCGGGCTGAAACCGGCGATGACCGTTGCCGGCACGCTGGGGGACGGTCCTGAAGCGGCGCTCGCGCGCGCGATCGTCCGGCTCCCGGAAGTCGTCGAGGACGCCGTCGGCGGGGAGGAGACCCAGGGCATCACGGCCTATGCGACCGAGCTCGCGACGGCGTTCCACGCCTTCTACCGGGACGCGCGCGTGATCGACCCGGCCGAGCCGAATCGATCGGCGTCGAGGCTCGCCCTCGCGCGCGCGGCTCAGGTCACCCTGGCGCAGACGCTCGGCTTGCTCGGAATCTCCGCGCCCGAGGCGATGTAGACCGGGTCAACCCGCCAGGCCGAGGATGTTGGCGACCTTGGCAAGCGTCGCGTCATCGCTGCCGATCACGACCCAGCGGGTCGTGCCACCCTCACCGGGGAGGATCGAGCCCGGGCCGCCCGCCTTCGCGACCGCCGCATCTGCAGTGACCTCGAATTCCGCAGCGTCCGCGGCCGTGTCCCAGGCGGTCTGCCAGGCGATCGCCCACGTCTCGTTCGGTCCGCCGAGGACCACGATCCGATCACCGCCCCAGCCGGCCGCCGCATCCGTCGCCGCGGCGACTGTCGGGGAGCCCAGCCAGATCGAGGTCTGGTGCTCGCCCATGGTGTTCTCCTGCACGACCGACCAGCCCGTGCCCATCCGCGACGCCAGGTCGTCCGGTAGATCGACCTCGATCGGCGCCTCGCGGCTGTTGTACTTCTCGGGATGCTTGACCTGTTCTGTCGAGGCGGGTGGATCGCGGAGGACCGCATCGATGGCCGGCCAGCCACCGGACAGCTGCGTCTGCAGCGCGAACTGCGTGCCCTCGGTCGCCGCGAACAGGATCTGCGCCTGCACGATCGCCGGGATCCGGTTGAGCGCAGCCTGGAGCTCAGGATCGCTCGACGCCCGGATGACCTCGCCGATCTCGGCCGGGCTCAGGTGCTGTTGGAGCCAGTACGTCATCAGGGTGTACGCGTCGCCCTCGACGATCGCCTGGTGGGCCAGGAGCTGGTCGGTCTGGTCCAGGAGACCCTCGGTCATCGCCTCGAGGTCGAAGTGCTGATCCTGGAGGGCGTGGTCGTATTCGTGTGAGTAATAGACCATCTCGACGGGACCGACGCCGCCTTCCTTCGAGAGGACGTACAGCTTCTCGTTGGCGGGGTCATACAGCCCGGCGACCTGGCTCTCGAGGAGGTCGACGAAGATCGCGTCGAGATCGGCGTCCATCGGGATCAGCCCGAGGCCCTTGTAGAGCTGTTCGTCCGCAGCGACCTGCGCCGGCGGGTAGTCGTGGTCGAAGGTGGTCCGGATGACGGTCGACAGCTCCGCTGGCGAGACGATCGTCGGCGCGATCGGCTTCTTCTCGTCGAGGCCGCGGATCGCGCGGACCTGCTCGTTGATATCTGCGTAGACGGCGTCGACATCGGCCGAGCCGGACGGAGTCGGCGACGATGCTGTCGACGGCGAAGGCACGGGCGTCGCAGTCGGCGACGCGGCCGGGGTCGCGTTGCCACACGCCGCGACGACGAGGGCCGTGGCGGCGGCGAGGGCGATAGGTGAAAGGCGGGATGGTCGACTCATCGCCGGATTGTCACACGCTCCAGGTTTCACGCCCTGAACGGGCTCGATGTCGCTTTCTTAACCGCTTCACGGCTCGACCGTGAATCAGGGCGCCGTAGCGTAGCGATCGGACGAACCCTCAGGGTTCCATCCTCCCTCCCTCCGACCGGGGGCGCCGATTGGGCAGGCGCTCCCGGTCTTTCCTTGTCCGGCGATGAGCCCGGTCGGGTGGTGAGCGCCCGTGCATCGTGCTATGTCAGAATCGGCACGATGGAAGTGACCTGGTATGGCCGGACCTGCGTCCGGCTGCGTGGCAAGGACGCGGTGGTCGTGGCGGACCCGTATCAGTCGGTCGTCGGGCCGACCGGGCGCGGGATCACGGGCGACGTCGTGACGTTCAGCCATCCCGACGACGCACCGGTCGTTCGCGGCAAGCCGAAAGGCAAGGTGTCCCGGGACGGCACGACGCTGGTCCCCTCGAGCCTCGATCAGGCATTCGTACTCGACGGCCCGGGCGAGTACGAAGTCAAGGAGGTCCTCGTCACCGGCGTGCGCACGTACCGTGACGATGCGCGTGGGGCGGAGCAAGGCAAGGGCGTCTCGTTCGTGGTCGAGGTCGACGGGATCCACACCATCCACCTGGGCGAGATCGGGCACCTGCTGTCGGAGGAGAAGATCGGCGACATCGGCCCGGTGGATATCGCCTGCGTGCCGCTCGGCGGTGCCCTGAGCCCGACCAAGGCCGCCGCGCTGATGGCGCAGCTCGACCCGAAGATCGTCGTCCCGATGCCGTTGTGCGAGGAGGACAAGGACTGCGCCGAGGTGCTCGCCAAGTTCTTCCACGAGATGGGCGCCGAGCCGGTGACGCAGCCGAAGCTGTCGGTGACGGCGTCGAGCCTGCCGGCGGAGACCGTGACCGTCCTCCTGGAGTCGCGCGGCAAGCAGGCCTGAACCGCCTTCGACGGCCGCGCCCCCGCGGGGCCCACGGCTCCCCCCGCCTTAGGGTCTGTCCAGCACGACGCGGCCGCGCTTGATGATGGTGCGCGCCAGGTCCGCGCCCGGGTGATAGGGGATCCGCGCGCTGGTCGGCACACGCCAGATCACCAGGTCGGCCGCCTTGCCGACCTCGATCGACCCGATCTCGTCCTCCAGCCCCAGGGCCCGGGCCGCGTTGATGGTGACCGCGGACAGGACCTCGTCGGGCGACATCCCGAGGTTGATACAGGCGAACGACATCGCGAGCGTCAGGTTCGGTGTGGGTGAGGTGCCCGGGTTGAAGTCGGTGCCGATCGCGACCGGTACGCCGGCCTGGATGAACGCCCTGGCCGGCGCGTGGTGGTCCTTCATGAGGAACCAGGTCGTAACTGGCAGCAGCGTGGCAACCACGGGCTCGTCGCCGTCTGCGGCGGCGCCCATCGCCGCGATCCCCTCGAGCGACGGTGTCGCGAGGTGGTCGGCCGACGCGGCGCTGAGCTCCGCGGCGAGCTCAGCACCGCCCGATGGCGCGAGCTCGTCGGCGTGGAGCCGCGGTAGCAGCCCGAACGCGCGGGCCGCTTCGAGCACGCGCCGCGACTGATCGGCGCTGAACACCCCGGTCTCGCAGAAGACGTCGGCGTACCGCGCCCGCCCATGGGCGGCGATCCCGGGCAGCTGTTCGTCCAAGAGGTGGCGGACGTACGCCTCGGTCCCGTCCGGTCGTGTGCGGAACTCCGGCGGGACCGCGTGGGCGCCCAGCCATGTCGGCACGACGTCGATCGGGCCCTCGCGCCCGAGCCGATAGGCGATTTCCACGAGTCGGAGCTCGGTCTCGAGGTCGAGCCCATAGCCGGACTTTGCCTCGATCGTCGTGACCCCATGCGTGAGCATCTCGTCGAGCCACCGACGGCCGTGGGTCAGCAGCGCCGCCTCGGAGGCCGCTCGGGTTGCGGCGACCGTCGAGAGGATCCCGCCACCCGCCGCCAGGATGTCGAGGTAGGACGCGCCCTGCTGTCGAAGGACAAGCTCGTCCTCGCGCGAGCCCGCGAACAGCAGGTGCGTGTGCGGATCGACCAACCCAGGCGTGACCGATCCGCCGGCCGCATCGATGCGCGCGAAGCGGGCGAGCGGCAGGCCGTCGGCCGCCAGCGCGGCCTCGACCGAGGCGCGCGGCCCGACCGCGGCGACCCGTCCCTCCCAGACCGCGACCGCCGGTGCTTCCGGCGAGGCCAGGTCCTCGGCCACCAACCGGCCGATGTCGCCCTGCTCAGCCCCACGCCGGACGCCCCCCTCCAGCGTCGCGATCTCCTGCGCCCCGACGATGAGCAGGCCGGGTGTCGGCTCGCCGGTCCGGCCGCCCTCGATGACCCGGAATGGCCCTCCGCTCACGACGGACGGGGGCCCTCGCCGGTCGACATCGCGCCGGCGCCGCCGCGTGCGGCATCGAGCCGCAGCTCGAGGATCTGCATCGGGCTGTAGTCGCGCAGCTTGATGTACTCGGCGGCGGCGGCCAGACGCGCCTCGATCGGATCGTCCGAGGGCGTTCCCGCGTGGTCGGCCACGGCCAGGAACGAGGCTGCGGGTGCCAGACCGATGAGTTCGGATTCGGCCGGGCGGACGCCGTCCTCGGCGGCGAGATCGCGCACCGCGTCCCAGGCCAGCCAGAGCGGCGTCGCGGCGAAGTCGAGCAGGTTCATCGAAACCTGGGCCCGGAGCGGGTGACCGCGTTCGGGCTCGCGGACCTCGAACCCGTTGGCCTGGAGCTTCGGCAACCCACCGCCGGACTCGCGGACGCGACGCGCGATGCGCCTGGCCAGGTCGACGTCATCGGAATCCAGGTTGATGTTGTAGGCGATCAGGAACGGCCTGGCTCCGACCGCGACCGCCCCGGCCGACGGGTGGAGGCGCGGCGGCCCGATGTCCGGCTCGCGCCCGCGCTGGTCGATCTCGGCCTTGAGACCCTCGTACTGACCCCGGCGCACGTCCGCCAGGCGCTCGCGGTCGGACCGCAACGCGGCCTGGGCGTAGAGGTACACCGGCAGCTCGAAGCGGGTCGCGATCCGCTCGCCGAAGGCGCGCGCGAGATCGACGACGGCGTCCATGGTCGTCGTGCCGAGCGGGATGAACGGGATGACATCGACCGCCCCGATGCGCGGGTGCTCGCCCTCATGAGAGTCCATGTCGATCTCGTGGATCGATGCGGCTACCAGGCGCTCGAGGGCGGTCGTGACCGCCTCGTGCTCACCGGCGATCGTAAAGACCGACCGGTTATGGCTCGCGTCGCTCGTTCGGTCGAGCAGCGCGGCCCCGGGCACGGATGAAATAGCCTCGGCCAGCCGGTCGATGACGTCGAGCCGGCGGCCTTCGGACACGTTGGGGACGGACTCGACCAGCACCCGTTGATGCTAGTCCGACTCCGTTCCCGTCAAGCGGTCTTTTCGTGAAGCGGGTGGCGAGTGTCAACCCTCCTCGAGCATCGGTGCGCGGACCCCGCGTTCCCGCGCCACCTCGATCGCCCGCTCGTAGCCGGCGTCGACGTGGCGGAGCACGCCCATCGCCGGGTCTGTCGTCAGGACGCGCTCGAGCTTCTGGGCGGCGAGCGGGCTGCCATCGGCGACGACGACCATCCCGGCGTGCTGCGAGTAGCCGATGCCGACCCCGCCGCCGTGATGGATCGAAACCCAGGACGCGCCGGCCGCAGTGTTGACGAGCGCATTGAGGAGTGGCCAGTCGGCGACCGCGTCCGTGCCATCTGCCATCGCCTCGGTCTCCCGGTTCGGGGAGGCGACGGAGCCTGCGTCGAGGTGATCGCGGCCGATGACGATCGGAGCGTTGACCTCGCCCGAGGCGACCAGCTCGTTGAATGCGAGACCGGCGCGTGCGCGCTCGCCGTAGCCCAGCCAGCAGATCCGCGCGGGCAGGCCCTGGAAGGGGACCCTCGCTTGCGCCATCTCGATCCAGCGCCGGAGGCCGGCGTCGTCTGGAAACAGCTCGAGGACCGCCCGATCGGTCTGCGCGATGTCGGCCGGGTCTCCGGACAGCGCCGCCCAGCGGAACGGGCCACGGCCCTCGCAGAACTGCGGCCGGATGAAGGCGGGCACGAAGCCGGGGTAGTCGAACGCGTCAGCGACACCCGCCTCCTGGGCCTGGGCCCGAAGGTTGTTGCCATAGTCGAAGACCACCGCGCCGGCGCGCTGGAACGCGAGCATCGCCCGAACGTGGGCGGCCATCGCCGCGCGGGACCGACGCTGGTATTCGTCGGGCTGGCTCGCGCGAAGGGTCAGTGCATCGGCAAGGCCGATCTCCGCCGGCACGTACCCGCCGAGCGCGTCATGCGCAGAGGTCTGGTCGGTCACGATGTCGAACCGCTCCCCGGCCTTGGCCCAGGCCGGCTCGATCTCGGCGGCGTTCCCGACGAGCGCGATCGACACTGCCTCGCCGTCTGAAGCGGCGGCGCGCGCCCAGCGGAGTGCCTCGGCCGGATCGTGGGTGAGCCGATCGACATAGCCGATCTCCACCCGGCGTCGCGCGCGCGCCTCGTCGACCTCGATCGCCAGGCAGACGCCCTCGTTCATCGTCACCGCCAGGGGCTGGGCGCCGCCCATGCCGCCGAGGCCCGCGGTGAGCGTGACGGTCCCGCGCAACGAGCCGCCGAAATGCTGGCGCGCTGCCTCGGCGAACGTCTCGTATGTGCCTTGCAGGATGCCCTGCGTCCCGATGTAGATCCAGGACCCGGCCGTCATCTGGCCGTACATCATCAAGCCCGCCTGCTCGAGCTCGCGGAACACCTCCCAGGTGGCCCACTTGCCGACCAGGTTCGAGTTCGCGATGAGCACTCGCGGGGCCCACTCGTGGGTCCGGACGACGCCGACCGGCTTGCCGCTCTGGACGAGGAGCGTCTCGTCGTCGGCGAGGGCCTGTAGCTCGCGCACGATCGCGTCGAACGCCTCCCAGCTCCGCGCCGCCTTCCCGGTTCCGCCGTAGACGACGAGGTGGTCGGGATCCTCGGCGACCTCGGGGTCCAGGTTGTTCATCAGCATGCGTAGAGCCGCTTCCTGCGCCCAACCGCGGCAGGTCAGCTCAGAACCGCGTGGCGCGCGGACCGTCCGCGGTCCGCTGGTCGTCGTCATCGACTCAGGCTACTCCGTCAGCCCGGCCACGACGCGCTCTCCGTAGCGACCCTCTCCGGTGCCCTGCATCGAGACGATGACATCGCTAGCCGGCAGGTGGACGTGGTATGTGTGGACGCCGCCAGCGCACGTGCCGATGTGCGTGTGATGGCCGGAGATGTCGCTCTCGGCGTGGCCGCTGACGCCGCCCGCCTGCTCGCAGACGGCCGCATCGAACGTGTCTCGCCAGCCGCGGAAGAACAGCTCATCGAAGGTCCCGGGCTTCAGTCGCGCCACAGTCACGACGACGTAGTCGGCGGCAGTATCCGTCGCGATCGGACCGAAGGCCGCCGCCAGCGCGATCGCGGACACGAACAGCCCGATCGAACCATCGGCCGCGATCCCCGCCGCCATGTCGGGGTCCGGGTCCAGGGACACGCCATTGACGTCCGGAGGCAGCAGATCGAGCAGCGATGGATCCACAACCACACCCGACACGCCGGCGCTGGCCGTGGCCGGCGCGTCGGTCGGGGTGGGCGTGCTCGGGGGCTCCGGCGCCGGGGTCGGGGATGGGCGGGGCGGGATGCATCCGGTCGCGACCGTGGCCGTCGCCACGAGACCGGCGAGGAGCCACGCGCGTCGCCGGGGGAGAGCTGTCACCCGAGCTCGCGGCGCATGACAGGGAAGCGGTCGTCGGGCGCCGCGACAGCGAACCCGACGGTTTCCCAGAAGCCCGGCGTGGCAGCACTGGTCGCATCGGGTCGAGCGCCCATTTCCGGGTAGGTCTCCACGGCCGCGAACCCACGCCGCCCGAGGTCGTCGCAGACCGCGTCGACCAGGGTCCGGGCGAGGCCGGCGCCACGGGCCGCTTGGGTCGAGGCGATGCACGTGATGACGGCCGGCAAGGGGGCATCGGGGAGGACCGGATACAGCTCGCGCGTCCGCATCGCCCTGGGATACGCCGACAGGGGCCCGAACTGCGAGTACGCGGCCGGGACGTCGTCGAGGAGCAGGACCTTGGCATAACTGCCGACGACGGCCAGCCCGCGGCCCAGGAGACGAAGCTTCGGAGGCGCGCCACCACCGACGGTCGGTTTCGGGGCGCGGCGGGGCGCGAAGGGATTGTCGCCCGCCTCGTCGTCGTCAGCCAAGAACGGATTGGATCCACTGCCACCGCCCGGCGCGAACGGGTTGGCCGACCCTTCCCGCGCATCGGCGAGGAACGGGTTGGCGCCCGCCGTCGCGGCACCGGCCGTCGGCGGCTTCGCGTCGCTCGCGGCCGGAGGCTCGAGCCAGTCAAGGCGGATCGCTTTCGAGCCGCGGTCGGCGTCCTCCCAGTAGTCGCACGATCGGTGATCGAAGCCCGGATCGGCGCAGGGTGGCAGAAGGGCGAACGACGTCTCGTCGATGACGTCGACGATCGAGATCCGTTCTGCATCGAGGCTTGTCATGGCTCGACGAAGTCTACGGTGACGGCGCCCTGAGGCCAGGGCCCGCGGTCCTGACACGGCCGAGCCATGTTGGTACAGTGAGGTCCAGTCCGGTCCGGTGTGGTTCGAGCCGCGCCGCCCGGCAAGCTCGGGGGCTTTGCGGCCGGATGGCTGAACGATCGGACGAGGACCCATACCTCGTCCTCGGCGTCGCTCGCGGCGCTGACGATGAAACGATCAGCGCGGCGCGCCGTCGGTTGGCGCGGCGCCACCATCCCGACCTCGCGGGCGATCACGCGACCCGGCGGATGATGCGCATCAATGCCGCCTTCGAGGCGATCCGGACCGCCGACGCGCGGGCGGGCTACGCGGCGGCGCAGGCGCCTACACCGCCTCATGACGGGACGGGCGGCGCCGGTCCGGCACCCGGTCGGCCGTCCGGGAGCGTCCTCCAGTTCGGCCGCCATCTCGGCTGGTCGATCGGCGAGGTAGCGCGCGTCGATCCGGGCTATCTCGTGTGGCTCGCGGAGCGTGGCGAGGGCGAGCCCTATCGCGAGGAGATCGACGCAGTCCTGCAGCGCATCGGCATCACCCGGAACACTGAGCACGACGTCGAGTCGCGCGCCTGGCGGCGGAGCATGCCGACCGGCTGAGCGTCGGTCCCGGGTCAGCCGCGCCCGGTTCCGGCGGAGTCGCCGGGTCCCGTCAGATCCACCAGCACACCCTCGTGGACGATCGCCGTCGCGGCCGCCAGGTCCGGCCCGGCTTCGCGGTCGCGATCGAGGTGCCTGATGCGGGCCCGGATCCGCGCATGGGCCTCGGCGACACCGGCACCCGGCGCCGGAGTCGCCCCGCCCCCTTGCGCCATCGATGCGAGTCGCAGGTCGAGCGCCTGGGCGCCGATCACCAGCTCGATCGCCACGATCCGCTCGACCCCCTCGAGGACGGCGCGCGCGTGGCGCGCTGCGATCGAGCCCATCGAGACGTGATCCTCCTGGTTGGCGGACGTCGGGATCGAATCCACGGAAGCCGGATGAGCGAGGACCTTGTGCTCCGATACAAGGGCGGCGGCCGTGTACTGGTAGATCATCATCCCCGACTCGACGCCGGACGCGGCCGCGAGGAACGGCGAAAGCCCGCCGTTCAGCCGCGGATCCACGAGCAACGCCATCCGACGCTCGCTGATCGAGCCGAGCTCGGCGACCGCAAGCTTCGCGTAATCGAGCGCGAGCGCCAGCGGCTCGCCGTGGAAGTTGCCGCCGCTGATCACCTGGCCGCCGCCAGTCGCCGTCGCGCCGGGGTCCACGACCCCGCCGCCGGGGAACACGAGCGGGTTGTCCGTTGCCGAGTTGAGCTCGATGTCGAGCACGCGCCGCAGCTGATCGAGCGCATCGCGGACGGCCCCGTGCACCTGCGGGACGCAACGGAGCGAGTACGGATCTTGGACCTTGTGGGTGGAACCGTGATGGGCCTGTTGTAGACCGCTGTCGCGGAGGAGGTGGCGCATCTCGGCCGCCACGGCGACCTGCCCGGGATGCGGTCGCGCCAGCTGGTAGGCCGCGGCGAATGCGACGTCCGTGCCGAGCAATGCCTCGACGGACTGCGCGGCCGCGACGCTCGCAGTGCGGACCAGGCGATCCGCGTCGGCAAGGAACAGCGCAGCGAGCGCACCCATCATCTGAGTGCCATTGAGCAGCGCGAGCCCTTCCTTGGCCAGCAGCTCCAACGGTTCCAGCCCGGCAAAGGCCAGCGCCTCGCCCGCCGACAGGACACGACCGTCTACCTCGGCCTCGCCGCGTCCGATCAGCGGCAGGGCGAGGTGGGCGAGTGGCGCCAGGTCACCGGACGCACCGAGGCTCCCCTGCTCCGGCACGACCGGGTGGATGCCCTTTTCGAGGAACGCCAGCAACCGATCGACCAGCAGCGGCCGGCAGCCGCTGTGCCCGAGCGCCAGCGTGTTCGCGCGCAGGAGCAGCATCGCCCGGACGACCTCGCGTGAGAACGGCGGACCGACGCCGGCGGCATGGCTCATCAGGAGGTTCTCCTGGAGCTGGCCCGCCTGGCTCGGCTCGATGAACGTCGTCGCCAGGTCGCCGAACCCGGTGGTCACGCCATAGACGACGGCGCCCTCCGCGACCAGAGCCTCGATGACATCGCGCGCCTCCTGCATCCGGCCGCGCGCCGCATCGTCGAGCCGGACCGGGGCCCAATGCCGGGCAGCCGCCTCGACATCGGCGATCGACAGATCGGCGCCCGTCAGGACGATGGGGTCGGTCACGACGCCGAGGATAGTCCGCTATGCTGCCGGCCGTGTTCGACTTCCTGAACGGGCCGGTGCGAGACCTGGTCACCCAGATCTACGATGCCGTCGGGTATCTCGGCGTCGCGCTGTGGGTCGCGATCGAGAGCGTGATCGTCCCGATCCCGTCCGAACTCGTGCTTCCGTTCGCCGGTTTCCTCGTCGGAACGGGCGACGCGGTCGAGCCGCTCACCGGGCAGCCGTGGTCGTACTGGCTTGTCGTGCTGGCGGGGACGCTCGGGGCCACGGTCGGGGCGCTGGTCGCGTACGCGATCGGCGCATGGGGCGGCCGGCCGATCATCGAGCGCTGGGGTCGCTATCTCGGCATCACCGGGGCGGACCTCGATCGCGCGGAGGCGTTCTTCGCGCGCTACGGCGATGCGGCCAGCTTCTTCGGCCGGATGGTGCCGGTCATCCGGTCCCTGGTCTCGTTCGCGGCAGGCGTGGCCCGGATGCCGCTCGGACGGTTCATCGTGTTCTCGTTCCTCGGCTCGCTGCCGTTCACCGCGCTGCTGGTCTTCGCCGGCGTCCAGCTCGGTGCGAACTGGGAATCGATCGGCGCGGTCCTCAAACGCTTCGAGTACGCCATCCTCGCGGTGCTGGTGGTCGTTGTCATCGCCTGGATCTGGTTGCGCATCATCAAGCCGCGCCGGTCGGCCCGCGTGGGCACCTAGCCGCCCACCTCCTCCTTCGGTCGCACGGCGCGGAAGTCACGGTAGATCAGCAGGTCGTACAAGATCTTCAGGCTGCCGGCCAGGTAGAACGGGATCGCGGCAGTCCCCGCGCTGGCGACGAGGACAGTCGAGATCGACGGTGAGACCGACGCGCCGACCGTTCGCGCGATGCCCGTCACGCCGGCCGCCGCGGACCGCTCGTCCGGGTCGACCACCGCCATCACGTAGGACTGCCGGGTCGGGACGTCCATCTGGCTCAGGCTGTAACGGAGCAGCAGGACCGCAACCGCGAGCGGGAGCGTCGGCATGAGCGGGACGAGGATCAACAGCACGTTGGATGGCAAGTGCGTGAAAACCATCGTCCGGATCAGGCCGATGCGCGCGGCGATCCGCGCAGCCGAGAGCGACGAGACGGCAGCCAGCAGGTTAGCCGCGAAGAAGATGGCTCCCAGCTCGGCCGGGCCCACTCCGAACGTCAGGCTGAACCAGTACGCCATCAGGCTCTGCGGGATGAACCCGCCAGCGAAGGCGTCGATCGAGAAGAGCGCGGAGAGCCGCAGCACGACCGACCTCGAACGACCGAGACCCAGGCGGCGGGTGATGCCGTCATCCGCCGCGGCCGCGGCTGCGGACCTTGGTACCTCGATCCCCGGCCCGAGGCGCGAGGCGACGGCGGCCATCGCCAGTCCGATCCCCGCATAGGCCACGACAACAGCGCGATAGGCATCGAGCTCGGGCCAGCCCGCCTCGATGAGCATCTGGCCGAGCAGTCCGGCCGCAAGCGCACCGGTGGCGGTCGCGACATAGCCGACGAGGTTGTACCAGGCGAAGACCGCGGTCCGACGCCTGCCCGGCACCACCTCGCTCAGTGCGGACTGCTCGACGGCGAGGAATGGCCCGACCTCGTTGCCGGTCGGCGAGATGACCCCGACGACCCCCGCGAGGATGAGCAGCGGCAGCCAGTCGGTAGCTGCGAACACCACGCCGGCGACGACCACCAGCAGGCTGCCGATGACGAGCACCCGACGCCGGCCGAGCCGGTCGGCGTGAGTGGTGAGCCACAGAGAGACGACCGTGTCGCCGATGAGGGTGAGTGTCAGGACCGCCCCGATCGCCAGCGGATCGAGACCTGCTGCGGCCAGGTACAGGACAAGGATGACGGCAAGGAAGCCGTACCCGAACATCCGCATGGTCCGGAGCGTGAACAGGATCCGACCGTCGGGTCCAAGATCGCGCAGGCTGGCGAGAAGCGACGGGTCCACCTGGGACCCGTCCGTGGCTCTTGGATCGGTCATGACCGCCGGAGTCTATGAGCCCCGGGGCCCTTGGTGTCTGCGACAATGCGCGGGAGATGACGACCGATCCTCACGCCACGGATCTGCCCGGTCACGAGGGCGCGGACGCGCACCACGCGATCGACGATCACGGTGAGGACCTCGGGCACGACGACCATGCCCGCGACGACACCGATCCGCTCGGCCCGATCGACGCTTTCGCGTGGGGTGCCGGCATCCTCGGCGTCGGGCTGGGCCTCGCCGTGGCGCTGGCCTTCGCTCTCTCGACCGGGATGATGTGAGGACCGCAGCGCGACCGTGTCGCTTATCGAGACCGTAGGCCCGATCGCGCTCGTGATCTTCGGCCTCGGCGTGGTCATCGGGGTCGTCGGCGTGCTGCGACGGACGCGCGCCCGCAAGGACTAGAAAAGCCCGACGACGTTTCCGTCCGCGTCGATATCGATCTTCTCGCCGCCCGGCTTGGACGGGAGACCCGGCATCGTGCGCATCTCGCCGCACAGCGGCGTCACGAACCCGGCGCCGGCCGACAGCCGGATCTCGCGGATCGGGACCGTGAATCCGGACGGCGCGCCCTTCAGCGCCGCGTCGTGGCTGATCGAGTACTGGGTCTTGGCCATGCACACCGGGAGGTGGCCGAAGCCCATCGACTCATAGAGCTTTAGGGACTTCTGGGCGGCCGGGGTGAGCTCGATGCCGCTACCGCCGTAGATCTCCTTGACGATGGTCAGGATCTTCTCGCCGAGCGGTGCCTCGTCGGGATAGAGCAACCGGAACGCGCGCGAGGGATCTTCGGTCGCCGCCCAGACCGCCTCAGCGAGGTCGGTCGCTCCGGCGCCGCCGTTCGCGAAATGCGTGGCGACGACGGCGTCCCTGGCGCCGGCGGCGAGTGCCACCTCGCGGATCGCCTCGACCTCGGCCGGCGTATCCGTGGGGAACGCGTTGATCGCCACGACCGCCGGGATGCCGAACTTCCGGACGATCCCGATGTGCGCGGCGAGGTTGGAGGCACCGGTCCGCACCGCCTCGACGTTCTCCTCGAGCAGGGCTGGATCCAGCGGCTTGCCGGCCACGATCTTGCCGACGCCGCCGTGCATCTTGAGCGCCCGGACCGTGGCGACCACCACGGCCGCATCCGGGTCGAGCCCGGACGCCCGGCACTTGATGTCGAAGAACTTCTCGGCACCCATGTCCGACCCGAAGCCCGCTTCTGTGCAGACGATATCGTTGGTCACCAACGCCAGCCGGTCGGCGATGATCGAGTTGTTGCCGTGGGCGATATTGCCGAACGGGCCGCAGTGGACGAACGCCGGTCCCCCTTCCAGGGTCTGGAGGAGGTTCGGCTTGATCGCATCGCGCAGGAGCACGGTCATGGAGCCGGCCACGCCCAGGTCCTCGGCGGTGACCGGCGAACCGTCCACGCGTGTCGCGAGCACCATCCGGCCGAGCCGGGAGCGCAGGTCGAACAGGTCTGTCGCGAGTGCGAGAACGGCCATGACCTCGGACGCAACGGTGATGACGAACTCGGTCTCCCGGGGGACACCGTCCTCGCGGCCACCGAGGCCGATCACGACGTGGCGGAGCGCGCGATCACTGATGTCGAGGACGCGCGGCCACAGGATCCCGTGCGGGTCGATGCCGAGCGGGTTCTTGTGGTGGAGGCTGTTGTCGATGAACGCGGCGCCCAGGTTGTGCGCGGCCCCGATCGCGTGGACGTCGCCGGTCAGGTGGAGGTTGAAATCCTCCATCGGGATGACCTGGCTGTAGCCACCACCGGCCGCTCCGCCCTTGATCCCGAAGACCGGCCCGAGCGACGGCTGGCGGATATTGACCGACGCCCTGCGGCCGATCCTGTTGAGACCCTGAGCGAGCCCGACCGTGGTGGTCGACTTTCCCTCGCCGAGAGGTGTCGGCGTGATGGCCGTCACCACGACGTACTTGCCACGCGGGCGCTCGGCCTCCAGCCGCGTGATGGCCTCGAGCGTCACCTTCGCCTTCGTCGGCCCGTACAGCTCGAGCTCGTCCGGGCGGATGCCAAGCTCGGCAGCGATGTCGACGATCGGCCGCGGCGTGACGGAGCGGGCGATATCGAGGTCGGACGGGAAGCTCATCGGGTCTCCTGGGTCGCTCGGCGCGTCGCCTGACGTTCGGCCGCGCGGATGAGGTGGGTCAGCAGGAGCGCGTTGGTCAGCGGGCCGACACCGCCCGGCACCGGCGTGATCGCCGACGCAACCTGTCGCGCGCTGTCGAAATCGACGTCGCCGCGGATGTGGCCATCGACCACATTGATCCCGACATCGACGACGACCGCGCCCGGTTTGAGCATCACTCCGGTGACGAGCCCAGGGTGACCAGCCGCCACGACGACGATGTCGGCGCGCCGCACGTGGCCCGGCAGATCGCGCGTGCGTCGATGGCTGACCGTGACGGTCGCGTCCTCCTTGACGAGCAGGAAGGCCACCGGCATCCCGACGACGGCCGATCGACCGATGACGAGCGCGTCCTGGCCGGCGATCTCGATCCCCGTGCGGCGCAGGATCTCGACCGCGGCATGCGCCGTGGCCGGCAGGAAGCCGTCGTAGCCGAGCCGGAGCAGGCCGGCGTTCAGCGGATGGATGCCGTCGATGTCCTTGTCGGGGTCGATCGCGTCGATGACGGCGCGCAGCCGGATGGTCGGCGGCAGCGGCATCTGGACGATCACACCGTCGACCGTCGGATCGGCGTTGGCCGTGCGGATGACCTCCACGGCTGACGCCTCCGTCGCCTCGCCCTTGAGCTCGACGAACCGGGCGTCGATGCCGACCTTGGCGCAGCCGCGGAGGATCTGTTCGAGGTAGACGGTCGAGGGCGCGTCGCGCCCGATGATCACGACCGCCAGTCCCGGCGGCCGACCCTGTTGCGCCGTGAACGAGACCACGTCCTCGGCGACGGCGGCGCGGATCTCGGCGGCGATCGGACCACCCTCGAGCAATCGCGCGGTGCCGGTCGAGGCGTCGATCACGCGGGTCCGGCCGGATCGAGCGGTTCGCGACGATCGCCCGACCCGATGACCTGGTGCGTCTGCGACG
>DASTIG010000233.1:0-9585 GCA_035717785.1 Candidatus Limnocylindrales bacterium
GGGCAGCTCGTCGTGGCGTGGAATGGACGCGGCGTGACGACGGTCGATCTGGCCGAGGACGACGGCGCGTTCGAGGCGCGTCACCTTGCCACGACCGGACGCCGGGCCATCCCGGCCGACCTGCCACCGCGGCTGGCCAACGCGATCACCCGCCGCCTCGACGGCGACCGGCGGGTCAGGATCCCGCTCGACCTGCGCGGCCATAGCCAATTCGAGCAGGATGTCTGGCGGAAGGCCCTCGAAATCCCACGCGGCGAGGTCCGGCCGTACGGCTGGATCGCCGCGGAGATCGGCCGACCGAAGGCGGTCCGCGCGGTCGGCAGCGCCCTGGGGCACAACCCGGTGCCGCTGATCGTGCCCTGCCACCGCGTCGTCCGGACGGACGGTTCGATCGGCCAATACTCGCTCGGCGGTCCCGCGAACAAGCGGACGATCCTCGCGGCGGAGGGCCTCGATCCCGACGCGATGGAGGATGCGGGCCGCCGTGGCGAGCGCCTGGTCGGTTGCGCGTCGACCCGGATCGTGTGCTGGCCGACCTGCCGCACGGGCCGCCACATGCTGGAGAAGAACAGGCGGCCGTTCCGCTCGCTCGACGAGGCCGGAGCTGCCGGCTACCGGCCGTGCAAGGTCTGCCGCCCCGTCGCGGCTGCCGCGTGAGCCGCGGCTGACCCCGGCGACTGACCGACTACGACCCCGGCGACTGACGGACCGCGCACGCCGGTCCCTTCCCGCGTATGCTCTGACCTTGGACCATCCGACTATGCCAACTGCGCGCGACCGGGGCCCAGACCGTAGGGCGATCTGGCTCGGGCTCGGGATCCTGTACGCGGTCTGGGGCTCGACCTACCTCGCGATAGCGGTCGCCGTCGACACGATGCCGCCGTTCCTCATGGCGGCGCTCCGGTTCGGACTCGCCGGCTTCGTGCTCCTCGGGTGGGTGGCACTGCGGCAACGCGGCGAGTTCCGTCTGCCGGGCCGCCGCGAGGTGCGCGATACGAGCATCGTCGGGGCACTCCTGCTCGGCGGCGGGATGGGCATGGTCGCGTGGGGCGAGCAGACCATCCCGTCCGGCATCGCCGCCCTGCTGATCGCCCTGATGCCGGTGTGGGTCGCCGTGTTCGGACGGCTCTTTCTCGGGGAGCGGCTGCCGCGGACCGCAGGCATCGGCATCGTGGTCGGGTTCGTCGGGGTCGCGATCCTCGTCGGCCCGACGGCCCTCGGTGCGAGTGACGCCCTGGACGCCGTCGGCCTGGCGGCCATCATCGTGTCGCCGATCGCCTGGTCGATCGGCTCGCTGTATGCCTCCCATCGCGCGGTCCTGCCACGGCACCCGCTGATCGCGACCGGCAGCCAGATGGTGGCCGGGTCCGCCGTCCTCGCCGTGATGTCAGTCGCGACCGGCGAACCAGGCCGGTTCGACGCGACGGCCGTCTCGACCGAGTCGTTCGCCGCCTTCCTGTACCTCACAGTCGTCGGCAGCCTGCTGGCATTCACGACGTTCGGCTGGATGCTACGCGTGGCGCCGCTCCCCCTTGTCGCGACCTACGCGTATGTCAATCCCATCGTCGCGGTCTTCCTCGGAGCGCTCGTGCTTGGCGAACCGATCGGGCCGCGGACGCTCGTCGCAGGGGCGATCATCGTCGGCGCGGTGGCGCTCATCGTCACGGCGCGCAGCCGGATGGCTGGCCCGCGCGTGGCCGCGGCCGAGGTCACGATTCCGCCAGGACCGTCCGAGCCACGCGCCGCGCCAAGGCCATCACGGTCAGCATCGGGTTGACCCCGAGGGCAGTCGGGAAGAGCGACGAATCGGCCACGTACAGGCCCGTCACGATCCGACCTCGACGGCCTCTGCTTCGAACGCGCCCGTTCGGATCGCATGGATGCTCACGCGCGGAGGCGCCCATCCTGACGGTGCCCATCTGGTGGGCCGAGAAGACCGAGCCGCGGTTCGGCGTGAAATCCATGCGCTCGATCCGATCCTCGAACCGCCCGAATGCGGCGGCGTCGGCGCCGGTCGAGCCGCGGATCGGGTAGAACCGGATCGCGGGCGTTGCTGCGACGACGATCTCGCCCGCACCCCCGGCCCGTGCGAGGCGTGCCATCCGTACGGTGGCGTGGCGGAGCGTTTCGACACCGACGGAGTCGAGCTCGTAATCGATGCGGACCCGGCCGGATCGGGTCAGGGTCACCTGGCCCCGGCCCCCGTCCCGGGTGACCCCGACGAGCGGGGCGAGGTAGCGGGCGTCACGCATCGAGGCGGCGTGCGCGTCGGTCCCGTCCCATGGCAGCGCGAGCGCCAGCAGGCCGGGATGGCCGGGCGCGGATTCGATGATGTAGCTGTTCCGGCCCGGCTCCGCCGAGAGGAACTCGAGCGATCGAGCCCCCTGCATCGGCCCGAGCCACATGTCGACTGGCATCGTCATGCGACCCACCACGACCGGCGCCGGATGCAGTCGCAGGTGTCGTCCGATCGCCCGGTGACGCAGGCCTGAGGCCTGCAGGATCGCCGGCGAGCGGAGCGCGCCGGCAGCGACGACCACCTGGCGGGCACGGACGATCAAGCGGCGCGTGCGTGGAGCCGTCTCGGTCCCCGGGACGAGCGCCTTGCCCTCCACCCCGAGAGCGTGACCCCGCTCGATGAGCACCTTCGTGACACGCACTTGCGGCACGATCCGGGCGCCCGCTTCGAACGCACGGGTCAGGTGCACGCGGATGCCGGACTGCTTAGAGGCGCGACGGCAGCCGAACGGGCAACTCCCGCAGTCGTCGCAGTCGGCGACCGCGTTGCGCCGCGCGGGCGCGGCCTCCCAATTGAGACGCTCCGCTCCGCGCACGATGACCTGGTCCTTGGGCGGGACGCGCCTGACCGATGACACCGAGAGTTCGTTCTCGAGCGTCCCGACGTCCTCGGTCCAGGCTTCGCCGTTGCCGACGTCGTCGATGCCATGGTTGCGCGTCCACGATGCCCGGACCGCCTCGGGCGCCTCGGTCATGGTCATCCAGTTGACCAGCGTGCCGCCACCTACCGCCGAGCCGGCCAGCATCGTGATCGAGGCGTCCCAGGTCGACAGCAGCCCGTGGTTGAGGTACAGGCGCGAGAACGCGTCGAGCTCGTCGTGGGGCATCGTGGCTTCGTCCACGAACGGACCGGCTTCGAGCACGACGACGGACCGGCCCGCCTCCGAAAGGGCGGCCGCGACGACGCCCCCCCCGGCACCCGACCCGACCACGACGACGTCGGCCTCGAGGGTGATCGGCTCGTCGGCCGAGCCCTCGTCGAACGGCAGCGCGAACGGGCGGATCGGCGTGCGGTCGGCGGTGACGGGCGGCCGCTCCGGCTCGTAGCCGATCACAGCATGGCGGGGATTGCCGGAGGCATCGGCCCCCGGGTCGGCGTAGGCGAGGAACGTCATGAGCTTGCGCAGGGTGGCGAATGCCGTGCGCCGCGACGCGAACGGCGAGGTCGACCACTTCAGGAGGTAGCGCTCGCGGGCCGCCGGCGACATCGAGGAGAACGGGGTCGGGCCTCGCGCGATGAGCAGGTTGGTGAACCGTGACTCCAGGACCCGCAGCAGGCGATGGAATTGGCGGACCTGGGCTGGGTCGGCGGCCCGCTCGAGCACCTCGGTCGTGAGCCGCGCACGGCGTCGGGCGTCTCCGCGGACGAATGTCTCGGCCACTTCGGCGAGCGTCGCGACCTCACGCTCGGTCCAGGCGCTCATGGATCGGGTGGCGGTTCCGGCAGCGCCGCCATCGCTGTCATGCGCCGGTCCGGGCCGCAGTGCGCTCCCAGCCCTGCGCCGGCCAGGGTTCGCAGCGCAGCGGTCGATCCTCGCGGTAGCCCATGGCGTAGTCGGCCTGGATCAGCGTGTGCAGCTGGCTCGTGCCCTCGTAGATGACCGCGGCCTTGGAGTTGCGCAGGTAGCGCTCGACCGGGAACTCGTTCGAATAGCCGTTGGCACCATGGACCTGGATGGCGTCGAGCGCGCTCTGGACCGAGTGCTCGGTCGCGTGCCACTTGGCGAGCGAGGTCTCACGCGTGTTTCGGAGACCCTGATTCTTGAGCCATCCGGCGCGCCAGACGAGCAATCGGCCGATCTCGGTGCCGGCGACCATCTTGGCGATGAGCTGCTTCACGAGCTGGTGTTCGCCGATCTCCTGACCGAAGGTCTTGCGCTCGTGGGCGTAGCGAACGCTGGCATCGACGCATGCCTGGGCAAGCCCGACTGCCCCAGCGGCCACAGTGTAGCGGCCCTGGTCGATGGCGCTCATCGCGACAAGGAACCCCTCCCCTTCCTCACCGATGCGGTTCTCCTCGGGGACGGCGACGTCGTCGAGATTGATCAATCCGGTGTTGCCGGCCCTGATGCCGAGCTTCCCGTGGAGAGTGCCCGTGCTCAGACCCTGCATGCCACGCTCGACCAGGAAGGCCGTGACGCCCTTGTGTTTCAGCGACCGGTCGACGGTCGCGAAGACCAGGAAATGGTCCGCCAGGTCGGCGAGGCTGATCCAGATCTTCTGGCCGTTGAGTCGATAGGCCGAGCCGTCCCGGCGGGCGGTCGTCTGGAGGTTGCCGGCGTCCGTCCCTACGCCCGGCTCGGTGAGCCCGAACGTGGCGAGCTTCTCGCCCTTCGCCTGGGGCACCAGCCAGCGCTGCCGCTGCTCCTCCGTCCCCCACTGGAGAAGGGCAAGTGAGTTCAGACCGACGTGGACGCTCTGGACGACGCGGAACGCCGTGTCGGCACGCTCCAGTTCCTCGCACAGGATCGCGAAACTGATGTAGTCCATGCCGCCGCCGCCGTATGCCTCCGGGATCGGCGCCCCGAGGAAGCCCTGCTCGGCCATCTTTTCGAAGACCTCGCGGTGGACTTCGCCCTTCTCATCCCACTCGCGGATATGCGGCAGGATCTCGGCCTCTGCGAACGCCCGGGCCGCCTGCTGGACGAGCTTGTTCTCGTCCGTGAGGGTGAAATCCACCATGCCGCGCATCGTACGCGGCGGCTGTCCCCGAACGCCTTTCAATTTGGGCCCGGTGCGCCCGCTACACTCCGCCGATGGACGTCGCCGTCACGCCCGCGCCCCACCTGACACCTGTCCTTGGCCGGTATTTCCAGCGCCAGTGGAGCCACGGCGAGGGTCACCGGCTGTTCGACACCGAGGGTCGCGGATACCTCGATTTCGCGAACGGCATCGCCGTCACGGCGCTCGGGCACGTCCATCCGCGGGTGACCGCCGCCATCCACGCTCAGGTAGACAAGCTGATCGGCCCGGTGTCTGCGCTGGGCTTCACGGAACCGATCTCCCGTTTGGCCGACGAGCTGGCGTCGGTGTTCCCGGCGCCGCTCGATACGACGATCTTCCTCAACTCGGGTTCGGAGGCGATCGACGCAGCATTGAAGCTGGCTCGCCGCGTCACCGGGCGGCCGGGGATCATCGCGTTCCGGGGCGGCTTCCACGGCCGGACGTTCGGGGCGATGTCGGTCACGAGCTCCGCCATCAACTACCGGATCGGGTATGAACCGCTGCTGCCGTCGGTCCACCTGTCGACGTTCCCGGCGGTCTACCGCGACTTCGGCGGTGACGAAGGCGCCGCCGTCGCCCGCGCCGTGGCCGACCTGCGGACCCTGACGTCGACGACGATCCCGCCGTCGGCGGTCGGGTCCATCCTCATCGAACCGGTCCAGGGCGAGGGCGGCTTCAATCCCGCACCGCCGGCCTTCCTGAGCGAGCTACGCGCGTTCTGCGACGAGCACGGGATCCTGCTCATCGCCGACGAGGTCCAGTGCGGCTACGGCCGAACCGGTCGGATGTGGGCGTTCGAGCACGCCGGTGTCGTGCCGGACGTGGTCGTCCTGGCCAAGGCCATCGCGAACGGACTGCCGCTGTCAGCCGTCGTGGCGTCACGCGAGCTGCATGAGCGCTGGGGGCGTGGCGCACACGGCTCGACCTTCGGCGGCAACCCGGTCGCCTGTGCCGCCGGGATCGCGGTGCTCGAGACGATACGTTCGGAAGGTCTGGTCGAGAACGCCGCCGTCCGCGGCGAAGAGCTGCGCGCGGGCCTCGAGCGGATCGCCGCCGAGGACGATCGGATCGGTGACATCCGTGGGCCGGGGATGATGATCGGGGTCGAATTCGTGCGGGATCGTTCGACCCGCGAGCCTGATGGTTCCCTTCCCGACCGACTCAGCGCGGCCTGCGCAGACCACGGCCTGCTGGTGCTGACCTGCGGGTCGCAGCACGAGGTCGTGCGCTGGATCCCGCCCCTCGATGTGACCGCGGCCGAGATCAGCGAGGCCGTCGAGATCTTCGGAGAATCGCTCGCCACGATCCCGCGCGACTAGGGGTTCGTGTCGATGCCCGGCGTTACGCCGGCAGCACCTCGACGGCGCGGATGATGGGGCCCATCTGGCAGATCGACACCATGTCGTGCGCCTCGGCGCCGCGGATCGTGACGGCATCGCCCGGCCCGGCAACCTCGATCCCGTCCGGGCCGATCAAGGCCAGGGGCGAGCGACGCACGCGCCAGCCGTCCGGATAGATCACCTCGAGCCGGCGGCCATCAGGCGTTTCGAGATAGACGCAGCCGCCCTCGATGGCATCCGAGCCGAGCGTGCCGGTGAAGACCTCTGGCTCATCCATGCCTGAAGGACCTTTCGATGGTTCGGGCGTTGCCAGTTCGAGCGTCGGGAGAGCCGACGTGGGCGGCGACGATGACGCTCCGGGTCCGGAGCACGCCATGAGGAGCATCGGGAGCAGCAATCCCAGCTGCGGGGCAAGAGGTCGTATCAAGCCGTTGCGCGTTGACACCATCGTGAAATCGTTTCTGGCCCGGTGCATTTGCGGCGACCCTGCCGAACCGCCATCATCGGGCGACCTATCCTTCGCCGCCAAGCGTACCGCGGCGATGCTGTCGGGCGCAGAATGGACCCCCACCGTTCGCACTGCGCATCAGGTCAGGGAGGTGACCCCTGGCGGAACACGACCGCACTCTCGTTGACCTACGCACGTGAATCCCCTTGGAGGAGACAGGATGCGGCGAACGAGGCTGCTTCGGTTCTATGCATTGATCGTGACCGTCGCCCTGGCGATGCCGGCGGCGGCTCCGGTCCTGGCGCAGGAAAGCGCCAAACCCTACGTCGTCGTCATGGCCGCGCAACCCGTCGCGGCATACGCCGGCGGTGTCGCCGGGTTCGCGCCGACGAAGGCCGCCCCCGGCAAGAAGCTGGATCGGCGCGACGCCGCCGTCCGCAAGTACCAGACGTTCCTGCGCACGGCCCACGACAAGTCGCTGAGCCAGGCCAAGGTCGCGGCCAAGGACAAGCTGCACGACTACACGGTCGCGCTCAACGGTTATGCGGCCCTGCTGACACCGACGCAAGTCGCCACCATCAAGCTGCAGAAGGGCGTCATGCGCGTCCTCGACGACGTGATGCGCCAACCGCAGACCGACAGCAGCCCTGAATTCATGGGCCTGACTGTCGACAGCGGCGCGTACGACCGCGGCTTCACGGGCGAGGGCGTAGTCGTCGGCGTCATCGACACCGGGATCTGGCCTGAGCACCCGTCCTTCGCCGATGACGGGAGCTACGCGGCTCCCCCGACCGGCCCGCTCCCATGCGAGTTCGGGAACACGGCCCACAATCCCAACGATGCGGCGTTCAGCTGCAACAACAAGCTGATCGGCGCGCGCCAGGTTTTGGCCACCTATCGCGCCGTGCTCGGGGCGGCGGCCGACGAGTTCGATTCCGCGCGCGACGACAGCGGCCATGGCACCCACACGGCGTCGACCTCCGCCGGCAACGCCGGCGTCAACGCGACCGCGTTCGGATTGCCTGCCGCGACGATCTCAGGCATCGCGCCGCGAGCTCACGTCATCGCCTACAAGGGCCTCGGCAACCTCGGCGGCTTCACATCGGACCTCGCGGCGGCGATCGACCAGGCCGTCCTCGACGGCGTCGACGTCATCAATTACTCGATCGGCGGCGGCGCGGGGCTGCCCTCAGCCGACGAGGTCGCGTTCCTGTTCGCGGCCGAGGCTGGGGTGTTCACCGCCACGTCGGCCGGCAACTCCGGCCCCGGTGTATCGACGGTCGGCAATCCAGCGACGATGCCGTGGGTCACGAGCGTCGGTGCAAGCACCCAGAGCCGCTTCTTCGAGGGTGTGGTCACCCTCGGCAACGGCGCTCAATACAAGGGCGCCTCGCTGACGCCGAGTATCGGCACGACCCCGCTCGTCGATGCGGCTGCCGCCGGTAGCGCCATCTGCGAGCCGGGCAAACTCAACCCGGCCGTTGTGACCGGGAAGATCGTGCTCTGCATCCGTGGCGTCGTCGGCCGGATCGCGAAGAGCCAGGCGGTCTTCGACGCCGGTGGCGTCGGGATGGTCCAGTACAACACCGACGACGTCGACAATCTCTTCACGGACCCCCACTGGGTGCCGTCCGTCCACCTCGACAACACGCCGGGCCTGGCGGTCAAGGCGTACATCGCATCGACGACCAGCCCGACGGCGCGGATCGACACGCGCTCCGGCGAGGAACCACGCACATCGACGTGGCCGAACGCCCCGACGATGACGATCTTCTCGTCGCGTGGACCGAACGCGGTCGCACCCGACGTGATCAAGCCGGACGTGACCGCGCCCGGCATCCAGATCCTGGCCGGCAACTCGCCGTTCCCAGACGCGGGCACACCGCCGGGCGAGTTGTTCCAGGCGATCGCGGGGACCTCGATGTCGAGCCCGCACGTCGCCGGCCTCTTCGCACTCCTCAAGCAGGCCCACCCGGAGTGGTCGGCAGCGGCGGCGAAGTCCGCCCTCATGACGACCGCCCACCAGCAGGTCCGCGACAACGACCGGACCAGCCAGGCCGACCCATTCGATATGGGCGCAGGTCATGTCCGACCCGGCGGCAAGTGGGGCGAGGGCTCCGTCTCGCAGCCTGGGCTCGTCTATGACGCGGGCCTGTTCGAATACGCGGCCTTCACCTGTGGCATGGACTGGGGCGTCTTCACCGCCGGCAGCTGCGGCTTCCTCGACGGCCTCGGTGTGCCGAGCGCGCCCGTCGATCTCAACCTGCCGTCCATCGGCATATCCGAGGTCGCGGGCAGCCAGACCATCACCCGAACCGTGACCAGCGTCACGACCGGGAACGACAAGGTGACCTACAAGGCGACCGTCCAGGCCCCGGCCGGATACAGCGTGACGGTCTCGCCGTCCACGTTCACCATCCGCCGCGGCGAGTCGAAGAGCTTCACCGTGACCGTCACGAACGTCAGCGCGCCGATCGGCGAATGGCGCTTCGGTTCGCTCACGTGGAAGGGCGACGACTACACGGTCCGCAGCCCGCTGGCTGTGAGCGGTGCGTTGTTCGACGCGCCGGAGGAAGTCGCGGGGACCGGCACCAGTGGGTCCGTGAACATCCCGGTCAAGTTCGGGTATACCGGCTCGTATACGGCGTCAGCCCACGGGCTCGTCGCCGCGACCGTGACGACCGCCAACGTCAAGCAGGACGCCAACCAGACGTTCTCGCCGGCCGACGTCGGCACGGGCGGAGCGAACCTGCACGAGTTCACTCTGTCCGGCGC
>DASTIG010000234.1:0-18778 GCA_035717785.1 Candidatus Limnocylindrales bacterium
GCGAGCCGAGGATGCTGCTCAGGCCTCGTTAATCAGGCAGCAAAACGAAGTACCTGGCAACCGCCAGTCGACTCTCGCCCTCGCCGCTTAGGCGGTAAGGTGAGCGTGGAAGCTACCTCCGCTCCGCGGGTAGTGGAAGCGTCATGCAGCGGGGCTGCGATCCGGATGAGCGTCGCGTGATCCGGAGTCAAGCCCGATCTAGGGACACGTGACTGGACCGTCCGGCAGGGTGCCGATGCCCGATCGGGCGGTTGACGACAAAGCATCGGACACGCTCGTAGTGGTCTCCGACGAAGGGTCTTGGACGGGGAGTTCGACTCTCCCCCATCTCCACCACCTTTCTACGATCTTCGACTGGACGCGTGTCCACGACCTCGTTGTGGCCCCGGATCTGCTCGCAGTCGACGGCCACCTCTCAAGGGCTTGGCTCGAGCTTGTGCGCCAAGAACGGTTGGTAAGTCGAGGCTGGGTGAGCCTGAAGGAGGTCCGCTGCCAGACACCGCTGCAGCGGCCGCATAGCAGCCGAGGAGATTCGGCGAGCCCGCGATGAGTCCTGCGGCGCCCGGCGGTCGTATCGTCGAAGCCGTAAGCGAGGAGGACTTCTGATGCGCAGCGTGACCTATTCGATGGGCGTCTCACTTGACGGCTACATCGTCGGGCCGGACGGCACGTTCGACTGGACGGCGCCCGACGAGGAGGTCTTTCGCTTCTGGATCGACGAGATACGAGATGTCGGCGTCCACCTGTTGGGACGACGGCTGTACGAGACGATGCTGTACTGGGAGACCGCCGACCAGGATCGATCGCTCGACGACTCAGAGATCGAGTGGGCCGCACTGTGGAAGCCGCTCCCGAAGGTGGTGTTCTCCACCACGCTGTCGGCGGTGCAGGGCACTGCCCGCCTGGCCTCCGGCGGCCTCGCGGAGGAGATCGAGCGGTTGCGAGCCGAGCCGGGGGAGGGCGACATCGCGATCGGCGGCGCGACCCTCGCCGCCGAGGCGGCCGCGTTGGGTCTCATCGACGAGTACCAGACCATCGTCTACCCGGTGCTGGTCGGCGGTGGCACTCCGTTCTTTCCCCACCGCGAGCGTCGGGTGGATCTCGAACTCGTCGAGACCCGCACCTTCAGCTCGGGGGTCGTCTACCTCCGCTACCGCGTGGTGCGCTAGCCGCCGCGTCCGCTGGGCGCGAATGGTCGATTCGTCCGTTCGCCGTGCTCGCCGACCGATCGGTCATCCCGCGATAATGGCCGACGTGGAGGAGGTCGAGGTCGTCGTCGCCCATCGCGGTGCGCGAGCTCAAGGCGAAGCCCCGGCGCGAGATCCAGGTCCATGGCAGCGGCGACCTGCTCGTTGGCTGCTCGAGCGCGACCTCGTCGACGAGCTCATCCTGCGGATCTACCCCGTGGTAGTCGGGGACGGTCAGCGGCTGCTCCCGGAGCAGGGCCATAGCCACGGCCTGACGCTCGTTGAGTCGCTGTCGACGCCGTCCGGCGTGACGGTCCAGATGTATCGACCAGCCGGGCGGGCGACCTTCCGCAACGCCGACGACTGACGGCGGGCAGCCTCGGCCGGGACCCGCTATTCGTCGGGCTTTGATGGGCCGGCTTTCGTGACGCCTGTATGGATCTCACTGATCACAGCCCCGAGGATCCCTGCCGGGCGGACGGGCGGCGGCAGTCTCCGCAACGCATCCAGGACCGCCGGAGTCGCGTGCCTGAGAGCCCAGCGGATCTCATTCGCGACTGCCGCCGGATCATCGGGCGCCGCCAGGGCGGCCGCTTTCGCAGCGTAGGCCGGTGCACCTCGCGCGTGCGATGCCATGTGGGCCGTGGCGACCGCGTGACCAGCGGCTCGGGCGGCCGCGACCGCGGCCGGATCGGCCACCGCGCGGGCTGCAGCGTGTGCAGCCCGCGCCAGCGTGCGGGCAGGTCCGATACGCAGCTCGCCCCGGGCGAAGGTGCGAGCACCTTCGAGGGCATCGCGGGGCCGTGTGTCCGATGGAGCCTGCCTGTCGAACATCGGAAGCGCCCGCTCGGCACAGTCGGCTGCCCAGGCCGCCAGCACGCGGCGATCGTCCTCGCTCAGAGTCAGGGCGCCGGGCTGCCGTTGCATGACCACACGATCCTGACCCATCCGATCTGAAGATGGACGGAGGCCCGGCTCGTCCCTCGCGTCAGGTAGGCCCGACGGGCCGGCGCCAGGCGCCGCTACGATGCGTGCATGCGGCTGACGGCCTGGGAGGAGGAGCGGCTCCTCATCTTCACGGCGGCCGAGCTGGCCCGGCGTCACCGGGATCGGGGCCTCCTTCTGAACGCGCCTGAGGCGGTCGCGCTGATCTGCGACGCCATGCTCGAGGCGGCCCGCGCGGGCGCGAGCTACACGGATGTCGACGCGGCGGGACGAGCCGCCGTCCTGCCCGACCAGGGGCTCCCCGGGGTGGCCGCCCTCGTCGGCGACGTCCGGCTGGAGGTTCTGATGGACGATGGGGTCCGGCTCGTCGTCCTGCGCGAGCCGCTCGGGCCGCCTGCCGACGACGCGCCCGGACAGGTCCGCCAGGCGCCACTGACCGCCGCGGCCGAGGATCGCGAGCGCATCGAGATCGCGGTCAGGAACACGTCGCGGCGAGTCGTCCGCGTCTCCAGCCACTACCCGTTCGAGCGGGTGAATCGACGGCTCGAGTTCGATCGCGGCGCGGCCGCCGGGTGTCGTCTTGACATCGAGGCGGGATCCACCGTGCGCTGGGCTCCCGGAGAGACGCGGACCGTGCGCCTGGTACGCGTCAGATGACCCGTTTCTCCCCCGACGAGCGGCTGGCCCGCTATGGCCCCACGACAGACGATCGGGTCCGCCTCGGCGACACCGACTTGTGGGTGCGCGTCGCGGAGGACCGCCAGGCGGTCGGCGACGAGCCCATCTGGGGCTATGCCAAGACCATCCGGCCGAGATCTGCCCAGGGCGGGGCGTCGCCGTCGGAGCTCGATACGGTCGTCGCCGGGGTGCTCGTCCTCGATCCGGTCATCGGCGCGGTCAAGGCGGACATCGGGATCAAGGATGGGCGGATCGTCGGTGTCGGCCGGGCCGGCAACCCGGCCATCAGCGACGGCATCGATCTTGCGATCGGCCCGCACACGCAGCCGATCATGGGCTACGGCCTCATCGCGACTCCCGGCGCGATCGACAGCCACGTGCACCTCATCTCGCCCGAGCTGTTGCCGGCCGCCCTTTCGGGCGGCGTCACGACACTCATCACCGCCGGCTTCGAGGAGCCGCCGTGGGCGATGGCCCGGACGCTCGCCGCCGTCGCCGATTGGCCGCTCAACGTCGGCCTCCAGGCCTGCGCTCGCGCCGAGGACGACGGACCGCTCGACGCACTGCTCGAGGCTGGGGCGTGCGGCTTCAAGATCCACGAGGACTACGGCGCGTACCCGGAGCTCATCGACCACGTCCTCCGCTTTGCCGACGTGCGCGACGTCTCGGTGGCGCTCCACACGGATGGACTGCACGAGAGCGCCGAGCTCGAAGACACGGTCGCGGCCATCGACGGCCGAACCGTGCACGCCTATCACGTCGAGGGCAGCGGTGGCGGCCACGTGCCCGATGTCATCGGCCTGGTCCGCGAGCCGCACGTCATCTGCTCATCGACCACGCCGACAGTCCCGTTCGGGGTGAACGCGGCGGCCGAGCAGGTCCCGATGATCGTCCTCAACCACGGGGAGTCGTTCGCGATCGAGGAGGACCTCGCACTCGTCCGCGAGCGCGTTCACCCTGCGACCATGGCCGCCGAAGGTCCGCTCCACGAGCTCGGCGCGATCGCGATCGTCAATTCTGATTCGCAGGGGATGGGCCGCATGATGGAGACCGTCCGGCGGACCTTCCAGATGGCGCACGTCATGGGCTCGTGGTCGGGCGGTCCGCGCGCCGCGGACCCCTTCGATGCGACCGAGCGCGTCCTGCGCTACCTCGCGAAGGTCACTATCGAACCGGCGATCACGCACGGCATCGCCGACCACGTCGGATCGCTTCGGCGCGGCCGCCTCGCTGACATCGTCCTGTGGGAGCCGGCCTTCTTCGGCGTCAAGCCGGCCCTCGTGCTCAAGGCCGGGGTTGCGGCGTGGGGCCCGCTCGGCGAGGGCAACGCCACGGTGGAAGGCGCCGAACCGACGCGCTACCGGCCCGACTGGGGTGGCCGACCGCGGGCGGCCGCAGCACTGTCGGCGACGTTCGTGTCGCGCGCCGCGACTGGGTCGCCCGAGCTGCGTCGCCACGGTCGGGAGCTCATCGCGGTTCGTGGGACACGTGGGCTGATCCGCGATTCATTGGCACGCAACCGCAGCGTGGCCGCGATCGAGGTGGACGTCGCGGACGGCCGCGTCACGCTCGACGGGAGACCGCTAGCCATCGACCCGGTCGCGGAGGTGCCGCTCAGCCGCCGCTACCTGCTGCGCTGAGCGACCACGCTGCCGGATCCGTTACCTTGGAACCGCCAGCGTTCCGGGTGACGCCGGAAGGGCCGCTCCGGCGGTGTTCCGCCGCGGTTTGACACCACCCGCGCACCGATCGACGCTGGAAGGCCGCTTCCCCGGTCGGTTGGAATGCTGGGTGATCCAAACGAGCTGTGAAGCGTTGCGCCCGGTTCGGCACTAGCGCCCGGGGCTATCGCCCGCGCTGGACGTCGGCCAGCTCGCGCGCGATGTCGCGCTTCGCGTCGCGGTCGGCGATGTCGCGCCGGCGATCGTGGAGCTGCTTGCCGCGCGCCAGGCCGAGCTCGATCTTGGCCTTGCCGCGGCTGAGGTAGAGCCGGAGCGGCACGATCGTCTGGCCCTTCTGCTGGGCGCGCCCAAGCAGCTCGTCGATCTCGCGCCGGTGGAGCAGCAGCTTGCGGTTCCGCTTGGGGTCGTGGTTGTACCGATTGCCCTGCTCGAACGGCGCGATGTCGGCGCCGATCAGCCACGCCTCACCCTTCTCGATGCGCGCGTAGGCATTGGCGATGTTCACCTTGCCGGCGCGGACCGACTTGATCTCGGTGCCGGTCAGGACGAGACCGGCCTCGAAGGTCTCGACGATCGTGAACTCGTGGCGGGCTTTTCGGTTGAGGGCGACGGTCTGGTCGGACATGGGAGCGCCTCGTGGCGTGCCTGTGCTGGATTCGCACGAACGCCGGTCCTATGCGGACCGGCGTTCGAGTTGCTTACCACCCACAGGGTGTCCGACTAGACGGCCATCTCCTGCGAGGTGGTGCAGCTACGCGTACTGTCGATCACTGCACATCACCTCCTTTCGTTCCGCGAAACCGTACCCGAAGGCCGTCGTGAGTGCAAGGAGCCTTTACCGGCGACCGCCGGCCGGCAACACCGCACCCGCTCCGAGGACGTCGAGCGCCTTCTCGAGCACCGGATCCTGGCTCGGGACACCGACGGCCGGGATGTCGACCGCCACGTCGGGCTCGATGCCGACATCGTGGATCCAGCGCTTCGTCGGGGTCAGCCAACGGGCGATCGTGAGGCGGAAAGCGCCACCCTCGCCGGCCAGTTCCTGCCATTGCTGCACCGTGCCCTTGCCGAACGAGCGTTGCCCGACGAGCGTCGCCCGGCCGCTGTCCTGGAGCGCCGCGGCCACGATCTCGCTGGCCGACGCGCTGCCACGATCGATGAGGCACACGACCTCGATGGCGGGATCCGTGGCCACACCGCCCGGGATGGCATCGGTGGCGGTCTGCGTCCCCTTGGCGTCCTGCTCCCAGAAGATCGGGCCCGACCCGATGAACTGGCTCGCGACCATGCGCGCGGCGGTGACGTAGCCGCCCGGGTTCCCGCGCAGATCGAGGATGAGCTTGGTGCGCCCGGCATCCACGTGGGCGCGCACGACCTGGGCCAGGTCCTCGGCGGAGTGATCGGAGAAGCCCTCGAGCCGGATGTAACCGACCGTGCCTTCCACGAGCTCCTTGGATTCGACCTCGCGTTCCTGGATGACGTCGCGGACGATGCGCAGGTCGAACGGCACCTCGTGACCGCGCTGGATCCGCAGCTCGACCGTCGTGTCCTTGGGTCCGCGCATCCGTTCGCGCGCTCCGTCGACGGTCAGGCCATCGAGTGCCACCCCGTCGGTCGCCAGGACAAGGTCGCCCGGCTTCAGGCCGGCCTTCTCGGCCGGCGATCCACCGATCGGGGCGACGATGACCAGCCGACACACTGGTCCCAGCGTCGCGCAGCCCTGGGTCCCATCGGCGGCCTGTGTGGCGATCTCCGCGCCGATGCCTTCGAATTGCCCGCTGATCCCCTGCAGGTTCGAGCGGTACTGGTCCGACGTCAGATACGAGGAATAAGGATCCTCGAGGGAGTCGATCATCCCGCGGATGGCGCCCTGGACGACCACCTCGCGATCGACCTCGCCGCCGGCGTACCGGTCCTGGATCGTGTGGTAGGTATCCCAGAACGGCCTGAACGCCGTCCCGTCGGTGGCCGGCGTGCCCGGTTCGACCGCGCTCTGGCGGCCCATCGAGTAGCCGCTCAGGAATAGCGCGCTGCCGGACAGCAGCGCGACGACGGTCACCGCGACCGACAGGATCGGGACCCGCCGGGAGGGCTTCAGGACGGGATCGACCGGCGCGACGGACACCGCCTGCCGATCCTGCTGATCGTACTCACCTGAGTGCATGGCGGTAACCGGTTCCCCTCGAATCGAGCGATGACGGCGCCGCGTGATGGGCGCGACTTGGAACCAGAATGTACATCGGCTTCCGATCGGGGGCCCCGGGTCGAAGGTACGGCCGACGGGGGAGACCCCTCGCGGGTACCTAGCGGATGAGGTAGGTGCGGACCGACACCCAGGAGCCGAGGATGCCGAGACCGACCCCGGCGCCCATCACCAGCGTCACCAGATCACGCGTGAGCGAGCCGATCTGGAGCGGCAGGACGCGGAAGAACTCGACCAGGAAGCCGTTGAGCGGTTCGGCGGCGCCCGCCAGGATCGCCAGCGTGATGCCGGCGCCCAGGAAGCCAACGAAGGCCCCCTCGAAGATGAACGGCCAGCGGATGAACGCGTCAGATGCCCCGACCAGCCGCATGATCTCGATCTCCTCGGCGCGGGCGACCACCGCGAGGCGGATCGCGTTCACGATGATGAACAGCACGATCAGACCGATGGCGACCAGCAGGACCGTGCCCGCGGTGCGCAGGATGCTGGTCACGGTGAGAAGCCGGTCGACCAGGTCCTCGATGTTGATGACATTGCGGACGATCGGGTGCTCGGTCGGGTCGAGCGCGTCGCCCACAGCCTTGAGCGCGGACGGGTCGGTGAGCTTGACCTCGAGGCTCGCGTAGAGCGGGTTGGTTTCGAGCTGCTGCGTGAGGTCGGTCCGGCCCTGCGCCTCCATCGACTCGCGGAAGCGATCGAGCGCCTTGTCACGGGTCACGATCTCCACCTCGGCCACGTCGGGTCGCCGGCGGATCTCGGCGGCAAGGGCGTTGATCTGCGACTCCGTCGCGTTCTGATGCAGGTAGGCGACCACCTCGACCTTCTGCTCGGTGAACTCGAGGCCGGCCAGCAGGCCGGTCTGGATGATCCAGAACCCGGCGAGCAGCAGCAGCATGAGGACCATCGTCGCCGTGGCGGCCAGGCTCATGAGGGCGTTGCGCCAGAAGCCCTGCCACGCCCGTTTCAGGCTGAAGAAGAGGAAGGCCAGCACGCTCGGTCAGTCCTCTCGGTGGTAGGCGCCACCGACCTCGTCGCGGATGACCCGACCCTCCTCGAGCGCGACGACGCGTTTGCGCAGGGCCGTGACGACCTCGGCGTTGTGGGTCGCCATGAGCACCGTGACGCCGAGCTCGTTGATGCGCAGCAGCAGCTGGAGGATCTCCCAGCTGATGAGCGGGTCGAGGTTGCCGGTGGGCTCGTCGGCGATGATCAGGCGAGGGTCGTGGACGAGGGCCCGCGCGATCGCCGTGCGCTGCTGCTCGCCACCCGACAACTGGGCAGGGGTCTGCCTCGACTGCGCGGTGAGCCCGACGATCGCGAGCACGCGGTCGACGGCCGGTCGGATCAGGCGGCGCGGATGGCCGGTGACCTCGAGCGCGAACGCGACGTTCTCCCAGACCGTCTTGGTCGGCAGCAGCTTGAAGTCCTGGAAGATGATCCCGATCTTGCGGCGCATACGCGGCACCTGCCGGCGCGGGAGGCGGGCGAGGTCCTGGCCGTCGAGCACGACCTCGCCGCGACTCGCGACCTCGTCGCGGATGAGCAGCTTGATGAGTGTCGATTTGCCCGCGCCGGACGGTCCGACGAGGAAGACGAAATCGCCTTCGGGGATGACGAGATCGACGTCGCGCAGGGCGATCTTCCCGTTCGGGTATTGCTTCGTGACGTCGTGCAGCACGAGGACCGCGCGATCCGGGACGGCCTGATCACGGCCACGATCCAGGATCCGACGACGGAGCGAGCGCGCCGCCGACGGCGCTGGGGCGATGGTCACGGGCGACTCCGCGGGCGCGAGCGGGTGGCGATCGACGGTCGCCACCGGGATTCCTTCGGTTCGACCCCGTCCGCGGGCACTGCAACGGGAACCACGTCGGCCCCGAGGCTATCACCGGCCCATCGGGCGGGCAAACGTACGGGCGGCCTACCCGGACCCGGACGATGGTCCGGTCCGGACGGGTCTAGAGAAGTCCGGGGGAGATCGGCACGTAGCGCGACAGGTCGACGAACGGCCGGTCCCAGCACAGCAGGACGGGGAACGGCTCGAGGCGGAATCCCGCCTGCAGCGCGCCGATCACTGCCCGATCCGCGGTCCCGGGCAGCCACACCGCGAACGCTCCTCGTGGCATCACCTCGGTCGTGAGGTGACCGAGGATCGGGGCGAGCAGGTCGGGATCGCGGCTCGCGACGGGGCCGATACGGCCCGCCTCGGTCGCGTAGCCATACGCCAGCGGCGCGCCATCCGGTCCGGCGTACAGCCAGCCACGCCGGTTCTCCTGGCGCAGATAGAGGTGGTCGATGGGATGGCTGACGCCGAGGGTCTCACGGTCGAGCGCGTCGACGACGGTCACGAGCTTCTCGTGCCCGTCGGCGGCCATACGCTCGAACGACGTGACGCGGATACCCGCCGGCAGCGGCCCGAAGGCGTCCGGGCGTGCCGGCAGGCCGATCAGGTTGAGCAGCGGGACGCGTGGCACGATCCCGAGGGACGCGTAGAGAGCATTGCTGATGGGCTGGGCGCTGTCCGTGCCGGTCGCCCGGACCGTCGCGGCATCTGCGGGCGGCGCGATCCGCGCGAGGAGGTTCCGGCCGACGCCGCCGCCCTGGACCTCGGGCAGCACGAAGCACATCGACAGGAACCACAGCCGCTCGCGGACGACGGCCGCGGCGAACGCCACGATCCGCTCGCCCCCCGGTGCGTCCGGGTCCGGTCGGGTGGCGACGACGAACCGCTCCGGATCGGTCGACTGGAGGTGGGCATAGAGGCGGACGAGTGGTGCACTCTCGGCCTGCATGTCCGGCTGGTTCAGCCGGCCGATGTAGTCATTGATCGACAGGCGCCAGACGTCGGCGCACGCATCGAGCTCGTCGAAGCGGACAGGCCGATACGAGAGCGCGCCCCGGACCGCGGGCCCAGGGCGCACGGTCACGCGGCGTCGCCCTCCGGGTCGCTGATGCGCCACTCCCCGCCGGTGGCGAGGCGCTCGAGCTCGGCCTGCATGAACGCGTCGAGGTCGCCGTCGAGGACCGCCGTGGTGTTGCCGGTCTCATGGCCGGTGCGCAGGTCCTTGACCATCTGGTAGGGGTGCAGGACGTAGCTCCGGATCTGGTTGCCCCAGCCGGCTTCGACGTGCTCGCCCTTCAGGGCGCGGAGCTCGGCCTCCTTCTCCTCGAGGGCACGCTCGAGCAAGCGTGACTTGAGGACCTTGATCGCGTTCTCCTTGTTCTGAGTTTGCGATCGCTCGTTCTGGCTCTGGACAACGATCCCTGTCGGGTTGTGCGTGAGGCGCACCGCCGAATCGGTCTTGTTGACGTGCTGTCCGCCGGCGCCCTGGGCGCGGTACGTGTCGACCCGGATCTCGTCCCAGTCGAGCTCGATCTCGACATCGTCGTCGGCCTCCGGCAGGACCTCGACCAGGGCGAACGTCGTTTGGCGGCGGTTCTGCGAGTCGAACGGGCTGATGCGGACCAGTCGATGGACGCCGCGCTCGGCCCGCAGCCAGCCATACGCCCGCCGGCCCTCGACCTCCACGGTCACGCTCTTAAGCCCCGCCTGCTCGCCCTCCTGCTGGTCGATGATCTCGGTCCTGAAGCGGTGGTTGGCAGCCCAGCGCAAGTACATGCGCAGCAGCATCTCGGCCCAGTCGGTCGCCTCCGTGCCGCCTGCGCCAGCGCTGATCGACAGGATCGCCGCGCGCTCGTCGTGCTCGCCGGAGAACAGGAGTGCGGTCCGCTCTCGTGCGAAATCCTTCTCGAGCGTGGCGGCATCCCGGTCGAGCTCCGCCTCGAGCTCGGCGTCAGCGCTCTCGTTGAGCAGCTCGAGGGCCGCCTCGAGGTCGTCGGCGCGGGCCAGGAGCCCATGCCACATCTCGATCTCGGACCGGAGGCCATCGGCCTCCCGGAGGACCCTCTGTGCACCGCGCTGGTCGTCCCAGAACCCGGGTTCCGTCGTCAGCGCATCCAGTTCTGCGACGCGTTGCTGCTTGGCGTCGAGGTCAAAGACGCCCCGAGGTCGACCGGATCCGTTCGGCCAGACCGCGAATGGCGGACGCGTCCACCTAGTTCCGGGCCTGGAGATCCTGGAGCAGGATCGGGCGCAGCTCGATGAGCCGCAGCGCCGTCTTGCTTCTGGCGACGACGGGGTTCACGCAGGGGCAGTAGCCGTTGTGCGGACAGACGCCACAATTGCCGTCACAGTCCAGAGCAGCCGCGTAGCTGCAGGTCCGGCAATCGCGCTCGCACGCGATGAGATCGACGAACGCGGCATCCTCGGCCTGCTTCAATGGACTCCCTCCAATTGCGACGCTGGGCACAGGCGGCGGGGGCTGGGAGACCTGCCGGGGGACACGGGCGGTCCGGAATCGGCCGGTTGGCCCAGTATAGGCGGCCAACCCCCGAGCGCCAAGGGGTAGTTTCGAAAGCGCCAGCTTCAGTGGCGCTCTAGGGCGATCCGCCGGTCACGAAGTAGATCGCCAAGGCCCCGAGCTCATGGACGATCGCGTCGACTCGCCGGAGGGCGTCGTGCTCGAGCGGGCTCGTCCGCGTGGGCGACCCATAGGCCGTGATCCCCTCGTCGGATGCCATCCGCAGCACGCGGAGCATGTGACTCGGGTCGGACACGAACACCGCGGTCTCGAGTCCGCGGTCCGCCATGACCGCGGCGACCTGGCGGATCGACTGGAGGGTCGTCCGGCTCTGGTCCTCGGACAGGATCGAGCCCTCCGGGACGTCGCCCTGGATCGCGTACGCCCGGGCCGCGGCTGCCTCGGTCGTCCGGTCGCCCTCCGCCTTGCCGCCGGTGACGATCAGCCACGGCGCGACGCCGTCGTGGAAGAGCTCGATCGCGTGATCGAGCCGCGCCTTGAAGATCGGTGACGGGCGGCCGTCGTACTGGGCGGCGCCCATCACGACGATCGCGTCGGCGGTCGGCCGCTCGTCGCGGTTGCCCTGGTCCCAGATCCGGTACGCCGCGTAACCCATGAGCACGACCACGGCAATGAGACCCGCGAGGATCAGTCGAGCGAGGGCGCGCACCGTTGCCTCAGCCGATCAGCGGCCGTGGCACTTCTTGTACTTGGCCCCGGAGCCGCACCAGCAGGGATCGTTGCGCCCGATGCGGGCGCCCGTCGGCGTGTAGCCCTGGCGGACTCCTGCGCCACCACCCGCGCCACCGCCCCCGCCGTCACCGCCGGGCACAGGCCCGTCGCCGACCGACTCTCGGACGTTCCGTGCCACGGGCGCGGCCGGGAGCGAGCCCCGGACGACAGCCGAGCCGGGCGCACGAGCGGCGCCGGAGGTAGCGGCTCCGGCGGCGGCCCCCGCCAGCGCGGGCTGCTGCAGGGCACCGGCACCGTTGCCGCCTGATGGACTCGTCAGCGCTGCGGCGCCCCGGGCCAGGGATTGGCCGAGGGCCACGTCGGGCGGGGGCTGCTTCTGGACGCTGACCCGGAAGATCGACGAGGCCACGCTATGGCGGATGAGCCCGCGCAGCTCCTCGTACATCCGGAACGCCTCGCGCCGGAACTCGTTGAGCGGGTCCTGCTGCGCATACCCGCGCAGGCCGATGCCGCGGCGCATGTCGTCGACTTCGGTGAGGTGCTCGACCCACAGGGAGTCGATCGTGCGCAGCAGCACGATCCGCTCGACCTGCGCCCAATCCTCTTCGCCGACCTCCGCCTCGCGCGCGTCCAGGCGGTCGTCGGCGAGCTCGCGCACGTAGTCCGCGATGGCATCCCGGCCGCCCTGGTCCCACAGCGTGTCGACGGACGTCTCAGGACCGCCGAGACCCATCGCCGTCAACGCGGCCGACAGGCCGTCGACGTCCCAGGCGTCCGCGTCCTCACCGGCGAGGTGGCCCTCGACGAGCGTATCGATCTCCTCGTCGAGGAACGCCCGCACGGTCTCGGTCAGGTCCTCGTTCTTGAGGACCTTGTCGCGCTCCGCGTAGATGGTCTCGCGTTGCTTGTTGATGACATCGTCGAACTCGACGACGCGCTTGCGGATGTCGAAGTTGAATCCCTCGACGCGGCTCTGGGCGCTCTCGATGGTCTTCGAGACGAGGCGCGATTCGATCGCGACGTCCTCCTCGAGCCCGAGCCGCTCCATCAGGCCGGTCACGCGGTCCGATGCGAAGCGTTTCATCAGGTCATCGTCGAGCGACAGATAGAACCGCGACGAACCGGGGTCGCCCTGTCGGCCGGCGCGGCCGCGCAGCTGGTTGTCGATCCGCCGCGAGTCGTGGCGCTCGGTGCCGATGATGTGGAGGCCACCCGCGTCCACGACTCGGACATGCTCTTCCTCAGTGAGCGCCTTCGCCTCGTCGAGCGCCTGCTGATAGGTGTCCGCGTCGACCTCGGCCGGGTTCAGCCCCTTGCGATGGAGCGCCTCGGACGCCAGGCCCGCCGGATTGCCGCCGAGCAGGATGTCGGTGCCGCGACCGGCCATGTTCGTGGCGATCGTCACCGCGCCGGTCCGACCCGCCTGGGCCACGATCCCCGACTCCTTCTCGTGGAACTTGGCGTTGAGCGTCTCGTGCTTGATGCCGCGGCGTTTGAGCATCGCCGAGAGGATCTCGGACTTCTCGACACTGATCGTGCCGACAAGCACCGGACGGCCGGTCTCCTGCATCTCGACGATCTCGTCGATCAGCGCGTTGAACTTGGCCTTCTCATCGCGGAACACGAGGTCCGCCTCGTCGGCGCGGACCATGTCGCGGTGGGTCGGGATCGCGACGACCTCGAGTTTATAGATCTTGTGGAACTCCTCGGCCTCCGTCATCGCGGTGCCGGTCATGCCCGACAGCTTGTCGTAGAGGCGGAAGTAGTTCTGGAACGTGATCGTGGCGAGCGTCACGCTCTCGCGCTGGACGCGCAGCCCCTCCTTCGCCTCGATCGCCTGATGAAGCCCCTCGCTCCAGCGGCGGCCCGGCATCTGGCGCCCGGTGAACTCGTCGACGATGACGATCTCGCCGTCCTTGACGATGTAGTCGCGGTCGCGCTTGTACAGCGCGTGGGCGCGCAGCGCCTGCTCGAAGTGGCGGGCAAGCCGCGGGTCGGCGTCGTACATGTTCTCGACGCCGAGGAAGCCCTCCATCTTGTGGATGCCCTCTTCGGTCGGGCTGACGGCTCGGTCCTTCAGGTCGATGAAGTAGTCGCCGCCTTCCTCGTCCCCCTCGGGGCGTTCCTTGAGGCGCGGGACGAGCCGGGCGAACGTGAAGTAGAGGTCGGCCGACTCCTCGGCCTGACCGGAGATGATCAGCGGGGTCCGCGCCTCGTCGATGAGGATGTTGTCAACCTCGTCGACGATCGCGAAGCTGCGCTCGCGCTGCACGCGCTGGCCCAGTTCGACGACCATGTTGTCGCGCAGGTAGTCGAACCCGAACTCGTTGTTCGTGCCGTACGTCACGTCCGCCGCATACGCCTCGCGGCGCTCGACGGGGCGGAGGTTGATCAGCCGCTCGTCGCTCGTCGGGTAACCGGGCTCGAACACGTACGACGCGTCGTGCGTGATCATCCCGACGCTGACGCCGAGGAAGTCGTAGATCGGGCCCATCCATTGTGGGTCGCGGCGGGCGAGGTAGTCGTTGACCGTGACGATGTGGACGCCTCGCCCGGTCAGCGAGTTGAGGATCGCGGCCAGCGGTGCGACCAGCGTCTTCCCCTCGCCGGTTCGCATCTCCGCGATGCGGCCCTGGTGGAGCACCGCGCCGCCGATCAACTGGACGTCGAAATGGCGCATGTCGAGCGTGCGCTTCATGGCCTCGCGGGTCATCGCGAACACTTCGGGCAGGACGTCGTCGAGCGCCTTCTGGAGACGTTCGTTCTCGCGCGTGCGACGGGCCTTGGTCAGCTCGCGGCGGCGCTCGAGGTCCTCGTGGTGGAGCTCGTCATCGGACGGCTCCTCGGGCTCGGCGGACGCGCGGACCTCGTCGCGGATCTCGGCGAATTGGGTACGGATCTGCTCGGGCGACATGCCCTCGAATTCGGCTTCGAGTGCGTTGGCCTCGTCGACCCAGGGCTGGATGCGTCGGAGCTCGCGGTCGTTCGAGTCGACGAAACGGGAAAGGAACTTCATGGGAGCGTGAAGTATAGGGCGAGACCGCTCCGACCCCGGTTCGGCGTGTTCAGGCGGAGACCCGTTGGCTCGTCACTCGCCATGTGACGCGGAGGGCCGGATCCGGGTCGTAGGCACAGAAGGCGCCGGTCCGGACCGAGCGGTCGAGATGCGCCGCGAGCTCGGGATCGTGCTCCCGCACGCGACGAAGAGTTCCCTGGATCGCCTTGGTCACGCTCTGGCGGGCTCGCTCCGCGGCCGAGATGCCCTGGCGGGCGCGACCACCGAGGCCCATCGCCCGCGACAACTCGGCGACGAGGAAATCCAACTCCGCTCGGGCTCGCGCGCGACGCTCCGGATCGGCGAACGCCTCGGCCTCGTCCACCTGCTCTTGCAGATCCTCGATACGGGCGCGGTAGGCGACGATGGCCTGCCGATCGAGGACGGCGTCCTGACCGACTCCGCTGTCGGGACGTAGCCCGTCTTCCACGGCGGCGCGACCCGCGAGCGCGACGGTGGTCGGATCGACGCTCGCACCCTGCACGAGCTCCATGGCATGGATCTCGTGCCCCGGTGCGGATAGCAGCATCGCCAGATATCCAACGCCCTTCGAGTCTCGAAGGCGGAACCCGGAGGTCCGGTACCGGATCAACCAGTACTCCCCGTCACGCCGCCACGTGCCCTCGAGGCGGTCGGTCGGGCCACCTTCGACAAGGCTACCTTCCTCATCGGCCGTCGCCCGGATCTCGCCGATGCGACGCTCCAATGCGACGAGCCCGAGGGCGCGACAGCTAGCCAAGCAGTCGACAAGGATCGTTGCGGCCGCCGCACGGTCGCCGGTGTCGTCGCGTTCCAGGAGCACACCGGCCCGCTCCACGCGGGCGCGCGTCAAGTACATGTCGGCCCCGATCTCTGAGGCTGCCACCTCCGCTGCGTCGAGATATGACAGCGCATCGTCGATCCGACCCCGGAAGGCAGCCACCCGTCCCAACGCGAGGCTGACCGGCCCCGCGGTGACCTCGCCCGATGCCGACGTGTGGAGGGATGCGAACGGACCGAGCTTCGAGGCCAACGCGTCCGCCATCGCCTCGTCGCGGAGGATGACGGCCGCCTCGGCCAGGTGCACCATGCCGTATGCCCAGCCAAGATCGCGCGACAGCTCCCGAAAGTCGGTCTCGACCCACTCGTGGAGGGATCGACGCGCTTCGAACGTCTGGCCGGTCGCGGCCTGGACATACACGAGTACGCATCCAAGGAGCGGGTAGGAGCGGTAGCGAGGGATCGCCTCGTGGAGCAAGTCGACCACCTCCGCCAGCCGGTCCTGTTCGCGGCGGAGGGCAACGGTCGCCACGACGTGCGTGAAACCCGCGTCCCACGGCGTCACCAGGTAGCCGGCCTTGGCTGTTTGCTCGATCAAGGCCTCGGCGTCGGCGAGCCGTCCTTCGAGGAGCGCGAGGATGGTCCACATCACACCGCGCGTCCAGCGGAGGTTGGCATCGCGGAGCTCATCGACGAGGCGGTCGATCGACTCGGCCAGCTCGCGCAAGGACGTACGGTCGCGTCCGCCCTCGAAGAACGCTAATGCGTCGATCCAAAAGCTCCCCGCGACACGGGTCTGGATGTCGTCACTGGATGCCTCGAGATCGACAAGCTCGCGACCGATGGACGCCATCTCCTCGCGATGATCGGGGCCCATGATCGCTGTGTACCGCCCGACGAGCGCATACCCGAGGGAGCGCCGATCGCCGATCCGGCGAGCCATGGCCAGGGCCTCCGCGCTCACGGCCAGTCGGCGCTCCGGCGACGTTTCGTCACGCAACGCCCCAGCAAGGCGAGCCAGCAGCCGCACGCGGTCCGGGCTGTCGGTCACCGGGAGCCTGCGCAAGGCTTCGACGAGTAACGGCACCAACCGAACGTCGTCACCGGCCCGGAACCACACAAACCTGCCGCCGTAACCGATGGCCGCCTGCGCTAGCGCTCCCGTCAGCCCGTAAACGCTGCCCAAGTCCGCCGCCTCGCGGTACGCCTCCTTTGCCTCATCGACCCTCCCGCTCAGGCTCTCGGCCCGACCGAGCCCGAGGAGCAGGTTGACGCGGACTTCGGGCTTCACATCGGCTGTCGACCGGACGGCGAGCGCCATCCTGTATAGGCGGGCCGATTCCTCATGGGCGAGGACGGCGCTCGCTTGTTCCGCCGCACCGCTCGCGTACTCGATCGCGCGGTGCGCGCTGCCAAGCGGCGCAGCGCGAACGAAATGGAACGCGAGTTCCGCGAAGTAGCGGTCGCGATCCTTCGTGTGGATCGCCTCGAGTGCCTCCCCGGCCGCCAGATGAAGGTCGACACGGACCGAGGCAGGGATGCTCGAATACAGGACCTCGCGAACCAGCGCGTGACTGAAGCGCCAGGTCGCGCCGGGGAGCGGTCCGACCAGGATCCGCGAGGCCACGGCGGGATCGAAGCGTTCGATCAACGCGGCCGGAGCCTCCCCTTCGAGTCTCGATACGACCTCGAGTGAGAATTCCTTTCCCAGCACCGAGGCGCGCGCAAGCAGCGACCGAGTTTCGTCCGACAATCGGGACAGTCGCCGGCCGATCACGGCTCGAACGCCGGCGGAAGGCCCCACACGCCACTCAGCCCCAGCCGGGTCGTCGAGGCGCTGTTCCTCCGCCAGCATCCGCGCGACCTCGCCCACGAAGAGCGGGTTCCCGTCCGTTTCGCGCCGGATCGCTGCGGCTACATCGACGTTCACCGTTGCGCCCTCGGTCTTCTCGATGAGGAGCGCGACATCCCGTTCATCGAGACCGCGTGGCTGGATCGGACGCGTGACCGGCAGTCGTGCGAGTCGTCCGAGTAGGCGCGTCCGAGCGTCGCCGAGTTCGAGATCCTCGTCGCGGAAGACGCTGAGTACGACGAGCGGTACTTCTTCGAGCATCTCGGCGACATAGCCGAGGAGGAGCAGGCTTGGCTCGTCCGCGGCGTGGAAATCATCGAGGACGATGACGAGCGGCCGCTCTCGTGCGGCCTCCCGGAGCATCGCCATCACCGCAGCGAACAGTTCGAAACGAGCGTCGTCGGATGCATCGACCGGTGCTTCCGGATCCGGCCCAGCCGCATCACCGACCTCCGGGACGATCCGCGCGAGATGTCGGCGCTGGCGAACCGACAGGCGTTCAACGACCGTCGGCCCGACCTCTCGATCGATCCCGTGGATGATCTGAGGCCACGGCCAGTACGCGGGCGCGCCTCCCTCCTCCCAGCCACGGCCCCACACGACGCTCGCGCCGGCTCGCCTCGCGGTGCCGCTGAAGGCGTCGGCGAGGCGGGTCTTGCCGATTCCTGCCTCACCGGTGATCAGGAACAGCGAGCCGCGACCGCGACCCGCCTCCGCAAGCCCCTCGCGGAGGGATCGCATCTCGCGCTCCCGGCCCAACAGCGGTTGCGAAGCACCATCGGCCGGCTCGATCGCCATCTGATCGGTCATGTCACTCGCGGCTTCGGCGCATCGCCGGATCGCCGGACTATCGCCGGACTATCGTGGTCGATGGTAGTGCGGCGCCGTCGGCGCCGTCCCTGCGTGACGGCTATCGGCGGCGCCGAGGTGGTTGGTGGCGGGCTGGTCAGCCAGCCGGAGCTACGGTTCGTCGGCGCCGATCTCGCCGCGGCGCTGCTCTCGCACTGCGTCCATCGCGCTCCTGCCGCCGACGGCTCCGATCTCCTCGCGGCGGAAATCGCGCAGGGAATCGACCGGGCTCGGGGCACCGCTCGTGGCTCCGATCTCCTCGCGCCGGAAATCGCGCAGGGAGCCGACCCCGCCCGGTGCCGCGCTAGGCGTGGTTACCGGCGCCGAGGTCGCTGCCAGGAGTACGGCGGTCGCCACGACAAGGGCGAGGGCGACGCCCGCCAGCACGACCGCGGTCCGTGGTCGACTCGCCGATGTCGCGCTGGGAGCGGTGTTGACGATGCTCTGGGTTGCCATTCCTGCGGCCCTCCGTGTGGCGACGCTTGTGCGGTCGCTCTGACGGAGAGGCGTGACG
>DASTIG010000235.1:0-4326 GCA_035717785.1 Candidatus Limnocylindrales bacterium
TTCGCGGGCGAGCTCGGCGGCGATCTCCTCGGGGGTCGCCTCCGCGGCCTCGGCCACGGCCGCTTCCGCGCGCGCGACGCGGTCGCCCGGCAGCAGATCGTCGTCGTCGGCGTCGGGCTCAAACGTGAGCGCGGCACCGCCGGCGAGCGCAGCGACGAGTTCGTCACTCGCGCCTGGGGCCTCGTCCTCGCCCTCGGCCGCGGCCGCCGGCTCGAACACCTCCGGCTCGCTGGCCGCGCGGTTCGAGCGCTCCTGGGCGCCCTCGATCGCGGCCTCCGCCACGAGCGTGCAGAGCAGCCGGATCGCTCGGATCGCGTCGTCGTTCGCGGGGATGATGAAATCGAGCTCGTCGGGGTCGACGTTCGTGTCGCCGGTCCCCACGACGGGGATCTCGAGCTTGTTGGCTTCGGTCACGGCGATGCGCTCGCGGTGTGGGTCGATGATGAAGATCGCACCGGGCAGGCGCTTCATCTTGCGCATGCCACCGACCGTCGCCTGGAGCTTGATCATCTCCTCGGTCAGTTTGGCGGCTTCCTTCTTCGTCATGCGCTCGAAGTCGCCGGCACCCTGACGCGCCTCGAGCTGCTCGAGCAGGCTGATGCGCTTCTTGATGGTCGTGAAGTTCGTCAGCATGCCACCAAGCCAGCGCTTGTTGACGAACGGCTGGTTGGCTCGCGTCGCTTCCGCAGAGATGGGCTCCTGGGCCTGCTTCTTGGTGCCGACGAACAGCACCTGCTCGCCGCGGGCGACGGTCTCGCGGACGGCCTCGAGCGCGACGTCGAGCCGCTGCACGGTCTGCGCGAGATCGATGATGTGGATCCCGTTGCGCTCCGCGAAGATGAACGGGCGCATCTTGGGGTTCCAGCGACGCGTCTGGTGGCCGAAATGGACCCCGGCTTCGAGTAGTTGCCGCATGGAAACGGACGGCATGATGGGGCGACCTCCTGTCGGTTGATTCCTCCGCGGACCCTCGCTGATCCCCGGGGACCGGTCGCATTCGACGGCCGGCACCGCCCGGTGGGAACGGTCCGCGTGTGGGCTCCGCTCGGCGCCGCGGGTACGGCGACGGCGGGCGATCGCGGTTGGTGGCCGGATCCGGCTCCGGACCGGCGCGGAGTGTAGCACAGGGGTCCTGTTCGGCCCGGCCCCGAGTGGCTAGCGGCAGGCGTCCCCAGTTCTCCACGCGCGATTAGGCCCAGCGGGGCGCGGTCGCTCGATCAGAGGCGCGCGGTCACTCGATCAGAGGCGCGCGGTCGCCCGATGATGAATGACGCGTCTGAGGACGACGTAAAGTCCTGTTCAAGCGCCCGATCGGCCGCCTGGCCTGCGATAGAGCCCGTTTTCCGCCTCCGACCATGCGATCTGTCAGGCCTCATCCGCGTTGAGCATGTTGGGTCAGACTGAAGACGCCTTAAGGTCGCCACCATCCGCGTCGTTCATGGTCGTCGGAATGTGTGGTTCGGGCGGCGCTCCGCCTGCTGTCAGAACGCCGCGCGGTGGTGCCGGACGCGCGGCTCCCCTCCCCCGACACCGGGCTCGACCACGACCAGGTCGAAGCGGACCGGCAGCCGCGGCAGGTTGACGCCGTCGGGAAGCACGCCTCGATCGAGCAGGCCATACGTCGCCATCCGGACATGCGTCCGTTTGCGGTGGTCGACGGTCTCCTCCGGCAGCCCGAAGCCCCGCGACGCGCGCCAGCGGACCTCGACGACCACAAGCGTTGCCGGCGGACCCGGGTCGACCGCCACGAGATCGAGCTCGTGACGGCCGACATGGACGTTCCGGGCCAGGACGGTCCAGCCAGACGCCAGAAGGCGGACCAGGACCAGCGATTCGGCGGTGTCACCTGCCTGCTGGGCAGCGGTCCGGAGCGGCGAGCCGGTCGAGCCTTCCATGCGTCGGATGATGACGAGGACCGCTCACCGGTCGCACATCGCCCGCTTCACTCGCGCTTATCCGGCATCGATGACTCGCGTGGGGCGCCTTGCGCAGGCCCTTGGCGCAGGTCGCCTTTGCAAAGGCCGCCGTCAGGCGGGCGACGACTCGAGCGCGACCAGGTCGCCGGCATCGAGCGCCGCATCGTCGACCATGACCGGCACGAGCTCCTGCTCCAGCAGCTCATGGATCGATGACGACGCCGCCGGATCGCCGAGCAGGTCGAAGTCGAGCTGGTCGCCTGCCAGCGTGCGCTGCAGCGCCAGGAATGACCGACGGTGGAATGGGGTGAGGCCGAGCGCCCGGATCGCGTCCCGATGGTCGCGCGTCGCATAGCCCTGGTTGTGCTCCCAGCCATAACCCGGGTAGCGGGCCGCGAGTTTGATCATCATCCGGTCGCGCACGACCTTGGCCACGATCGACGCACACGCGATCGAGTAGACCTTGGCGTCGCCGTCCACGACGTTCGAGTACGGACCGACCTGTGCCTCGAATCCGACGATCCGGTTGCCGTCGACGATCACGTGCTCATGGCCGCCGATCCGCCCGATCGCCCGGCGCATCGCGAGGTGCGTCGCGTGATAGATATTCAGCTGGTCGATCTCGCGCACTGAGGCCGCTCCGACTCCGATCGCGACCGCGCGCTTGCGGATGATCGGCGCGAGTCGCTCCCGCTGGGCCATCGACAGGGTCTTCGAGTCGCGGACGCCGGGGATCCGATGGCAACCCGGCTTCATGATCACGGCGGCGGCGACGACCGCGCCACACGTCGGGGCGACCCCGACCTCATCCACGCCGACGACGCGGGTCAGACCCTGGTTCCAGAGACGGCGTTCGTGGCGGAGGGTCGGGACGATGACGGCCATTCGGGTGACAAGCCTACCCGAATCGAACGACCCCGCCGGGCGGGCGGGGTCGGATGGGTCGCCGCGCGCTGGTCGAGGCTAGCTGCGGCGCTCGCGAAGGGTCGCGGCCTTGCCGACGCGCTTGCGCAGGAAGTACAGCTGCGCGCGGCGGACCTCGCCGTGGCGGAGGACCTCGATCTTGTCGATGCGCGGGCTATGGATCTTGAAGGTCCGCTCGACGCCGACCCCGGACGCGATGCGCCGAACCGTGATCGAGCGGGTGATGCCGCCACCGCGGAGACGCATCACGATGCCCTCGAAGACCTGGATGCGCTCGCGGTTGCCCTCGACGACCTTGGCGGAGACCTTCACGGTGTCTCCCGTGGCGAGCTCCGGGAGGTCGGTGCGGAGCTGGTCCTGGACGATCTCGTCGAGCACGTTCACGCGGCGGTTCCTTGATCGTTGGCAGCCGAAACTGCGGGTCGGGCGATGGGAAGGGCCGCGTGGTGGGCGACCGACGGCGGAGTATAGCACGCACCCCGCTCGACTTCGGCATCGCGGTCCCCGTTTCCTCAGAGGCGACAAGTGACGGAGGGATCCGACCCGCGGTCGTTCCCGTCGTCATGCGTCTCCGTGGACGTGACGCCAGGCGGTTGGAAGGACCCATAGCCCGTGCCAGCCGCTCGTTGTCACTCGTAACGCGACGGCCCGGTGACCATGGTGCACGTGGTGACCGTATCGGAGAACGAGCGATCCACCCGGGCTTCGTTTGTGCATGGCGTGACCCATCGAACAGTCGAGGGTCGTTCCGGCTGCGTTCTGTGCACGACACGCACCGGACCCTCGCTCAGCATCGTCTCGATCGAAGATACGGGCACCGCACGACCACGAGGGGCCCGACCGGCCAGCTCCGCAGATCGGACTTCGTTCAGTCGACCGTCGCGGCCAGGACCAGGACGGCGAGCATCGCCGACGCCGCCGGCCGGCTATCGCTCAGCGCTCCTCGCGCAGCAGATCGGGCCGGCGCACGCGGGTCCGCTCGACAGCGCGCTCCTGGCGCCAGGCAGCCACCGCGCCGTGGTCGCCGGACGTCAGGATCGGTGGCACGTCCATGCCGCGGAACGACGGTGGCCGCGTGTACTGCGGGTACTCCAGGAGCCCTGCGCTAAACGACTCCTCCGCGGTCGACGCGTCGTCGATGGCGCCGGGCAGCAGCCGGATGACCGCATCGATGACCACCAGTGCCGGCAGCTCACCGCCCGTCACGACGTAGTCGCCGATCGACAGCTCGAGGTCGACGAAGGCGCGGATCCGCTCGTCGACGCCTTCGTAGCGCGGGCAGACCAGCACGATGTGATCGCGCTGGGCGAAATCCATCGCTCGGGCCTGGCTGAATACCTCCCCGCCCGGGTCGAGCAGGATGACCAACGACTCCGGCCGCTGCACGGATTCGATGGCCGCCACGACGGGCTCTACACGCATCACCATCCCGGCGCCTCCGCCGTACGGCGTGTCGTCGACCGACCGGTGCCGCCCCAGGCCGAAC
>DASTIG010000236.1:0-49955 GCA_035717785.1 Candidatus Limnocylindrales bacterium
CGATGACCTCGACGGCGATGGTCTCGCTCCCGCGTCCAAGCCGCGCAAGGGCCGGGCTCCAGGTCTCGGGCGCCGCGATGAAGTCTGAGATCACCACCGCGAGTCCACCCCGTCGCAGGACGCGCCCGAGAACGTCGATGGCGCGACCAAGATCGACCTGTCCCCCGAGAGGTGATCGTGCAACGCTGCCGACGAGTCCCGTCAGATGCCGGCGACCTCCGCGGATCGGCACGATGCGTGGCCCGCCGGCGGTCGCCACGACCGCCCCGATCCGGTCGCCGCCTTGGACCGCGAGCCCCGACACGGCCGATGAGACGTTGACGGCCAGATCGGCCTTCCGCCAGCCGGCCGTCCCGAAGTCGAGGCTGCCGGAGCGGTCGATGAGGACAACCACGTCGAGGTCGCGCTCCTGGATCGCATCCCGGACGTGCGGTTCGCCGGTCCGGGCAAGGATCGACCAGTCCATCCGACGGACGTCGTCGCCCGGCTCGTAGGGTCGCGCCTCTCCTGGCTCGACGCCGTGGCCGAGCACGAGCGAGGCGTGCCGACCGTCTCGGCGGCCGACCACCTTGCGGCCGACCGCGAGCTCGATGCGGCGGAGCCGAGCCGGCAGGTCAATGCCCGCACGCGTTGGGGTGGTCACCTCGCTGCTGGCGGATCGCCCGGCAGAACGATCGGAGGCGTCCATTGGGGTGCGCCCCAAGGCGAGCTGACGGCGGTCGTTTCCGGGACGACGGCCGGCGCCGGTATCGGGCGTGCCACCTTTTTCGGTAGCGGCCACGCGGTCGTACCCGGAGCCGGGACGGTCGTGAGCAGCTCGACGAGGACATCGTCGATCGTGAACCCCTCGGCCAAGGCCCGGTAGGACAGCGCGAGGCGCGCGTTCAGGATGTCGTACGCAACGTCGTAGACGTCCTGCGCCACGGCACGCATGCGGCCGCGCAGGAGGGCCATGGCCCGGGCGCTCCGGACCAGCCCCAGCGATGCTCGCGGGCTCGCGCCGTACTCGAGGAGCCCGACCAGGCTCTGCAGCCCGTGCGCCGCAGGGTCGCGGGTCGCGAGCACGAGACGGATCGCATAGTCGGCCGCAGCGTCGTCGACCGCCACTCGCCGGGCCGCGAGCTGAAGGTCGACGACGTCGCCGGGATCGAGCAGGCGGGCGGCCTGCGGTGGCTCGTCGGCCATCCGGGCGACGATCGCCCGCTCCTCATCCGGGGTCGGGTAGTCGACCGGGATCCTCATCAGGAACCGGTCGCGCTGCGCCTCGGCGAGCGGGTAGACGCCCTCCGACTCGACGGGGTTCTGGGTAGCAACGACCAGGAACGGCTTCGGCATCGCGAAGGTGCGACCGCCGACCGTGACCTGCCGCTCCGCCATCGCCTCCAGGAGTGCCGACTGGACGCGCGCGGGCGCCCGGTTGATCTCGTCGACCAGGACCACGTTGGCGATGATCGGCCCGGGCTCGACGTCGAACGCCTCCGACGACGGTCGGAAGATCCGGGTCCCGACGATGTCGGACGGGATCAGGTCCGGTGTGAACTGGATGCGATTGAACGAGCCGCCGAGGATCCGCGCCAGGGTGGAGAGCAGCAGCGTCTTTCCCAGGCCCGGCGCGCCTTCGAGCAGGACGTGCCCCTCCGCCAGCACGGCGACGAGGAGCCGATCGACGACCCGATCCTGGCCGACGATGACCTGGCCCAGCTCGTGGCGGACGTGGGCGAGGCGGGTGGTGGCGAGGTCGATCACGGTCATGCTCCCTGGCCGTCGGTGCCCGCGTCTGGGGCGGATGGATCCGACATCCCGTTCGGGCTCAGCCCCCGCATCAGCTCGTCCAGGAACTGCTGCATCAGGCGGTCGATGGCAGCGGCGGCCGGGTCATCCGCACCGTTCGGAGCGGGTGTCGCGTCCGGACCAGGCGCCGGATCAGGTGCCGGCTGTGGAGCCGGGTCCCCGGGGGCGAGCTCCCGCTGGAGGTCGCGCAGGAGTGTGTCGAGCAGCTGGCGGAGCATCCGGTCGGCCATGTCCGAACCGCCCGAGGGGCCGTCTGGTGCCTGCGATCCGTCGGGCCCGAGTCCGAACAGGTCGCGGAGGCCGCCCAGCCCGTCGGGACCGAGGAACTGGTCGAACAGCCCACCGAGCGGGTCCATGCCGTCGGCGGGGTCGTTGTCCTCGGCCTTCCATGTGCCGTCCTTGACCTTCTCCAGGATCCGGGCGGCCTGATCGACGGGTACGGCGAAGCCGATGCCGTCGCTGCCGCCCGAGGCGCTCGCGATGGCGGTATTGATGCCGATCGCCCGACCTTCGCGGTCGGCCAGCGGGCCACCGGAATTGCCCGAGTTGATCGCGGCATCCGTCTGGATCAGGTCGTGCAGCTCGCCCATCGGGGTGGGGACCGTGCGGCCGAGCGCGCTCACGATGCCGGTGGTCACCGTCTGGCTCAGGCCGAACGGGCTCCCGACTGCGATCGTCATCTCGCCGACCTGCACGTCGGCGAGGGCGCCGAGGGCGAACGGCTTCAGCCCGGACGCAGCGCCCTCCTCCGCCCGGATGACGGCGGTGTCGATGGTCTTGTCGACCGCGACCACGACGCCGGAGATGCTCGTTCCGTCGTGGAGTCGGAGCGTGACCCTGTCCGATCGACCGACGACGTGCGATGCGGTGAGGATGAGGCCCCCATCGGACGCCACGAACCCCGAGCCGACCCCAGCGCCGGCCTCGATCTGCACGACCGAGGGCAAGAGCCGCGCGGCCGTGTCCGCGAGTGGCTCCTCGCTCGGCGGGATCGCCGCCACCGCCCCCTCGTCCGGCCCACCCGGGCCACCGGCCGCGGCGAGCGGCGCCAGCAGCGCTCCCAGGTGGTTGCCTGTGGCGAGCACTCCGGTGCCGACCACGGCGATGGCCCCGACCAGGAGGGCGGCGCCGACGACGAGCCGGCGTCGGGGCCGCGTCGAGGTCTCGGTCGTCGGCATCGGCGATGCAGAAGCGCCGACCGCGGCCGTCGCGAATGCGGGTGCGGTGGTGGGCCAGACGAGGGGTGGAGTCGGTGGCAGGTCGCGCCAGCTCTTGTGCTGACGCTGGTCGCCGGCGAAGGGATCGTCCACGTTAGCGGGCCTCCGGATCGAGTGCGGTGGCATGCAGGTCGGACCGCTGCGGGTCCGGCCACTGATCCGGAGGCTAGGAAATGGGGGATAACGTGGGCGTTCGGACGATGTAACGACGACCTAAAGGGTCGGTCAGGAGGCCGCGTCCACCGTCCACAGCGGGTCGGCCATCGCTCGAAGCTCGGTCACCGGGACGGCCTCGGCGCCGGCCCGTCGGTCCGGCAGCCAAACGACGAAGCTTGCGCCGTGCCCCGGCACCGAGGCCACGCTGACTGCGCCGCCGTGTGCCTCGGCGATCTGGCGGACGAGGGCCAGCCCCAGGCCTTCCCCGTCGCCTTCCGCCGTCGGTGCGCCGTCTCGCCAGGCGCGGCGGAAGACGAATGCCTGGACGGACCCCGAACCACAGCAAGCCACCGGCACGTCCCGCGCGGCAATGGACGACCGAGCCAGAGGGAGCCTCGCGGAGCGCGTTCGAGACGAGGTTCGCCTGGGCCCGCTTCAGCGCGGACCGGTCCCCGTCGACGACCAGGCCGGACGGAGCGAGCCTGGACAGCCGGACGCCACGCGTCAGGGCCACGGCGTCGTACTCCTGGGCGACCTCGGCCACGACCTCGGACAGGTCGACGGGGACCCGTCGCTCGGGCTGGACACTCGTCCGGGCGAACGCCAGGAGCTCGTCGACGGTCGTCGACATCCGGTCGGCGGTCCGAAGAGCCACCTCGGCTGCCCGGCGCAGGCCCTCGGCGTCCCCTGGATCCGAGAGCGCGACATCGAGCGTCGTCCGGATGACCGCCAGCGGGTTCCGCAACTCGTGCGAGGCGTCCTCGACGAAGCGGCGTTGGGTCTGCACACCCCGATCGAGCCGGTCGAGCATCGCGTCGAATGTGTCCGCGAGATCGCGCACCTCGTCGGGTGGACCGCCGAGGCGGATCCGACGCGAGAGATCGGTCGCCTCGATCTCCCGTGCGACGCTGGCGATCGTGCTCACGGGCCGCACGACCCGACCCGCGACGACCCAACCGATGGCGAGGCCGACGGGCACCAGCACGAGGAGCGCCGCGAGCGAGAGATTCCGAACCAGCTGCAGCGTCTGCTCACGGACGGCCTGTTCCACGGTCAGTAGGGCATCGGTCGCCCCGGCGTCGCCGGTCCCCTCGAGCTCGGCGAGGCTCATGCCGAGGACCCGCAGCAGCTCCTCCTCGAGGGTCGTCGGCTGCTCCGCTGGGACCGTGGCGGCCACCGTATCCAGCGCCAGGTTGACACCGAGAACGAGCACGCCCGCCGTCACGATCAGGGCCGTGGTCACCAGCATCGCGAGTCGGAAGCGGACCGATCGAACCGGCGCGGCGAGGCGTCGGAGGGGCGACCGACTCATTCGACGCCCTCCACGAGGCGATATCCCACCCCCACGACCGTCTCGATGGGCTGCCCGGAGCCCGCCTCGGCGAGCTTGCGACGGAGGTTGCTGATCGTGACACGGACCGTGTTCGTGAACGGGTCGGCGCGATCGTCCCAGACGTGCTCGAGCAGGCGCTCCGGTGTCAGGACCTCGCTCGGGTGGAGCATCAAGTAGCGTAGGAGCGCGAACTCCTTGGGCGTCAGGTCGAGACGTCGACTCCCACGGTGGGCCTCGTGACGGGCGGCGTCGAGCTCGAGGCTCCCCAGCCGAATCGCGGCCCCGGCGTTGATCGTCGGGCGGCGGGCGAGGGCGCGAACCCGTGCCGCGAGCTCCACGAAGCTGAACGGCTTGACCAGATAGTCGTCGGCACCGTCGTCCAGTCCCCCCACGCGATCGTCCAGGCCGTCGCGGGCAGTCAGCATCAGGACGCGCGGTGGCGCGGAGTCCGGCAGCACCAGCTCACCGGCGCGCAGCTCACGGCAGACGTCGCGGCCGTCGCCATCGGGCAGGCCGAGGTCCAGGCACACCACGTCGTATGGCGTGTCCTGGAGACGCTCGCGGGCCTCGGCGGCGGTCGCGGCGGTGTCCGTCGCATAGCCTTCGCGGCGCAACCCGGTGGCAAGAGCAGTGGCGAGGTCGAGCTCGTCCTCGACGATGAGCAGTCGCACGGCCGACGGAGGATAGCGTGGTCTCGCGAAGTCGTCAGGGACTTGTCCGCAGGTGTCCGCAAATACCTCTTGCCTATTCGCGCATACTCCTCGAGATGGGGGGCATCGACGCGTGATCCATCCCTCGGTCGCCCGGACCACGTCGAGCCAATGGCGAACCCGACCCGTCACGGTTGGAGGGATAGGTCGATGCAGCGCGTCTTGGCAGTCTTTGTGGTCGTGTTCGCCCTGCTCGCCTTTGCGCCGGGCGTCGCAGCGGCCTCGCCGCGTGAAAACTTCGAGTCCATAGGTTTCGATGCCTTCAGTTCCCAGTGCGATCAGCAGACATGCACCGACACGTTCGTCTTCGCCGATCAGCAGACGACAGCGTCAGGTGAGACCTTCACCTTCGCCTGCGTCGATCAGTTCACGTTCAACATCCGCAACGGGCGTGGCACGGGTGTCTCCGGATGCAGCGAGACACCGGATATCACCGTGGCTGGCGACCTGTCCTCCGCGAGCCTGGCGCCGACCCAATTCGAGGTCTGTGACGCGCACCGCTGCAGCATGATCACAGCGTCCGCCGAGCTCGAAGGGACGGGCCAGACGTCGACCTTCCGTGGTCGATTCACGGAACGCGACGGGACATGCACCTTCACGTTCGCGGAGAGCGGCCAGCGGCAGTCGGCCACCGGGACGATCACCTTCGACGGGGCGACGTTGGACGCGGAGGGATCGATCCGCAGCAGTAGGACGACCGTCACGACCAAGTGCCGGTAGCGGCGACCCAGAGCAGACGCCCCGGCTCCGGCCGGGGCGTCTCCATGACCTCTGCGGCGAGGTGCCGACGATCCGGTCCCCTCTGTCGCCGCCTCGCTACCAGGCGCTCGACTCAAGTCCGACCGCCATCAGGTCGATGACTGCAAGCGGCCTGCAATCGATGGCCGATCGCTGACAGCGCCGGCTCCCACCGTCGCGGCGTAGCTTGTACCTCCGATGGGGCGCTTTTGGGCTAAAACCTGCCTGGGGTCACTTGCAACGTGCTCAATCGCGTGCGCGCCATCTGCATCCCGTCATCCGATCCGGTCTTCCAGCGCGTGGTCCATGGCGTCCTTGTTTCGAGATCGATCGCCTCGACCGGCGCGCTTGAGGAGGAACTCAGGCGGCTTTACCCGGCGGTCCGCGTGCACCGCCGCGAGCTAAGCGGCGAGCCGGGTCTTACTTGGTACGTGTACCGCGACGGTGGGTTTCCGAGCAGTCCGGATGAAGTCGGGGCAGGCAGCTGACCGAACACAAACAACAGCGACGGCAACGTGACCGCCAGGCTGATTTCGTAGGGCGCCGACCCTTCGAAGGTCAGACCCTAGGCTGTCGCGGCCTCCGCTTGGTTCACGGGTCCTTGCTCTGGCGTTGCCGCTCCAGGTCGGAGAGCACCCCACGGCCGATGATCCGATACGCCCGTCCCTGCGGTTCGTGTCCGAGATGCGTGTACGCCCAGCGCGGCTTGACGACCTCTTCGCCCCCGATGACGTCGGCGAGCTCTCGATAGATGGCCCGAACCTCGTCGGACGGCTGCAGCCGGTCTCCGCATCCCTCGCACAGGTGGATGACGTTCCCCATGGTGTGCAGCCTAATCGAGCGAGCCGCTGCTTGGCAGCGGGCGCTAGGGACCTGCGCCCAGCGGACGGTTTGATCGTCGGCAGGCTGCGTCCGCATCCAGCTTGACAGGAAACCATTTGGTTTCCTATTCTCTCCGTATGGAGACGGTCTTCCGGGCCCTCGCCGATCCGACCCGTCGAGCCCTGCTCGACGAGCTGTTCGAGCGGGACGGCCAGACCCTTGCGGCACTGACCGCGCGACACGACATGACCAGGGTCGCGGTGGCGAAGCACCTGGGTTTGCTCGAGGACGCCGGTCTCGTTGTGAGCAAGCGACGGGGGCGGGAGAAGTTGCACTACCTCAACCCGGTGCCGATCCGCCTCCTCCACGACCGCTGGGTCAGCAAGTACACCGAACTGTGGGCGGCCGGCCTGACCGGCCTGAAAACCGAGCTGGAGATGCACATGGAGAAGGTCTTCGAGATCTACATCCGCACGACCCCCGAACGGTTATGGGAAGCAATCACCGACCCGACGATCCGATCCAAGTACCACTTCGGCGCCAGGATCGAGTCCGATTGGGCACCGGGATCGCCGTACGCGCTGAACCACCCTGGCGCCGACGGCCCGCTCGTCGAGGGCGAGAACCTCGTCGTCGAACCGCCGCGCCGGCTGGTGCAGACGATGAACGCCAGGTGGGGCGAGGACGCCGAGCGCGAAGCCACGTCACGTGTGACCTGGGAGATCGAGCCTGTCGGCGACTCGTGCCGGCTGATCGTGACTCACGACCTGCTCAGCGATACCGCACCCGAGGAGCTCTACGGAGGCTGGCCGATGATCCTGTCCGGGCTGAAGACGTGGCTCGAGACCGGCGAGACGCTCACCACCCCGGGCTCGCTCATGTACGGCGAGCGCTGACCGCAAAGGAGACCCACCATGCCACCGACCACCATCGAGGATGTCCGCACGATCGGCGTCACCGTCGCCGACCAGGACGCCGCCATCGAGTTCTACGTCACGACCCTCGGCTTCGAGAAACGGCTCGATGCCCCGATCAGCCCCACGATGCGCTGGGTCGAGGTCGCCCCGCGAGGTGCCTCGACGTCGATCGCGCTCCAGGCCACAGAGGACGCGACGGACGTCGGCGGCGACACCGGGATCCGGTTCACGGTGCCGGACGCGGAAGCCGAGCACGCCGCGATGCTGGAGCGCGGCGTGAACGTCGGCGAGATGCTGCGCTTTGACGGCGTGCCACCGATGTACACGTTCGACGACCCCGACGGGAACCGCTTCTACATCGTGGAGGAGATGTCATGACGTCGCTCGACACGACGTTCACCGCACCGTTGCAGAAGAGTCCCGCGGCGGGCGGCTGGACCTACGTCGTGACCGACTGGACCGCCGCGTTCTTCGGGACCCGCGGGCTCGTCAAGGTGGCAGGAACCGTCGACGGGCATCCCTTCCGCAGTTCCTTCATGGCGCTCGGCGACGGCAGCCACAAGCTGCCGATCAAGGCCGACCTGCGCCGGCTGATCGACAAGCGGGAAGGCGACATCGTCTCCGTCCACCTCACCGAACGAGTCGGCTGAGCTGGCCGTCTAGCCCGCCAGCGCCACCTTCGTGGTGTGGAGCAGCGGAGAGGCCAGGAACAGGTCCGCGCCGGTGACGTTGGTCGCGATCGGCACGGAGTGGACGTTGCACACTCGCATGACTGTCTGGATGTCGGGGTCGTGCGGATGCGCGCTGAGCGGATCGACGAAGAAGAAGACCGCCCGGATCCGGCCCTCCGCGACCATCGCCGCGATCTGCGCGTCGCCGCCCATCGGTCCCGACAGGACCGACTCGACCTTGAGCCCGACCTTGTCGCGGAGAAGCGTCCCGGTCGTGGCGGTGGCGACGAGGTCGAAACCGGAGAGCCGCTCGCGGTTGTAGGTCGCCCATGCGATCAGATCGGCCTTGCGGCCGTCGTGCGCGATGAGGGCGAGGGTGTCTTGGGCGAGGGTGTCTCGCTGTTTCATGCTGGTGAAGTCTCCTTGTGCGCAGCGCGAGCGCTGGCACCGCGTCTTGTCTGAGATGTATCGCCGTACCCGCGGAGCACGGCATCGACGATGCGCTCCGCGAACGCATCGTCAAGGTCGCCGCCGAACATCAACCGGAAGTAAACCGGGCCGACCAAGAGCTCGGTGGCGACGTCCACGTTCGCGTCCTGTCGAAGGTCGCCGCGTGCGACCCCGCGTGCGATCACGCGCGCGATCTCGTCGCGGCGGGCCTGCACGACCGTCGCCCGGAACGGGTCGCCGAGCGTCCGGTTGACGGCGATCTGCGACAGCAATGCCCGAATCACCGGGCCGAACGGCGTCTCCGTGACGGCGCGCATCGGGTTGACGACCGCCGCCAGGAGCTCCTCGCGCGTGTCGCCCGTCTCCGCCACCGCGATGTGGGGACCCGCGAGCTCGGCGAGCAGCTCCTGCGCCAGGGCCTCCTTGGAGCCCCAACGACGATAGATGGTCGCCTTGCCCACGCCCGCCCGCGCCGCGACGTGCTCGAGGCGGAGGTCGGAGAACCCGTCTTCGCTCAGGAGCTCGCGGGTCGCATCGAGGATCCTGCGGTGGACTTCGTCGCTTCGCGGTCTGCCCCTTCGGGTGACGGTGGTGAGTGCCATGTCGTAATGATACGGAACGGACCGTATCAAGGCAAACGTGACGGCGCGGCCGATGCCCGTTCCGATACGGCGCTTCGTGCACAGATTCGTGCCAACCTGTAGGATACGGAACGTACCGTATCCATTCTATCCGGAGCACTTATCCATGAACGATGACCGAATGATCGTCGACCTGATCGAACGAGCCAGTGATGCACACCCGATGTGCGCCTGCGGCAACCACACGACCGCCATCTGGCGCGACGGGATCGTCTGGCTCGACTGCGCGACACTGACAGAACCACGCGACAGTCGCCTTGGGCGGCTGTTCGCCGCCGTGACGGCGCCCGTCCACACCCACACCCCGATCGTCGAAGTCCCGGCGGTCGCAGCCTAGCGGCACGCGGGCTCAGGCCCTGTCCGCGTCCCGCCAGGTGTAGCGCGGCGCATAGCCGAGGACCCGCCGCGCCTTGTCGATCGAGAGCAACGTCTCGTTCGGCTCGACGGGGCGTTTCAGGGGCACGCCCGGGAAGACTTCCCCGAGCAGTTCGGCGTTGGGCCGCCGCATCACGGTGTCCGGGCTCGCGATGATGAAGACGTCGAAGCCGGTCGCGTCGTGCTCGAGCGCACGTCGGACGGCCTGGGCGCCGTCCCGCGCGTCGATGTATGACCACAGGTTCCACTTCCGGACGGTGGCGTCGGCCTGGAAGTCCTCGAACCCTGCGTAGTCGGTCAGCTCCATCACGTTCGAGAACCGCAGCGCCATCATCTTCGCCTCGGGATCCCACCGACAGAACTGGCGCGCCATCTCCTCGTCGAGCGTCTTGCCGAGGGAGTAGGCCGTCGCGGGCCGCAGCGGGACCTCCTCGTCGACCGGGACATACGGTGGCGGGACGTCGAACGGCAGGCCGAGCACTGTCTCGCTCGAGGCCCACACGACGTTCCGGATCCCAGTCATCCGGGCGGCCTGGAAGACGTTGTACGTCGAGATCACGTTGTTCGCGAGGATCGTCGCGTTCGGGACCATGCCGGGACCCGGGATCGCCGCCAGATGCACGACCGCGTCGAGTCCGTCATGGCGATCATCGACCGCTGTCAACGCGCCGGCCGTCTGCCCGAAATCGGTGAAGTCGACTCGCGTGAATGCGGCTCGACCGTCCGACGACGGGACGCGATCCAGGTTGATGACGTCGTGGTCGTGCGTCAGCAGCTCATCGACCACTGCTCGGCCGAGCTTGCCGCTGCCGCCGGTCACTGCGATGCGCATACGCCGGGCCATCATACGAGCGCGAACCAAGCGCCCCGGCGTAACGTCCGGACGTCCCGGCGCGTCGTAGACCCAGACGCCGGGTGGTCACTGGCAGGCTGATCGACCGCCCGGCGTCTCCATGTCGCGTCCGAGGCGGCCTCAGGTAGACTCGGACGGACCTCGGCCGTCACAGGGGGACCTCGCCCGTCGTGCACGCTCGTCGGATCCGGACCGCACCGGCATCCGGACCCATCGACCGCCGCCGGCTCTTCGCCGCCGGTCTGTCCGCCATCGTTCCCGGTCTCGGTCAGTCGTTCAATCGACGGCGCAGGCTCACAGCCTTCTTCCTGATCCCCTCGCTCCTGGTCGCGATCGTGGTCGGGCTGGTCTGGGCGACCCAGACGCCGACTCGGATCGCGGCGTGGGCGGTCGCGCCGGCGGTGCTCGGCGCGTTGTTGACGCTCAACCTCCTGATCCTGCTGTGGCGGCTGCTCGCGGTCGGGCAGGCGTTCCTCGACACGCGTCGCCACGGGCCCACGGGCCGGCTCGGGATCGTCGGCGGCCTGGTGATCGCACTGCTCGTCGTGCTGCCGCACCTCGCCGTGTACCGCTACGGGACGGCGTTCGGTGACGCATTCGCGCGGATCTTCCAGGCCCCGACCCCCGCCGCCGACGGTGGGCCTAACCCTCCCGGGCCTGGCCCGAACGAGCGCCTGAATGTCCTGGTCCTCGGCGTCGACGCCGCACCGGGCCGCACGACGATCCTGACCGACACGATGATGGTCGTGTCGTTCGATCCAGTCGGCAAGACGGCCTCGATGGTGTCGTTGCCGCGTGACCTCGTGAACGTGCCACTCGGTGGCGGCGACGACTTCGGGCCGAAGCTCAACTCGCTGATGTCCTACGCCGACCGTCACCCGGCGGACTTCCCGAAGGGTGGCCTCCGGACACTCCAGGACGCGATCGGCGAGCTGCTCGGGATCCCGATCCACTACCACGCGACGATGGAGTTCGAGGGCTTCATCCACATGGTCGATGCGGTCAGCGGCGTCGACATCACGGTCGCGAAGGCGATCGACGACCCGGGCTACGACGGCTTCGGCGCCGACGAACGCGGCTGGTCGATCACGGCGGGCAAGCACCACCTCGACGGCGTCGACGCCCTCGCCTATGCGCGCAGCCGAAAATCCGCCGGTGATAGCGACTTCACCCGGGCCGGCCGCCAGCAGCAGATCATCCTGGCGTTGAAGAACGCCGCCACCGATGGCGGCAGCGTGTTCTGGGAGCTCCCGGGGTTGCTCGGCGCGGTCGGCGACTCGATCCGGACCGACCTGCCGATCGAACGGCTGCCCCAGCTCGCTGCCGCGATCGACGAGATGGGCTCGGGCGGGATCACCCGGGCCGTGATCAGCCATCCGCTCGTGCGCTCAGTGGACACCCGCTACGGCTCGTCGCTGATGCCGGACGTGCCGGCCATCCGCGAGGTGGCCGCCAGGCTTTTCCCGCAGCCGGGTGGTGCACCGGAGCCGTGGCCGACGCCGAAACCCTCGCCCTAGGGCCCGCCCGGTTCGCCGGCGCGGCCCGGCACCGCTTGCGGCCATGCCCGCCACTGCCATTGGCACGCCTGAGACGAATGAGCGGGGTGCGCCGCCCAGGGTGCACCCTGGGCGACGATCCACGGAGGTTCATCGCGATTGCGCCACTCCCGGTAGCGCGCCGACGCCCGCCGGCACCCACCCGGGTTTGCGCCCTAGGGACCTGCCTCCCAGCGACCCGGCGGTGGCTGCCACGCGGCGAAGGCCGCCAGGAGCGCCTCGAGTGAGTCGCCGCGGGTCACGAGCCGCCGATGGGCGGGCGCCACGAAGCCCTCGGCGACCGCCATGTCGAGCCACGCCAGAAGCAGCGTCCAGTAGTCGCCGACCTCGAGCAGCCCGATCGGCTTGGCGTGCAGCTCGAGCTGCGCCCACGACACGACCTCCGCCAGCTCCTCGAGCGTGCCCAGGCCGCCGGGCAGCGCGATGAACGCGTCGGCGAGGTCGGCCATGATGGCCTTGCGCTCGTGCAGCGTGTCCACGACATGCAGCTCCGTGAGCCCCGGGTGCGCCAGCTCTCGATCGACGAGGCCCTGGGGGATCACGCCGATCACCTCGCCGCCGGCCGCAAGCGCGGCCTCGGCGACGGCCCCCATCAGCCCGACCCGACCGCCGCCGTAGATCAGGCCGATGCCTCGCCGCGCGAGGCCCTCCCCGACCTCGTGGGCCGCGGCACGGTAGCGCGGCTCCTTGCCGGGGCTCGCGCCACAGAAGACGCAGATGCGCATCAGAACCCGACCGCCGTCAGCCGCCGCGCCATCTGGCGAGCGGCACGCGCACGGTGTGAGATGCGGTTCTTCTCCGCCGGTGTCCACAGGCCGAACGTGCGACCACCGGGCGGCTCGCCCTCCGGTTCGAAGATCGGGTCGTAGCCGAAACCGGCGGTCCCCCGCGGCTCTGCCGCGATCCGACCGCGGCAGGTCCCACGTGCGAAGTCCATCGGCTCGCCGGGCATGGCCAGGGCGAGCACACAGACATAGCCAGCCCCGCGGCGATCCGGCGGGAGGCCATGGAGGGAGGCGAGCAGCTTGGCGTTGTTCTGCGCGTCAGTCGCTTCCTCGCCGGCGTACCGACGCGTCCGCACGCCCGGCCCACCGTCGAGCGCGTCGACCTCGAGCCCCGAGTCGTCGGCGAGCGTCGGCAGCCCGGTCGCGTCCAGCCCGAACCGTGCCTTGATGGCCGCATTCGCCTCGAACGTGTCGCCGTCCTCGACCGGGTCGCCGGCCACGCCCAGCTGGTCGAGGGACACGAGCTCCGCCCGCGGGAGGTCGAGCAGCTCGCGCAGTTCGCGCAGCTTGTGCTCGCTCCGTGTCGCGATGAGCAGGCGGCCCATCGTCACCGCTTGACCGTGGCGAGCACCTCGGTCTGGGCGGCGAACAACCGGGCCAGTCCCTCGTCGGCGAGGTCGAGCATCGACGTCATCGCCGACCTGTCGAACGGCTGCCCCTCGGCCGTGCCTTGCAGCTCGACGTACGTCCCCCCGTCCGTGCCGACGACGTTCATGTCGACCTCGGCACGCGAATCCTCGCTGTAGTCGAGGTCGAGATACGTGGCGCCCTCGACGATCCCGACCGACACCGCCGCGACCTTGGAGGTCAGCAGCCTCTCCATGCCGTACGTGATGAGCGCGGCCCCGAGCGCGACGTACCCGCCGGTGATCGACGCCGTCCGCGTCCCTCCGTCGGCCTGGAGCACGTCGCAGTCGACGGTCACCGTCCGCTCGCCGAGCCGCGACAGGTCGACGACGCCGCGCAGCGACCGGCCGATGAGCCGCTGGATCTCGTGCGTCCGCCCGCCGATCCGCCCTCTGGCCGATTCGCGGTCAGTCCGCTCCGCGGTGGCGCGCGGCAGCATCGAGTATTCGGCGGTCACCCAGCCGGTGCCCTTGCCGCGGAGGTGCGGCGGGACGCGATCGGCGATCGTGGCCGCGCACAGGACCTGCGTGTCGCCGAACCGCACGAGGCACGACCCTTCGGCCCATTTCTGGACGCCGAGCTGGAAGCTGATCGGACGCAGGTCGCGGGGGGCGCGGCCGTCGGCACGGGTCGTGGGTGGATTGCCGATCGTCATGTCGTCTTCCTCTCCTCCGCCTTGGCGGCATCCCACAGATCGTCGAGAGCCGCGAAATCCAGGTCGCGCAGGGCGACCCCGCGGGCTGCCGCCATCGATTCCACCCGGCCGAACCGGCGGGCGAACTTGGCATTCGCGGCACGGACGGCGGCTTCGGCCTCGATCCCCCGCTTGCGCGCCACGTTGACGAGCACGAACAGAAGGTCGCCGAACTCCTCCGCCCAAGCTGCCGGGTCGGCGCCGTCCTCGGCCGCTTCGCGCAACTCGTTGGTCTCTTCGACGACCTTGTCGAGCACGCCCTCGATCGATGGCCAGTCGTAGCCGATGTTGGCCGCTCGCTCCTGCATCTCCTGGCTTGCCGCAAGCGCCGGCAGCGACGCCGAGATCCCGTCGAGCGCGCCCTTCGCGGTCGAGCCGTCGGCCTCGTCCTCGCGCTCCGCGGCCTTGATCCGCTCCCATTGCCGGTTGACGTCCGTGGCGGTGCGGGCCTCGGCATCCCCGAACACGTGCGGATGGCGCCGGACGATCTTGGTGGCGATGGCCGCCTGGACGTCGGCCAGGTCGAACACGCTGGCCTCCGCGGCGAGCTGCGAATGGAGCACGATCTGGAGCCACAGGTCGCCGAGCTCGCCCGCGAGCTCGGGCGTGGCACCCGCCTCGAGCGCGTCGTACACCTCGTACGCCTCCTCGAGAAGGTGGCTGCGCAGGGTCTGATGGGTCTGCTCCCGATCCCACGGGCAGCCGTCGGGCGCACGGAGGCGGTCGCTGATGGCGGGCATCGCCCACGGTCCGAAGACCGCTGCCTCGGCGGCCAGGGGCGCCAGGTAGAAGGGCGCCGCCAGGTCCGTCTCCGAGAGGTCACCGATCGTCGTCGCGTCGGCTGTCCCGAACCGCCCGACGGGGTGATCGAGCGGGTAGGCGCGGATCAGCACGTCACGTGCCTGGCGGCCGCGCGGGCCGTGCCGGCCTGGCAGCGGCGTCGGGGTGGCGGCGTCGCTCGCGGCCGCAGGGCCAGCGGGTCGGAGCATGGCGAGCGGCACCACGAGGGCAGGTCGCGATGCCTCAAGCGGCGTGGCGATGAGGCGCTCGGCCGCGACGATCTGCAGGCCGGCGGCCGGATCGAGGCCGAACCGGAGTCGCGCCTCGGTGACGAGGGCGTCCAGCACGTCCGGGCCGCTAGCCCGCGCCCTCGGTGATCGTCTCGTCGCGCACGATGGTCACGGCGTCCTTCTTGGGTTGATACCAGTCGCCGAACACCCGCGACCGGATCTCCTCGAGCTGGCGCCCCTCCGGCGTGCGCACCTCTTCGGCAACGACCTTGTACAGGTACTGGCCGTCTTCCTCGACCGTGACGGTGTCCGAGGTCTTGCCGAGCTGCGCCGCGAAGATCGCGGTCGTCAGCCGCTCGTCGAGCTGGTGTTTGGCAACCCAGCCGAGCTCCCCACCGCGGTCCGCCTCGGCGCCCTCCGAGACCTCGCGTGCGATCGCCGCGAAATCTGCGCCACGATCGATCCGCTGCTTGATCTCGGCCAGGTCCGGAGCGTGGCTGATCACCTGCACGATGTGGTACCCGAATTCGGTCTTGATCGGCGGCAGGAGCTGGCCGTCGGTGGGCTTGGCGTCGAGGATGGGCTTCGTGAACGACTCGACGAAGCCGCTGTCGGCGCTGATGTACGCATCGAGGACACCGCCGGTGCCATCGGGCCCGAGGGCGCTCTCCTCGTCGCTCACCGAGCGGGCCAGCGCGTCGAACCCGTCGACGTCGTCCTTGAGCCGGGCGTAAGCCGCGTCGGCGTCGAGCTTGGCCTGGCCCCACGACGGGTCGTCCGCCGGGATCTCGCCGGCCTGCGCCGCGCTCGGATCGTCTTTCGGCGAGAACAGGATGTGGCGAACCTTGACCGCGTCGGCGGGCAGGTTGGCCGTCTCCTGGCTCAGGTAGATCTCGGCGGTCTCGCGCTGTGGGGCAGGCTTCGAGGCATCGGCCACGAGCTTGTCCTCAAGCTTCGTCCGGATGACGTCGCCACGCACGACCTCGCGGTACTTCGCGAGGTCGATGCCGTCGTTGACGAGCGTATCGGTGTACGCGGCATCGACTGCCTCCGCCTCGATCTCGGTCACCCGGCCGATGCGGAAGATCCCGTCCTCGCCCTCGATGACGTCGGTCGGCGTGTTCACGGTCGCACCGAACAGGGCTGTCAGAAACGCCTCGTCGGTCTGTTGGTCGTCCTTTGTCAGCCAGCCGAGATCGCCCGCCTGCGGGGCGGTCGCGGAATCGGTCGAGACGACCTTGGCGATGTCGTCCCAGCTCTTGCCGCCCTTGATGTCGGCGAGAGCCTTCTCGATCGTCGTTCGGGCTGCCGCGACCTGTTCGGCGGTCGGCGCGCTGGCGCCGCTGTCGGTGACGGGCTTGACCTCGATCTGCCAGGAGTGGCGCGCCTCGGGGGTCGTGGCCTCCTCGACGAGCCGTGCGTCGATGTCGGTGTCGGCGACGGTGACGCCCTCCTCGGTCGCGAGCGGCGCCTGGATCCGGTTGTCGATGATGCGCTCGAGCGAGAACGGCAGGAGCTGCTGGCGCTGTTGCTGGATGACCTGCGACTGGACCTCGGCCTGGGCCTGGGTCAGACGGCCCGCAGCGGCCTGGGTGTTGAGGCGCCGCTGTGCGATCTCGAGCCGCCAGGACTCGACGTTGGCGCGGTCCCGCAGGTCGTCCCTCGTGATCGCCTGACCGTTAACGCTGCCGACCGGGGCCAGGTGTTCGTTGTAGTAGCTCAGCACGACGGCTGCGCCGAGGATGACGAGCGCGGCGAGGACCGCGAGGCCGAAGCCCAGGTTGAGGTAGAAGTTGCGGCGGTCGCGGCTGTCCCACGATGGTCGCTGGAAGCGCTTCACGACCGGCCTGGCACGGAACGTCATTCTCGTGTGGATCCTGATGGCAAGGATGGCACGGCCGATAAGGGCCGGGAACGTCATGGGCGGCCGGTATCGTACCGTACTGTCCGCTCTTGCTCGGTCGATCGGGATCGGGTGCTCCTTGGCCGCCGTCGCGCGGCGAGCACCAAGGGTCCTCGGATCAGGAGCTTGCCGCTTGCCTGGCGGGTTCTGCGGTCTGGGTCGGCCTTCGGAATAGGATGAGTTTTCCCGATGGCGCTACGCCTGTGCGCATGAGCGCACCATCCGCCAACCAGAGCAGGCGGCCCACGACATTCGCTCGCCGGGGGCCACGCTTCGCATTCCTGACGGCTGTACGCCACGACCATATGAAGGGGCCGATGCTCGGGAGCCCATGCTCGATCGGGTTGTTCGCCACCGTCGTGCTTGCCGCCGCGGTGACGAACTCCAGTCCGGACGCCTCGAACACGTCCCGGTAGCGAGTGAGGAGCCGAGCCATCGAGCTGGCACCGGGCTTGATCGGACGGACTGACGTCTCGAGAAACAACGCAGGTTCGACGAGAAGCAGGTGACCACCCGGACCGACGGCGGCCGCCACGTGACGCGCCGCGGCCGTGAAGCGGTCTTCGTCCATGATGTGAAGCAGCACGTTGAAAACCGTGACCAGGTCGTACGGGGCGTCCGCCGGGATGACTCCCTCCTCCGCGATATCGCCGAGGTAGTAGTCGCCAGGAAAACGCTCACGGAGGCGAGCGACGGCCTCCGGCGCGAGATCGCACCCGTCCACCAGCGCGACACCGAGGCCAAGCCAGAGCTGGGTCCAGTAGCCCGTACCGGCCCCGACCTCGAACACGCGCCGGGGTACCGGATCGAGAAGGCCATGCCGCCGCAGGAATGCCCTGAGATTCCGCTCGAGGGCCCTGTACAGCCAAAGGTTCAGCTCGACCGGTAGTCCGGACTGTCCAACCGATCGGAGGGTGCCCTCACGGTGGAGGCGCGTCCAATACTCCTGCGGTTCGTAGTGTCGCTGGCTCGGCATCCGACCTACGGGCCCGTCGACGCTGGCGCTTGGGCATGGATCCGGATGATGTCGTCCTCCACCTGGACGTTCCATCCGGGCCGTGCCAGCTGTACTCGTCGCCGGATCTCGTCCACAGACGGGTAATCGCCTGACCCGAAGCATCGCGCGTCATCGATGAGGACGACATGCCTGGAGCTGGGATCGGCGAGGATCGCCGCAAGCTCCTGGACGACCGGCGTGTCCGATTCGCCCCGGGCGGTCAGGCCGCCGGAGTAATGACCGTCTAGCCAGAACAACGTCGGGCCCTCCAGGCGCGAGATGACTTCCGGAAGCAGGCGACCGCTGTCGCCTTGGAGGACAACGACGTGGCGATCGGCGCGAAAGCGAGCCACCGCCCGTTCGTACAAACGGGCGTCCAGTTCGATCGTGAAGATCTGTCGGAAGCGCCGCTTCTGTGCCTCGACCATGTCCCCCCGATACGTACCGGTCTCGACGAGGCACTGGCATCGGAACCGCTTGGCATGATCCGCGACGATCCGCTGTTTGGCAGCCGGAGGCGGGGGCGCCGGCCGCCCATCCCGATACCAGGCAGCCAATTCCTGCGAAGCTCGGCGCCGTTCCATCACCCTCGCTCGGAACGCCCGGATCGGACGTGTCGCGGCAGCGGATCGACGCTTGAGCCAACCGCCGGACCGACGAACCAGGCTCGCAGCCCGTCGGGCGAAAGGGAGTCGTCGAAGGAACGCGCGCGATCCGCCCTCGGGCAATTCACCGTCCCTTCCCACGCCGGCCGCCGGGTGTCCGTCAGGACGCGTCGCCGCGACCGCCCGCATACTACGGCAGATGGACCGCCCGCCCGCGCCATGAGCCTGGTGCCACGTTGAAGCGAGCCCTGATCACAGGCATCACCGGTCAGGACGGATCCTATCTCGCAGAATTCCTCCTCGAGAAGGGTTACGAGGTCCACGGGCTCATCCGCCGCTCGAGCGGGTTCAACACGCAGCGGATCGACCACCTCTACGTCGATCCGCACGAGGCGGAAACGCGCCTCTTCCTGCATTACTCGGACTTGACGGATTCGTCATCCCTCATCGGCCACCTCCATCGCATCAAACCGGACGAGGTGTACAACCTGGGTGCGCAGAGCCACGTCAAGGTGAGCTTCGAGATGCCGGAGTTCACGGCGGAGTCCGTGGGTATGGGGACGCTGCGCCTCCTCGAGGCCGTGCGGACCGCAGACTGGCCGATCCGTTTCTATCAGGCGGGCAGCTCTGAGATGTACGGCAAGGTCATGGAGAGCCCGCAGACCGAACGGACCCCGTTCAACCCGCGATCCCCCTATGCGATCGCCAAGGTCTTTGCTCATTTCCTCGTCGTCGATTATCGAGAGGCGTACAGCCTCCACGCGAGCAACGGCATCCTGTTCAACCACGAGTCGCCCCGTCGTGGTGGCACGTTCGTGACGCGCAAGATCACACGCGGCATCGCGGCCATCCTTGCTGGAACCGCGGATCATCTGTACCTCGGTAATCTCGACGCCAAGCGAGACTGGGGGTACGCGCCTGAGTACATCGAGGCGATGTGGCTGATGCTCCAGCAGCCCGAGCCCGACGACTTCGTCATCGCGACCGGCGAGATGCATACCGTCCGCGAGCTGTGCGAGGTCGCCTTCGGCCTGGTCGACCTCGACTGGGAAGCGTACGTCCGTATCGACGAGCGCTACTTCCGGCCGACCGAGGTCGATGAGCTGTGCGGCGATGCCCGCAAGGCTGTCGATCGACTCGGCTGGCGCGCAACGACCGGCTTCGAGGACCTGGTCCGGATCATGCTCGAGGCCGACCTGCGCCAGGCAGGCATCGATATGCCGTTGGTCGAGGTCCGGAGTGGCTCGGTATGAGCGACTACTGGGTGGATCGTCGAGTCGTCGTGACCGGCGGTGGCGGGTTTCTGGGGCAGGCCGTCGTCCGCCGACTCGCCGCAGCGGGCGCAGATCGTGTGTTCGTGCCTCGGTCGGGTGAGTACGACCTTCGAACCGGCGATGGGATCGATCGCCTACTGGTGGACGGTAACCCCCAGCTGATCGTCCACCTCGCGGCCGTCGTCGGGGGTATCGGCGCGAACCGTGAGAACCCTGGCCGGTTCTTCTACGAGAACGCGGTCATGGGGATCGAATTGATGGAACGGGCTCGCGTTGCCGGCGTTGAGAAGTTCGTCCAGATCGGGACGGTCTGTTCATACCCCAAGTTCACGCCCGTGCCGTTCCGCGAAGAGGACCTATGGAACGGATATCCCGAAGAGACGAACGCACCCTACGGCCTCGCCAAGAAGATGCTGCTGGTGCAGGGTCAGGCGTATCGCGCCCAGTACGGCTTCGACGTCATCCACCTCATCCCCGTCAACCTGTACGGGCCGGGCGACAACTTCGATCCCGCCAGCTCGCACGTGATCCCGGCATTGATCAAGAAGTGCCTGGACGCTCGAGATCGGGGCGACGGCTTCATCGAGGTCTGGGGCACGGGGTCCGCGTCGCGCGAGTTCCTGTATGTCGATGACGCCGCGGACGGGATCGTGCTCGCCGCCGAGCGCTACGACGGCGAGGAGCCCGTCAATCTCGGCGTCGGCCGCGAGATCACGATCCGAGAGCTGGTTGATCTGATCGTTCGTCTGACTGGCTTCAAGGGCGAGGTCCGCTGGGATGCCACGAAGCCAGACGGTCAGCCGCGGCGGGCACTTGACACCAGTCGCGCTCGAGATCGATTCGGCTTCGTCGCGCAAGTCGGGTTCGAGGAGGGCCTGCGGAGAACGATCGAGCGATACGAAGCCACCCGCGCGCGATGAAGATCTTCTACGCGTCGGGCGAACGCCCCAACCAGGCGCTGCCCGGTTCGCAGGTCTGGCGCAACAACCTGTATCTGGCTTTGGTCGATCTCGGACACGAGGTCGTCGAGTTCGACTATGACCTCAATCCCCTGCTTCGCCATGCCGACATGGAGCGGCCCGACCATCGCGCATTCGTCGAGGCGAATCGCCCCCTCGCGGAAGCCGCGTTGCTCGAGCAGACCACCGCAGCGCACCAGCAGGGACCCATCGATCTCTTCTTCAGCTATTTCTACTCCGTGTGCGCCCAACCCTCGACGATCCGTCAGATCGGCGAGATGGGGATACGCACGATGAACTGGTACTGCAACGGCTCCTACCAGTTCGACCTCGTGGAGGAGATCGCACCCGCATACGACTGGTCGCTCGTCCCGGAAGCATTCAGGCTGGACGACTACCGCCGGGTCGGCGCAAACCCGATCTACTGCCAGGAGGCGGCGAACCCGCTCGTCTACCACCCGATGCCGGTCGCGCGCGACCTCGATGTCGTGTTCGTCGGGGCTCGATACGGAGAACGCCCCGCATACATCCGTCGCCTTGTTGACGCCGGTATTTCCGTGCGGGCGTTCGGACCCGGCTGGCAGCGCGCCGTGCAGCAGGTGCCGGTCAAGGCGCCCGCTGAGGGCGCCGAGCGCCGCAAAGGCGTGGGTTGGCGGGCGCGGGCGCTCCAGCTCTTGACGACGGACGGTTGGCGACGCCTGGCACGCAAGGTCGGGCGTCAGTTCCGGCTCCTTCCGCCCGCAGCTCGCCGGGGATCCGCAGCGGTGAGGCCGGCGACGCAGCAGCGACCGCGTGGCGATGATGTCGCGCTTCCTCCCGAAGTCTGCGGGCCGCCTCTGTCGGATAACGAGATGGTCGAGATGTACAGCCGGGCGCGGATCAGCCTCGGCTTCTCCGCCGTTGGGAACATGCCGAAGGATGCGGAGCGGATACTTCAGGTCCGACTGCGCGACTTCGAGGCGCCGATGAGCGGGGCGTTCTATCTCGTCGAGCAGATGGAGGAACTCGAGAGTTTCTTCCGGATCGGGCGGGAGATCGTGACTTACACGGACCCGGCCGATCTCGTCGAGAAATGCGCGTACTACCTCGCCCACGATGAGGAGCGGGAGCGGATCCGTGCGGCCGGCCACGCTCGCGCGCTCCGAGACCACACGTGGCAACGACGCTTCACTGACGTCTTTCGAACCGCCGGGCTCCAATCGCCGAGCCAGCCCGATATCAAGGCGCGATGATGGCGTGGCGTCGTCTTCTGCCCTCCCCGCTCCTCCGCTGGCGCCGCATCGATCGCCGGCCGATGACTACGCCGACCAAGCCTCCGGCGTCCGTCCTCCATCCGTCCCGGGACTCGTATATCGCGTCGCCCTCGCCGATCGAAGCTGAGCTCCGGTCGATATTCGCCGAGGACGAGCCCCTGGTGATCTTCGACATCGGGAGCTGTGAGGGCGAGGACGCGATCCGCTACGCGCGACTGTTCCCGAAGGCGCGAGTCTTCGCCCTCGAGCCGTTGCCTGCCAACCTTGAGATCCTGCGCGCGAACGTCGCTCGGTACACGCCCGACGGCGGGATCACGGTCCTTGATGTCGCAGCTTCGGATCGTTCCGGCAACGCGACCTTCCACGTCTCGTCAGGACAGCCCGACGACCGGCCCCCTGCGCCAGATTGGGACTACGGGAACAAATCGAGTTCTCTCCTCGCGCCCGAGCGCCATCGGGAGATCTTTCCGTGGATCACTTTCGACCGAGAGATCACCGTCACGACTACGAGAGTCGACGAACTGTGCGAGCGGCTCGGCATCGAGGCGATCGATTTCATCCACCTTGACGTCCAAGGCGCCGAGCTCGCCGTCCTCGCCGGCGCGGGTCGGATCCTCGAGACCGTGCGGGCGATCTGGACCGAGGTCGAGGCTATCCCGCTCTACCGCGATCAGCCGATGAAGGCCGATGTCGAGGCGTTCATGACGGCACGTGGATTCGCGATCATGAAGGACACGGTCGGGTCGGTGAGCGGCGACCAGCTCTACGTACGCCGTCTGGCTGGGTCGCACCCGTGAGTGCGGATGTCACGGTCATCGTCGCCACGCACGACCGCGCGGACTGGCTGGCCATCAGCCTGAGGTCGATCCAGACCAGCGCAGCGTTCGCACGTTTGCGCGGTATCGAGACGCGGATCCTCGTCGTTGACGACGCCTCCCCGGGCGATGCGACGCGGGACGTGGCTCAGGCTGTCGGAGCGGACTACCTGCGCAATCCGGTGCACGACGGACGGAACGACCCATCCGCTGCTCGGGTGCTGGGGCTCGAGGCGATCGATTCTCGCTACTTCGCCTTCTTCGACGATGACGACGTCATGCTGCCGCGATGGGTGCCCCTGCATGTCGAGGCGATGGAAGGGGGTGTCGACGTCTGCTCGAGTGCGTACGTCCGCACGGACGCCGACCTCGTTCCGACACGGACGACGGTCCCGCTGGTCGCCACGATGGGCGATCTCCTGGTCGGACGCATCTCGATCAACACCCACAGCATGCTTCGAACGGACCTGGCGCGCGAGGTGTCCTGGGATCCCGAACTGGCGGCCGTCATGGAGCTGCCGGTCTGGTTCGAATTCATGCTGCGGGACTGCCGCTTCGACCGTCTCGCCGAGCCGACCTACTTGCACCGGCGCCACGATAAGAACATCAGCGATCGGATGAGCCAGGATCCTCGCGATGCCGAACTCCGCCGAATGATCATCGATCGCTATCGAGAACGAGTGCTGGAGCGGGACGGCGTGATCCCGGAACCGACGCCCAAACCGGCGCCGGCGGCAACCCGAACCCCGCCGCGGCGCCCTCTGGTCCGCCGTATCGCGGGACGTGTCCGACGCTGGCTTTCCGCCAGGGTCTGACGAGCCAGGCCGACGCTCGGTTCAGTCCCCCGTTCCGAGTGCGTCCACAAGGGCGAAGAGACGTGCCGACTCGGTCTCCCATGACAGGTCGTGCAATCGATGGCGGGCCCGGCGGACGCGGGCGGCACGCTCTTCAGGCTCGTCGACAAGGCACAACATGTCCCGGGCAAGGTCTTCGGGATCACCGGGCACATACGTCAGGACATCTTCGTCGAACGTGCGCGTGACCATCGGCAGGTTCGTCGCGATGACCGGTCGACCCATGGCCGCGTATTCGAAGATCTTCGTCGAAAGCGAGTAATCCGTGAACGGCGTTCGACGTGTGGGCGCCAGACCGACGTCGCCCGCGGCGATGGCGGCGGGCACCGCCTCGATCGGGATCCGCCCGTGGAAGCGCACCCGGTCCGCGATCCCCAGACGGATGGCTTGATCGCGAAGGGGCACCTCGTCGAAGTCACGGCCGTAAAGATCGAGGGTGACGTCGAGCGTCGGCCGACGCATCGCGAGGGCGGCCATCGCATCCAGGACGACATCGAGCTCGTATATCGGGCTCAAGGCACCCGCATAGACCAGGCGCAAAGTGCCATCGATCATGAACGGACGATCCGGGTGCTCTCGTGGTTCGAACCGTGCAAGGGATGGGACGTTGCGGATGATGGTCACCTTCGACGAAGGCACGCCCATCCGTGTCAGCCGGTCCCCGAGCGCATCGTTGACGGCGACTACCGCTGACGCGAAGCGCACCGCAGCGCGTTCCTGCGCGGCCACGAGAAACCGGCCCAGCCATCCGGTCCGGCCCCGGAAACGGCTCGCGAAGAACTCGGGCATCGCTTCGTGCATGTCGAGGATGACCGGGACACCGGTGAGCCGCAGCGGGAGCGTCGCGAACACGAGGAAGTCGGGCAACGTGTGGACCTGCACGAGCCCGAACCGTCGCCGCGCGTGGGCGCGGGTCAACGCGACGCCCGACCGGACGAAGAACGACAGGTACTCGCGCAGGTATACAGCGAGCGAGGCTCCCTGGTGCCGTTGGACGCCGAGCCGGCGGACCTCGACGCCGTCGATGGTCTCGCGTTCGGGATCCGCAGGGCGACGAAGCGCGAAGACCTCGATCCGGTCACCGGCGGCGGCGAGCGCCTCTGCCTCGCGGCGAACACGGGGATCCTCTTCGTAGTAGGAGTGGGTCAGTATCGCGATGCGACGCGGGGGCCGCTTCACTGAGCTCGGCGTCGTCGGTGGGCGGTCCATGAGCGGGCGGAGCGTACCGCACGTCGACCTCCGGGTCGTCCCTGAGCGCGTTCGTCGGCCGGCCAGAGCACCCGTGTTACCCTCCGCTGCCGATGGACCTGAGCGCGGAAGTCCCCAACCACTTTCGAAGCACGGCCGACCGTCGAGGGCCCGTCGGGATGCTCCGCGAGGCCGTCGTCGAGGTCTTCGGTCGACGCCGGCTGATCGCTTACCTGGTGCAGGCCGACCTGCACAAGAAGGGCGCCGACACGCTTCTCGGCAACCTGTGGTGGGTGCTCGACCCGCTCCTGCAGATGGCCGTCTACGTCGTCCTCATCTCGGTAATCTTCCAGCGCGGTGGACCGGATTATCCACTGTTCATCCTCGCCGCGATCCTGCCCTGGAAGTGGTTCCAGACATCCATCCAGGACGGCATCACATCGGTCTCGGGCGCCGAGCGGCTCGTGCGCCAGATCAAGTTCCCCAAGCTGGTCCTGCCGGTCGCGGCGGTGATGGCCGGCATCGTCAACTTCGCGTTCGGGCTCATCCCGCTGTTCGCGCTGATGCTGGTGTTCTTCCGCGATCGCATCGAGGTTACGCTGCTGCTGATCCCTGTCGTGGCGGTCGTTCAGCTCGTGTTCAACCTCGCGCTGACGGTCCTCCTCGCCGCAGTGAACGTGTTCTATCGCGACGTGGGCAACCTTTCCCGTCACGTGCTGCGCCTGTGGTTCTACCTCTCGCCGGCGCTGTTCTCGCTCGACCAGCTGATCTCGGCCACCGAGTCCTACCCGATCATCCAGCGGCTGCTCACGCTGAACCCGTGGGCGACGTTGTTCACCGCCTATCGGGCGGTCATCTACGATGGACAGCTCCCTGACTGGACGGCGCTCGCGTTCGTCCTGCTCGGGTCACTCGTCCTCCTGTGCCTGACGACGCTCTTCTTCAAGCGCGTCGAGCCGGCATTTGCCAAGGTCTTGTGATGGTCGATCTCGACGAGCGTCTCAGCTCAGCCGTGCCGGAGCCGATGCAGATGGATGCGCCGGTCGCCATCGATGTGCGCGGCCTTGGCGTCCAGTACAGCCTGCGGTTCACGCGCAAGACCACGCTCCATCGCTCGTTCGTGAACCTGTTCCGGCGCCAGCCGGCCGATCGGTTCTGGGCTCTCCGACATGTCGATTTCCGCGTGGTCCATGGGGAATCCCTGGCGGTCATCGGCCCGAATGGAGCGGGCAAGAGCACGCTCCTCCAGGTGCTCGCAGGGATCATCACGCCGTCGGAGGGCGTGGTGGAGGTCGATGGGCGGATCTCCAGTCTGTTGACGCTCGGTGCCGGCTTCGACCAGGAGCTGTCCGGGCTCGACAACATCCGCCTGGCCGGCGCGTTCCTTGGCCTCGACCCAGCATTGATGCGCCAGATCACGCCGGGCATCATCGAGTTCGCCGACATCGGTCCCTTCATCGAGGCGCCGATCAAGACCTACTCGTCCGGGATGCGCGCCCGCCTGGGCTTCGCCATCGCGACCTCAGTAGACCCGGACATCCTGCTCCTCGACGAGGTGCTCGCCACGGGCGACCAGTCGTTCCGCACGAAGTCGAAGCAGCGTGTGCTCGACCTGGTCAAGGGCGCCAAGGGCGTGGTGCTCGTGACCCACGACATGAACTGGGTCATGGAGTTCTGCAACCGCGCGATCCTGCTCGAGCAGGGTCAGATCGTCGCCGAAGGCGATCCGGCCGAGGTCGTCGCGATCCACCGCGAACACTCGGAACGGACCAAGGCCGAACGCGACGCCGCGCTGGCTCGGGCTATCGCCGACGCCGGCCAGGGGTCGCTCCCGCCCGATGCGGCTCGGAGCCGGCTGCCAGGCTAGCGATCTCCAGCGGCCGCCCGGGGCGAGGTCAGCCGATCGACGAGGGCCAGGTACGGGAGGACGACGGTCTCCCAGGCGTAGCGGTCCCGTGATACGGAAAGGCAGCGCGCCCGCATCGCGGCGCGGTCGGCCGCCGGCAGTTCGAGGACGGCCCGGAGCGCCCTGGCCAGGTCGTCCGGATCGCTCGGATCGGCGACCGCCCCGAGGTCGTCTGCCTCGACGATCGCCCGCATGACCTCGAGGTCCCGGCCGACGACGACCGGGGTCCCCGCCGCGAGGCTCTCCCAGAACTTGTTCGGCATCGATAGCCGCTGATTGAGCGAGTTCGCTGGGACCGCCAGGATCGATACGTCCGCAGACGCGGCCCACAATCGAACCTCATCGGGGTGGACGGGCGGTAGGACGACGTGCCGACCCTTGTACCGAGGGTCGACCGAACGCGCGGCCAGCTCCGCCGCCCAGTCCTTCGACACCGGAAAGCCGAGCATCACGAACGCCGCATCGTCGAGCTTCAGGACGGCTTCGGACGCCTCCTCGAGCCCCCGCTCGCGACCGAGGCGCCCGACGAAGAGGACGATGGACCGGTCGGCGGGCAGGTCAGCCGCTTGCCTGATCAGATCGGGCCGCTTCGCCGGCGGGTCCCAGCGCTCCTGCGCATTCAACAGCACGGTGGGACGTTCCCGGAACGGCCAGATCGCCTGGCAGTGGCCGGCCAGCGCCTCGTTGACGGTCACCACCGCGTCGACCCGCCGCACCCAGCCAGCTTCCTTGGCCCGGAAACGGTCGAGCAGCGGACCCGGAACATGCTGGTAGTTGTTCGAATCGAGGATCGCGTCGATGACGTCGTATATGACGATGCCCTGCCGCCCTTGGCGGCGGGCCTCCGCGGCCAGGTCCAGCGCGACAGGCACGGTAAGGATGCCGAAGGCGTGATACAGGTCCGCGGGTGGCAGCTCCCGGCGGAGGGTCCGCCACCAGGCCCGCGCGTGTATCGGCCAGAGCCATGCCTTGAGCGCCTTGTCGACGCGCCGGACCAGCCTGCGCAGCACTTGGGTCGGTGGCTTGGGCGCGGCGGGCTGTGTGGCCCACCGACGGAGCGGTCCCGACGGTTCGTAGCGCCGGATCCGGATGTCGCCGTCGCGCTCCTCGTCGGGCACGTCCGGACCGGTGACGGCGGCGATCTCCACTTCCCAGCCCGCCGCGGCCAGGCTGCGGGCGACACGCAGCCCCCGCGAATAAGGGGCGGCGGTGTTCGCGATGAGGAGGACCGCCCGCCCGCGAGCCACCGTCAGGCGCGAGCCGACCAGCCGGCCCCGAGCCGCAGGACCTGGCGCGGCCGAAGTGACCGGCCGCGGGAGCTGTCGACCGTATCGACGACGAGCTCGGCTCGCTCGAAGAGGCGCGCCCAGTCGACCGACCGATGCGCCGTGACGACGACGACCACGTCCGAGCCATCGACCAGCTCGTCGAGTGACACTCCCCGCTGCTCGCTGCCGTCGGCGGCCCGGAAGGTGTCGACGTGCGGGTCATGGAACATGACACTCGCGCCACGTGCGAGAAGCCCCGCGACGACCCCCGCCGCCGGGGAGTTCCGGGCGTCGCGGACGTTCGGCTTGAAGGCGACGCCGACGACGCCCACCCGCGCGCCGTTGAGCGCCTTGCCACGGTCGTTGAGCGCCTCGGCCACGAGGTCGACGACGTGACGCGGCATCGCAAAATTGATGTCCCCGGCGAGCTCGACGAATCGATCGATGAAGTCGAATTCCCGTGCCCGCCACGCCAGGTAGTACGGATCGACCGGGATGCAGTGCCCGCCGACCCCGGGTCCCGGCGTGAACCGCATGAACCCGAATGGCTTCGTGGCGGCCGCGTCGATGACCTCCCACACGTCGAGGCCCATCCGCTCGCACAGCAGGGCAAGCTGGTTCACGAACGCGATGTTCACGTTGCGGAACACGTTCTCGAGCAGCTTGGCCAGCTCCGCGGCGTCGGGCGACGACAGCTCGACGACCCGCGTGTTGATCCGGCCGAGGAGCGCGGCGGCTCGGCGGGTCGCTTCGGGGGTCGTCGCGCCGACGAGCCGCGGGATGTCCTTCGATGCACTGGCCGGGTCACCGGGACTGACGCGTTCTGGTGCGAACGCGAGATCGAAATCGACGCCGGCGCGGAGACCGCTGCGCTCGAGGGCCTCGCGGAACGGGCCGGTCGTCGTCCCGGGAAAGGTCGTCGACTGGAGGACGATGAGCTGGCCCGAGCGCAGCCGGCTGCAGAGGTAGTCCGCTGCGCCGAGGACCGGGCCGAGGTCAGGATCCTTGGTCGACGTGATCGGGGTGGGAACGCACACGAACACCGCGTCGACCGCCGCGACATCGGCGTCCTCGGTGGACATGATCCGGAGCCCGCGCTCCAGGCCGCGCCCGAGTCGCTCGTCGTCGATGTCGTCGATCGGTGACCGACCGGCCCTGAGCACCTCGACCCGCGCGGGGCTTGCATCGAGCCCGACGACGTCGAGGCCCGCTTCGCTGAACGCGAGGGCCAGTGGGAGCCCGACATAGCCGAGGCCGACGATCGCGATCCGCGTGTCAGTCGCTGGCGTTGCGTCAGCGACGGCCGCTGCCTCGGTCGATGTGGGGGGCATGGTCGTCATCGTCGCACAGGCTCCGTGGACGCGTCCTGACGGTCGGCCAGCCAGCGTCGCGACCCGGGTGCCAGGTTGGTCGGGCCTGTTTCGCCGAGCGCCTCGAGCGCGGCCTCGAGATCGCCGACGTCGGCCGGAACGATCACGACCCGCCCGCCCGGGTGTTCCGCGGCGAGCTCGTCCCAGCGCGCTCTGATCGCCTCGCGGAAGCCTGTCCGGGCATCCAGCGACCGGGTCCCGGTCAGCCGGCGGACCCAGCGCTCACTGCGGGTCGTCCGCGGCGTCGAGTCGGGCGCGACGACCGCCACCGGCAGTCGACCGCTCGTGAGATGGCTCGCCGACAGGCGGTCGGCGCCGTGGGCGGCGACGAACAGCGCGGCCGCGATCGGCTTCGAGGATCGGGCGGCTTGACCCGGCGACGGTCCGGCGCGCGACGTGGCCGGCGACCGACCCGCGGCACGGCGGACCTCGTCGTAGAGCTCCAGCGTCCGCGCAGCGACTGTCGCGGGCGAGAAGCGTTCCTCGATGCTGGCGCGCATCGCCTCCCGATCGATGTCCGCGAGCCTGTCATGGAGTCGCAGGACCGCGTCGGCCAAGGCGTCCGGCGTCTCATCGGTGGCGATCTCGCCGAAGCGCCCGTCCCGCCCGACGATCGCCTCGACGCCACCGGACGGTGTGGCAGCCACTGGTAGGCCGGACGCCAGCGCCTCGGCGGCGACCATGCCGAACGTCTCGAACGGACTCGGGTGGACGAAGATGGTGGCCTGCCGCATCTCCGGGCCGACGACGCTGCGCGCGGCCACGGGCTCGAACGAGACGGCGTCGCGGATCCCGAGCTCGTCGGCCAGGGCCCGCCATCGGGCGTCCTCGGCGTTGGTGGCGCTGCCGATCATCCGCAGGCGCAGGGACGGCCGCCGGCCATGCGCGACCGCCATCGCGCGGAGGAGCGTGTCGATCCCCTTGTGCTCGGAGCGGGCGCCGACCCAGAGCAGTTGATCGGTGTCGCGACTCGACGATGGCGCGGGCGGAAAATGATCGAGAGGAACGGCGTTCGGGAGGACGGCCAGCGGAGCCGGCACGGACGCGCCATGATCGGCGAGCGCCGCCGCCACCCGATCGGCCTGGGCCTGGCTGACCGCGACGACCCGGGCAAGGCGGAGCAACTCGCGGTAGGTGGCAGCCGCCTCCGGCCGGCGCAGGCGATCGCGCAGAGTGGAGTCGTGCTCGGTGACCACGAGCGGCACGCCCAGCTCGGCCGCCAGCGACAGCGCAGCGACGCCATCCGGCAGCCCGTTGTGGGCGTGGATCACCTCGATGGGGTGGCCGTCGGCCGCACTCCGCGTGGCGAGCGCTCGACCGAACGCAAGCAGCGGGGCGGCGTGGCGCGCAGCCATGTCGCGGACCTCGGACCCGTCGAGGGGGCCCCACGTCCGGATCACGGGAAGGCGCGCGACCGGTGCCCCCGGGGCGCTGAGCCGCGAGCCGGCGTTGCATGCCGTCGGATCCGCGAGCGCGCCCGACCAGGCCGCCTCAGCGTCGGCCGCGCGTGCCGTGCGTTGGTCCTCATCGCCTCGAACCTGGATCGTCTCGAACGAGGCGACGACCGGATCGGCTCCGGCCGCCCGAAGCGCGATCACGTGGTCATGGACGAAGCTGCCGCGGCCGGGCATGTCATACGATGGGTAGCCTCGAGCCACGACGAGGATCCGCTTCGTCATCGGTCCGCGAGCCGTTCGTAGAGCGTGAGTAGGCCCGCGGATTCCCGCTCCCAGTTGTAGCAGTCGTGCGCCGCGGCGAGCGCTCGCCGACGCCACGCGGAGGCGGCATCCGGGGACGCGTCAAGGATCTCGGCGCAGGCCGCGGCGATCGCCTGAGCGTCGGTCGGGTCGACGACGAGGCCGCACCGAGTCGCGCGCACGATCGCCGCCATGACCGGCAGGTCGCTGGCGACGACCGGCACGCCGACTGCCATCGCCTCGAACAGCTTGTTCGGGCTCGAGAGCCGGTGGTTGAGCGTCGTCGGCTGGATGATCATCGCGGCCAGGTCCGCCGATGCGACCCAGTCGAGGAGGACATCCGGAGGGACGCGTGGGAGGACGTGGATCCGGCCCCCGAACCGAGGGTCGCTCGCGATCCTTTCGAGCATCGGCTGCGCCGACCCGTAGCCGAGATACACGAGATGAGCTCGTCGGAGGACCGGCTCTTGGAACGCTTCCGCCAGGATCTCCAGCCCGCGACCCGTCTGGAAGCCACCGTGGTAGAGCACGACCGGTGCGTCCGTCGGGATGCCCGCCGCATGCCGGAGGAGGTCCGGGCGGGGTTCGGGCGGGGCCTGGCGCGGCGGGGCGTTGTGGACGACGACCGGGCTCGGTCCGCCGTATCGACGGTGCAGTTCCTGGGCGATCCCGCCGTTGACCGTGACGATGGCCGCCACGCGGCGGATCAAGCGCTTCTCATACGTCGCGATGACCCTCTTGACCCACCACGGTTGGCGGGCCTCCTCGGCGGCCTCGACGAACAGTTCGTGGCTGTCGTATACCACCGCGGCCTCCGCTCGGGCTGCGGCGCCGAGGGCGGCCGGGAGTGCCGTCAGATCATGGCCGTGGTAGACATCGGCGGGTGGGGCGACGGCGGTAGCGGCAGCCGCCCAGCCGCGCACGGAGAACGACCACCAGGCCAGGTGATCGAGACCATCGTCGACGTCATGCGGGCGCGGTCGTGCCCGCCGGCTCACGACGTAGCGAGCCGCCTGGACCACCGTGTACGGCAGCGTGACCAGCGACAAGCCCACGATGCCAAGCGCAGCCCCGATTCGGGACGGACCCGAGCGCAACGCCCGGACTGCGGCGCGTGGCACGCCTCGGAGGGCGCGCCAGGGGTAGTAGCGCATGTCTCGCCAGCGAACCCGCCAGCCCGCCGGTGCCGGGACGCGGATGATCCGCACGCCGTCGCGTTCCTCGTGATCCGGCGGCGCGTCGGATCCGCCCGGTTGGAGGGCTACGATAGTCGTCGGCCATCCGGCCGCGTGCAGCGTCGCCGCCTCGCGCAGGACCCGGACATCATTGGTACACGGGTTCCGGACGAACATGACCACGCGCCGGCGATCCGCGGTGCCGGCCGGGGGATTCACCAGCGACGGCCGGTCAACCGGCTGTATTCGGCGAAGAGGCGGTCCGCCTGGGTCTCCCAGTTGTACGTCTCGTGGGCCGCGGCCAGCGCGCGCCGCCGCCACGCAGCGGCTTCCTCTGGCGGGGCGTCGAGGATCGCCCGGCATGCCGCGGCGATCGCGGCCGCGTCGGTAGGATCCACGACCAGCCCGCAGCGGGTCTCGCGGACGATCGGCGCCATGCCGGGGAGGTCGCTGGCAACGACGGGCACACCCGCGGCCATCGCCTCGAACAGCTTGTTCGGCGTCGTCAGCCGATGGTTGAGAGTCGTCGGCTGGATCGGCATCGCCACCACGTCGGCCCCGGCGACCCAGTCGAGCAGCTCGATCGGGCGGACCGCGGGAAGCAGATGGACGTGCCCGCGCAGCTCCGGAGAGGCGGCACGCTCGCGGTAGGCAGCCTCCTCGTAGCCGTAGCCCATGAGCACGAGCACCGCATCGTCGATCAAGGTGATCGCATCGAACAGCTCCTCGATGCCGCGCCCGGGCGAGAAACCGCCCTGGTAGAGGACGACGCGGCAGGATTGCGCGAGCCCGAGCCGGTCGTGGAACCTGCGCTCGCGCGGGTCCGCCGGCTCGTATCGGTACGAGCAGTTCATCACGACCAGCGGCGTCGGCACCTTGAATCGCTTGGCCATCACGTCGGCGTAAGGCTGGTTCACGGTGATCACCCGATCGGCGCGTCGCGCCCACCGGCGCTCGGCCCGGGCGATGGCCGCGCGCACCAGTCCGCGCGTGGCGGCGAGGTTTCCCGCGTCCATGTAGATGTCGCGCGCGTCGTACACGACCGTCGGCCGCGGCGATTCGCCGTCGGCGATCGCGTGCCCGACGGGGATGCCCATGTAGGCCATCGCGTGGATGACGTCGGCCGGGGGTGCCGCCTCGCGCGCATGGCGCGCGTGCGAGCGCACCGTCAGCAGGATCGACCAGCGCCGGACGACGCGGCTTGCGAGACGGCGAGGCAGGGAGCGAGAGGCCACGCCGATCGAGGCGTCGACACCCGGCTGGCGGGCGTCGCCGGGGCCGCCAGCGTCGCCCTGCGCATGGACATCGGCGGTCGGCGCCGCCAAAGCGCCCGCCGAGCTTCGCTGCCGCCGGACGCGGCGGAATATGCGGCGCACGAACGCTCGGCCAGGAAGCGCCTCCCCGGGGTCCGCTCGGACCCGGATGATCTCGTAGCCCCCTGGGTCGACCTCGCGCTCCGGGAGGCCGGGCTTCCAGCGGGCGAGGACCGTCACGTGGTGGCCTCGAGCTCGCGCGGCGCTCGCGATGCGGTAGGTCCGCGAGTCGAATTCAGCGGTCGAGGGGAGAACGAGCAGCAGGCGCTGTGGCTCCACCGGGCCAGACGCGGCCGAGGGCGGGCCTGTCGCGTCCGTCATCCGAGCGCCGCCACGATCGCGTCGACGGCGCCAGCGGGTTCCAGCCGGAGGTCGGCGGCCCTGGCCCGGGCGTCGGCCTCCGCCGTCGAGATCGGTGCGAGCCGCTCGAGCTCCGCTGTCGCGCGCGACGCATCGAGCCCGATCATGACCATCGTGCCGCCCGATTCCGCCAGGGCTTCCACCCATTCGGTCGTCCCGCGCAGGATCAGGCACGGGACGTGGAGCCACGCGGCCTCGCGCTGGACGCCGCCCGAATCGGTCAGGACGGCTGCGGCGTGGAGCTGCAGCCCGAGGGTCGTGCGGTACCCTTGCGGCTCGATGACGCGGACGTCCGGCGACAGCTCGATCGCGGCCGCCTCGAGGGCCGCGCGCGTGCCCGGGTGCAGCGCCAGGATGACCGGCCGCTCCGGGCCCGCGACCTGGTTCAACAGGGCGGCCCAAGCCGTCATCGCGTCGGGCTCTCGGTTCTCGGCCCGATGGATCGTTGCGAAGAGGTACCCGCCCGGGATCAGGGCCATGTCGACCGAGCCGAGGATGGCCGAATCCCTGACCTCGCGGGCAGTCCGCGCAGCGAGGTCCTGGAGCACGTCCCCGACCTCGACGACGCCATCGACGATCCCCTCGGCACGGAGATTGGCGACGGCCGCGGGTGTGGGCGCGAACAGCCATCGCGACAGGTGATCCGTCACCAGCCGATTGATCTCCTCGGGCATCCGTCGATCGAACGACCGCAGGCCGGCCTCGACGTGGGCGATCGGGATGCCTTGTTTCGCCGCCACGAGTGCCGCGGCGATCGTCGTGTTCGTGTCGCCGCAGACGACCACCACGTCCGGCGACAGGTCCTCGAGGATCGGGTCGAGCGCCACCAACATCCGGCCCGTCTGGGCCGAACCCGAACCACCACCGATCCCGAGGTCGTAGTCGGGCCGCCGCAGACCGAGCTCGCGGAAGAACGACCCGGCCATCGCGTCGTCGTAGTGTTGACCAGTGTCGATCAGGTACGTGTCGAACCGCCCCCGAAGGGCAGGCTCGAGGGCAGCGGCCTTGATCAGCTGGGGACGCGTCCCGACGACGTTGGCGATCCGCACGTCGCCTCGTCAGTCGACGGCGACCGGCGCGCGCCGGTCGTCGGGCACCCCCACGCCGCTATAGGCGACGCCGGGGCCGAGCCGCTCGACGAGCGGCGACAGGCTGTTCCGGCCGTCGTAGACGACCCGCAGTCCCGGGAACCAGGCCGGGTCGAGGTCCAGCCACGCAGGATCGCCCGTCTGTGTGATGATCACGCGGACATCGGGCGATGGGGAACCCCACGGCCACGGCTCGGCGCCGGCTCGCGTGATCTCGTCGACGCTCAGCAGCGGGTCGTACGCGAGGACCCTAGCGCCGCGTGCGCGGAGCCCGTCGATCAGCGGCGTCGCCCGCGAGTACGCCAGCTCCTTGACCCCGTGGCGATAGGTCAGGCCGAGCACAAGGACCACCGCCCCGGTGAGGTCGCCCGCTGCGTCTTCGACAGCCGCGACAGCGAGGTCGACCTGGCCGTCATTCACTTCACGCGCACGCGCGACGAGCGACAGCTCCGGCGCGCGATCGAGCAGGAAATGCGGATACACGGGGATGCAATGCCCGCCGACCCCGATCCCGGGCTGGTGGATGTGGCTGTACGGCTGGCTGTTGGCCGCCGCGATCACCTCGGTGATGTCCACTCCGATGCGATCGGCGTACCGGGCGAACTCGTTCGCGAGCGCGATGTTCACGTCGCGGTAGGTTGTGTCGGCGAGCTTCGAGAACTCGGCAGCTTCCGCCGACGACATGGCGACGACCTCCGCGTCGAGCACGCTCTCGTAGAACGCCGCCGCGAGAGCCGTCGATGGCGCGTCGAGGCCACCGACGAGTTTGGGGTAGGTCGCCAGGTTGGCGAGGGCGGCGCCGCTGTACAGCCTCTCGGGCGAGAAGGCGACGCGGATCCGGTCCGCGCCCGACCCGCTGGCCGGCACACCGCTGGCGGCCTCCAGTCGGGGTGCGTACCGGTTGCGCGTATCGCCGACGGGCAGGGTCGTCTCGAAGATCACGAGGGATCCGGCGTGGACGCCCGGCGCGATCGAGTCGACCGCCGAGTCCATCCAGCGGTGGTCGGGATGCTGGCTCGCATCGAGCATGACGGGGACGATGAGCACGACGACGTCCGCGGTGCTCGCCGCCTCGGCGCCGTCGGCGGTCGCCCGCAGCCGACCGGCGGCGTGGGCACGCTCGACGAGCTCAGAGAGACCCGGCTCCTCCCCGACATGGGAGCGGCCCTCGTTGATCGAGTCGACCACCCGCGGGTCGATGTCAACGGCGATCACGTTCCAGCCGTGCCCTGCGAACTGCGCGGCGAGCGGCAGGCCCATCTTGCCGGCACCCACGACGGCCACGGTCCCGGCCGTGCCGGGCTCTCCGGTCCATGGCGTGACGGACCGTGCCTCGCCATGACGACACGGCCGCGGCGGCAACTGGATCGAGCCGCCGGACAGATCTCCCGTAGAGCTGGGTCGGGCCGACGGGCTCACGCCGACACCAACTCGACCGACCGCTGCTCCCGCGCCGCGGTCAGCAGGGCGTGGGCCAGCACGACCGCCCAGCGGCCGTCCTCGCCATCGACGATCGGGCGGCCGCCGCGGCGGACCACGCTCAGGAAGGCCGCCAGCTCGACCGCCAGCGGCTCCTCGTTCGAGACCGGCAGCTCGACCTCGTCGCCGGCGAACGTCGGGGCGTACCCACCGATCAGCCGCGGGTTCGTCATGTCCGACGCGCGCGTGAACGTCAGGCGCTGCGTCAGGTAATCGAGCTCGAACATGCCCTCCTCGCCGACCACCGCCAGCTGGCGTCGCTTCGCCGGCGTGAGCCAGTCGACGTCGAGCATCGCGACGGTCCCGGACGGGAATGACATCAGCCCGAACAGCAGGTCCTCGTGGTCGGCGTGGATCCGCTGTGCGGTCTCGGCGACGACCCGGACGGGACGCTCGCCGGCGATCCAGGACAGGATGTCGACGTCGTGCGTGGCGAGATCGACGGTCACCCCGACATCGCGGATGCGCGCCGGGAACGGGCCGGCCCGCCGGCTGGTGATGGCGTAGACCGATGACAGCCACCGACCCTCGTGCAGCAGCCGGCCAAGCTCCAGCACCGCTGGATTGAACCGCTCGACGTGGCCGACCTGCAGGGGGACGCCACCCGCGCGCGCCGCGTCGACGAGCGCGCCCGCCTCCTCGGGCGTCGCGGCGATTGGCTTTTCGACGAGTGTGGCCACGCCCCGGTCGATCGCGGCGAGGGCCAGCGCGACGTGGGTCGTGGTGGGCGATGCGATGACGACGGCGTCGAGGTCGGCCTCCGCGAGCAGGGCCATCGGCTCGGCGAAGCCCTGGGCGTTGGAGCCGGCCGTGGCGCCATCGAGCGCCTCCCGGTCCGGATCGGCGACCGCGACCAGACGGGCGCCAGGCAGCGACGACAGGATCCGGAGGTGGTTGCGACCCATCGAGCCGAGCCCGATGAGGCCGACGCGGACGGGCCCGTCCCCGGCCGGTGACCAGGGGCTTGTCATCGAGCCGCGGTCTCCTCGGGGACGCGGTGCTCCTCAACGACGGCACGAACCGTGTCGACGACGGTCGCCTGGTCGGCCTCACTCAGACCGGGGTACATCGGCAGCGACAGCGACCTTCGGGCGGCGCGGTCCGTGACCGGCAGGTCGGCGTGGATCCCGCGCTCCAGGATGTACTTCTGCCGATGGACGGGGATCGGATAGAAGATCCCTGTCCCGATGCCTGACGCGGTGAGGTCCGCGACGATCCCGTCGCGCTCATCGCCGACGTCGACCGTGTACTGGTGGTACACGTGCGTCCGCCCGGACGGGATGACCGGGGTCACGATGCTGGTCCCGGCGAAACCCTCGTCGTAGCGTCGCGCGATCGCCTGTCGACGGGCGGTGTTCCGATCCAGCTTGTCGAACTGGACGAGACCGATGGCGGCCCCGATGTCGGTCAGCCTGAAGTTGTAGCCGAGGATCTCGTGGTGATAGCGCTCACGCATGCCCTGGTTCCGGTAGAGGCGGATCCAGTCGGCCAGCCGATCGTCGTCGGTCGTGATAAAGCCACCCTCGCCCGTCGTCATGTTCTTCGTGCCGTACAGGCTGAAAGCGCCGTGCCCGAAGCTGCCGGTCTTGCGGCCCTCGAATGTCGCCCCATGCGACTGGCAGGCGTCCTCGACCAGGACGAGCCCATGCCGATCGGCGATCTCGCGGATCGCGCGAAGATCGGCCGGCAAGCCGAACAGGTGGACCGGGCAGATCGCCTTCGTCCGTGGCGTGATGGCGGCCTCGATACGATCCGCGTCCATGTTGTAGGTGTCGGGCTCGATGTCGATGAACACCGGCGTCGCACCGGTAGACAGCACCGCGCTGCCGGTCGCGTTGAACGAGTGGCTGACGGTGATGACCTCGTCACCCGGGCCGAGGTCGAGGGCGGCATAGATCGCCATCAGCGCGAGCGTGCCATTCGCAACGGCGATCGCGTGGCGGACGCCGATGAACTCGGCCCAGCGCTCCTCGAGCTCGGCGACGCGGCGGCCTTGCGCGATCATCCCGCTGCGCAGCACCTCCGCGACGGCCTCGATCTCTTCTTCACCGATATCGGGGCGGACGACGGGGATCATGCTGGCGCTCCCTGCTTGACGACCGGGCCGGATCGCTCCTCGAGCGTCTCCCCGTCCGGGACATAGACATACTCTCGCTCGCACGACGGGCAGACGAAGCGGCCGGTCCCCCGCTCGTCGAGGCGCGCTCCGCAGGCGCACACCCAACCGATCCGCCGTGCAGGGTTGCCCACCACCAGCGCGTAGCCGGCCACGGGGTGCGTGACGACCGCACCGGCACCGACCATCGCGTACGTGCCGATGTCGCACCCGGCGACGACGACCGCGCCGGCGCCGACCGAGGCGCCCTCGGCGAGATGGATCGGGGTGACGGTCCAGTCCTGCGCACGGGCGAGGTCGCCCGTCGCGGTCACCGCACGGGGATTGCGGTCGTTCGTGAGGATCGCACCCGGCCCGATGAAAACGCCGTTGCCGACCGTGACGCCGCGGTACACCAGCGCGCCGTTCTGGACCTTGACCCGGTCGCCGAGGACCACCCCCTCATCGATGAACGCGTCCCGGCCGATGATCGCGTCAGCGCCGATCGAAGCGCCGGTGCGGACCTGCGCCCGGTGCCAGACCGACGTGCGAGGGCCGATGGACACGCCGTCCTCGAGATCCGCACTGGAGTGGATCCGGGCGGTGGGATCGATCATGCGCAGGTCGGGCTCCTCGCGGCGGTCGTCGCGGAACAGGGCGGACGACGGGAATCCGAGTATAGCCGAGGGTCCGGCGACCTCCCGCCGGGGCGTTAGTGGCGGCGGTCAGCGGTGGCAGCGGTCAGCGGCGGCGCAGGACCGCGGAGATCAGCCCGATCACGGCGCCGGCCGCGAGCGCGCCACGCCAATCGAGGATCGGGCGGACGGTCCCCTCCACGCGACCGGCGATGAGGATCCCGATGGCGCTCGGCTGGCGGACGGTGACACGGCCACCCACGACGGCCCCGACCAGCGACTGGTCGACGACCGACTCGTTGCTGCCGACCAGGTTCGCCATCGACTGCACGACACGGGTCTCGTTCCCGAACGCCGCGCCGAGCAGACCGCGATCCAGCGACACCGTGTCGCCCCGCGCGAGTCCGATGGCGCCCTGGCTGACCGCGATGTCGGTGGCCTTCGCGCGACCGATCCCGCCCTGGTGGATGTCGATGGCGTCGGCGGTAGCCGTCGAGATGCCGCCCTGCGTGATGCTGATGGTGCCCGCCTCGGCCGCATACATACCGCCCTGGTTCACCTCGATGCGGTCGGCGCGGGTGGTCTCGGGCGGCGTGGACTCGGACGCCGTGGACCCGGTCGTCTCTGGGGATCCGGTCGGATCGGTTGTGAGCTCGCTCATGCCTGCAGCCTACGCCTCTGACGACGGCCGCGCGCCGATGGTCTATCCTGCCGCGGTCCGACGAGGAGCGCGCAGACGCCCACGCGGACGGGGTTCGAGGGGACCAGGTGGCCACACGCCGCACAGGCTCGGGCAGATCCATCTTTGTCGTGGTGCTGGCGCTCGCAGCGGCCGGCGGGGTGGGGGTGGGCGCCCTGGCAGCGGCCGTCACACCAACCGCGGGTCCAACGGCGAGCCAGGCGCTGGCGTCCCCGTCACCCACGTCGACGCCCGCGCCGACTGCCACCCCCACACCCGTCCCGACACCGACGCCGGTCCCGACGCCCACACCGGAACCCACACCAACGCCTGTGCCCGCGCCGTTGACCGGCCGTCTCGTGTCGCCGGCCGTCGCGCAGCGCCACCCGGTGGCCGTGATGATCGACGACCATCACGATGCGCGACCGCAGAGCGGCTTCAACGACGCGGCGATCGTGTGGCAGGCGCCCGCCGAAGGCGGCATCCCGCGCTACATGATGATCTTCCAGGACCGCATCCCGCCGTCGGTCGGACCAGTCCGCAGCGCCCGCCAGTACTACATCGCCTGGGCCGCCGAATGGAAGGCGGTCTACGCCCATGTGGGAGGCTCACCGCAGGCGATGCAGACGCTGCGCGAGAAGGGACGCGGCCAACTCGTCTACAACGCCGACGAGTTCCGCTGGGGCGGCACCTACTTCCACCGCACCCGGGACAGGTTCGCACCCCACAACGTCTATACGAGCGGCAAGGAGCTCTATCAGCTCTCGCGACGGGTCGGCGCAAAGAACGGGCCCATCAAAGCCGCCTGGAGATTCGCGCCGGACAAGCATCCCTTGCTGCGACCCGAGGGCACGCGCATCACCGTCGTCTATTCGCAGAACACGATCACGTACCGCTACGACCGCGCGAGCAACACCTACCGCCGAGCGGTGAGCGGCGAGAAGCGACAGATCGACCGCGGCGTCGACAAGTTCGTGGCGCCCAAGAACGTGATCGTCATGACGATGACGTTCGGGCGGCTCAACGACGGCAGCAGGAAGAACCGCCTCGAGGCCCAGTTCATCGGGCGCGGCGCGGCCTGGATCTCGACGAACGGGACGACGATCAAGGGCACGTGGCGCAAGCGTTCGATCACCGATCCGACCCGCTTCTACGATGCGGCAGGCAAACTGGTCACGCTGACCGTCGGGCAGACGTTCATCCAGGTCATGCCGAAGGGCTCAAAGATCACGATCAAGGACGGCAAGGTGCCGAAGTACACCCCGACGTTCCGGCAGGCGCGCGACGAGGCGCTCTGACGCGATCGGCGTACGCCTCTTCCTGCCGTCCTGATCGGCCTGTCGGTCAGTCGCGCCGGCCGACCTCCGCGTAGATCGCCCGGACATCAGCGGCCACATCGGCCCAGGTCCGGGCCCCGTCTGCCGAACGCTCCCGGACAGCCTCGACGATCCCGGCGCGGACCGGGTCGTCGCTCCATAGTGCGGCCAGCGCCGCCGCCATCCGATCGGGATCGCGCGGCTCCACGAGGATCCCGGCCGTCCCGACGACCTCGGGCAGGGCACCGACCGCCGAGGCGATGACGGGCGCGCCGGCGGCCAGCGCGTCCAGGGCTGCGAGTCCGCTGGACTCGGATACCATCGGCAGGACGACGCCGCGCGATGCGGCCACCACGGCCGCCGAATCCTCGACCGGCATCATCGGCGCGTAGACGAGATGGTCGCCGGCGCCGTGCCGGGCGGCGACCCGCGCCAGCGAGGCACGATCCTCGGGGGTCGCATCGAGGACGAGGACGCGTGGCGGCCAGGTCGCGGCCGGGTCGAGACCGTCGGGTCGACCGCCACGCCCCAGGGAGGCCAGGGCGGCCAGCATCGTCGACGCGTCCTGGCGGATGTCGTGGCGACCGGGATACACGAGGTACCGCTCCCCCAGGCCGAGCCTGTCCGCGATCGCCCGCGCAGCCCGGCCCCGCTTGGCGAGCACCACCGGCCCGACCGCGTAGGCCGCTCTCGGCGCGAGCGGGACCACCCGGATCCGGTCTCGGCGCAGATGCAGCAGACGCCGTGCGGCCCGCGCAACATCGTCACTCCCGACGAGCACCGCCGCGGCATCGCGCAGCAGTCGCGCACGGAGTCGCTGGCCGAAGCGGGTCGCCGTCGAGCGCTGGAACGAGCGCGGTAGCTCCCAGGGCGCAAGATCGAGCAGCGTGGCGACGGTCGGCAGCCCCGCGGCGATCGGCAGCCCACCGCCCGCGGTGTGGTACACCGCACCGGCCGCTCCACCGAGCTCGGCACGCCATGCCGCCCCGATCGACGCGCCACTCAGCAGGAACGGGTCGACCGTGAGCGCGGCCGACCGCAGCAGACGGATCGGCGGCAGCAGCCGGCGACCGATCACCTCGAGGTTGCTGAACCGCGCCGTCGGGTCGTCCTCGTCGCTGGCCAGCAGGAATGCGAACGACTCACCCGACAGTGGGTATGCATCGAAGGCGCCGAGCAGGCCCTCCAGGTACGCCGCGGTGCGCGGTGCGCGCGCGGGCTCCTGCAAGGCGCGCACGTCCATGACGACGCGTACCCCCGGGGTTCGGCTCATGTCGCCTGGCGCGAGCCTCGCCAACGGCTCAGGAGATCCTCCAGTCGCAGCTGCACGACCACGACGAGGGCCTCGACGACGATCCGCCGCGACATCTTGCTCTGGCCGACCCGTCGGTCGCGGAAGGTGATCGGGATCTCGCGCACCCGGGCCCCGAGGCGGCTGGCGCGGAATGTCATCTCGATCTGGAAGACGTAGCCGCCGGCATGGACACCGTCGAACGGGACAGACCCGAGCGTGCTGGCACGCCACGCCTTGAAGCCGCCAGTGAGATCGTGTGCTGAGAGACCCAGGATGATCCGCGCGAACAGCGACCCACCGCGCGACACGAGCCGCCGGCCGAGGCCCCAGTCCACGACGCCACCGCCGGGCGTGTAGCGCGACCCGATGACGAGGTCGGCGGTCCCATCGAGCACGGGAGCGATGAGCGACGGCAGGGCGGCCGGGTCGTGGCTGAAGTCGGCGTCCATCTGGACGACCACCGACGCGCCACTCTCGAGTGCGATCGCGAACCCATCCAGGTAGGCCCGCCCCAGACCCTGCTTCGCCGCCCGATGTCGGACGCGGATGCGTTTGTCGGTCGCGGCCAGCTCGTCGGCGATGCGGCCGGTCCCATCCGGCGAACCGTCATCGACCACGAGCAGCATGGCGCCGGGGACCGCGGCGAGGATCGCCTCGGAGATCGGCCGGATGTTGTCGGCCTCGTCGTAGGTCGGCAGGACGACCCACGTCCCGGACCCCGGGGCGTTCTCGTTGGTCATGGCCGGCAGTGTAGTGGCGCTCTTGGCGGTCAGTGGGCCTGGACGACGACGGTCCGGGCGTACCACGTCGTGCCGACCCAGCTTCGTGCCCAGACGACGACCTTGTACGTCCCCGGCGCAACGTACGTGCCAGCCGACGACCGCCCATCCCAGTTCCAGGCATGGACTCCGGCCCCGAACGAGCGATCGGTCCAGACCGTCCGAACGAGCGAGGTGCCACGGTAGATCCGGACCGACACGACCGCCGTGCGACGCAGGTCGACGCGGACCTGGCTGCGCTGGCCGGCGCGCGGGTCGAACGAACCGTCCGTCCAGAGCACCGAGCGGATCGTCCGATCGACGAGGATCGTGTGGTTCGTTACGGTCGGGTTGCCGGCACGATCGCGGGCTTCGACCTGGTACGTGTAGCGGCCGTCCTTGACGGCGAGCCCGTCGCGTCCACGGCCATCCCAGGTGCCGTTCCAGGACAGGCGGGACGTGAACGACCAGGCGCGCTGGACGCGCCCGTCCTTGTCCCTGACTCGAACGGTACCGGCCACCGCCTCGGTCGACGTCCACGCCAACGGCAGCGAATCGGACTGGCCGTCGCCGTCGGGGCTCAGGAAACCACGCGATGCTCTCGTCACGATCGTGGACGCGCGGTTGTCGACGAAGACCGTGAACGGCCGCTCCGACCGGTTCGCGGAGGCGTCCTCTGCCCACAGCGTCACGCGATACGCCCCATCCGCCACGACGGCGGGTGAGGAATCCATGCCGTTCCAGGTGAACGCCAGCGTCTTGTTCGCGACCGTCCCGCTGCGGAGGTTCGGACCGAGCGACGCGCCGACCACCGCCTGGACGCGGTAGCCCCACCTGACGTGGCCCGTAGCGGACATCCGGATCGTGGTCGAATCGATCACGCCGTCTCCGTTCGGCGAGAACCGCGCGGCGGAGATCGAGCCGCCCGACAGCGTCGGCGGCACCGAGTCGGTGATGAACTTGGACTGGATCGCGCCCCACAGCTCGGTCCGCGTCCCGTCGTAGCCAAGCGCCCAGATCCCCGCGCCCCGCAGGTTGTACCGGTTGACGAGGTCGTACTTGGCCCCAAGGGCCCGGGCGTCGTCGATGTAGAGCTGGCGCCACGGGTTGACGCAGCCGTAGGTCCCCGTGCAGTTCTCGCGGTGGTAGGCAGTCCAGGCGACCTGCTCGGTGGTGTCGTAGCGCTTGCCGTACTGGGTGAAGAACGGCAACGCACTGGTATAGACCACCGTCGTCGAGGCGCCGTACTTCGCGCCGCTGATGTTTCGGGCATGGACCTGGTCCGTGTCGGTCGACCATGCACGTCCGTAGTACGGCACGCCGAGGATCAGCTTCGACGCCGGCACGCGGGCGGCGTACGCCGCGACGGTGTCGCGGATGTCGTAGCCCGACCGCGACAGCGGTGCCAGGCTCCCGACCGGGCTGCTCGTGGAGCCCCGGTAGTCGTAGCCCATGATGAAGATGGCGTCGGCGCCACCCGGGGCGGTAGCGTTCTCGATCGGGTAGTTGCCGATGAAACCGGTCGTGTCGAACGTGATCTGGTAGCCCTTGCGGACCTTGTTCAACTCGGTCCGGATCGTGCGGACCAGCGCGGTGAACTGGCCCTCGGCACCAGCGACGAGCGGCTCGAAGTCGAGGTTGACACCGTCGGCGCCTCGGTCGCGCACCGCTGCCGCGATCTGGCGGGCCAGGTTCAGGCGCGCGCTCCAGCTGCTGAGAAGGGCCTTCTGGCGCGCCTTCCCGGTCGAGTTCCAGGCGAAGCTCTGGACCGTCAGGACGACCCTCGTCCCGGTCGAATGGGCGTCGTTGATGATCGACGTCATCTTCGCGCTGGTCCAACCGCTCCAGCCGGTCGTCGTCGTGCCGTTGCTGTTGCGCTTCTGGAGGTTGCCGGCCGCGTCAGCCCCGACGCCGAAGTAAGCGATCGTCGAGATCTTGTCGAACTGGATGCGCAGCGTGCTCGAGTTCACCTGCCAGTACGGCAGGAACCCGAACACCTCGCGCCGGAGGGCGCCCGGGTCGACCCGCGCTTGCGGCGCGATCGCGCCAGGGTCGGTCGGCGACGACCACGAGGCGGGAGAGGCCTCGACGACGGCGGGGTCGACGATCGGCTGGTCGACCGAGGGATCCGGGGTCGTGGGCTCGGCCGCCGGCTCGGCAGACGTTGCGGGAGCGGCTGGGGTCTTGGCAGCCGGGGTCTTGACAACGCCCTGCTGGCGCATGGCCTTGCCGTCCAGCCGGCCGGCCGGGAGTCGCTGCGGCGCCACGCCGCCGACGGTCCAGCGATCCGTCGCTCGCGGCGCGAACCCGACTGTCACCCGTGCGCCCGGCGTGAAGGAGATCCGGTCGTTCTCGTGCGCCCGTGCCTGCTCCCAGTGGATGGACGGCTCCAGGCCCACGGCGGCTCCCGCCGAGGTCGCGAGCGGCGGCGCGGATGCCGCTGCGGCCATGGTGGTCTGGGCCACGAGAACGGCCGCCAGACCGATCGCCCGCAGGCCGATCCGGCGCGAGGAAGCGGGCGGGCGGCTGGGGGTCACGGGCACGGCGCACCTCGGGCTGTTCGGACCGCTGACGGTACGCCGCTCGACACCTCCGGAGCAAGGCGCCGAAGGTCCCGGTCGGGACCGGTACGGAGTAGTCCGGTGGCCTGCGGAGGGGTCTCCGCGCGCTCCCGGCTAGCGCAGCGGGAGCGACGCGCTGGAGCGCTGGGCGCGCGCGCCGCTGTCGTATGCGACGACCTTGAACGTCACTGTGCCGGCCGCGCCGCCGGTCTTCATCGTGACCGTCGCGCGATAGGTCAGCCCACTCACCTTCGTCATGGCCACCGACCACAGCGGCTTGCCCGGTTGCGTGATGTAGAGCCGTGGTGTCGATGACAGCGTCTCGGCCGAGACGGCCGTGATCGTGATGCTCCGCCCACGGGTCGCCGACGTCGTCGACGGCCGGACGCTGAACGCCGACATCTCGAACGCGACGACCTGGCTCCACGAGATCGTCCCGTCGGTGGCGTTGACATACGACATGTAGCGACCGGTCGGCGGCATCGATCCGTCCAGACGCTTGCCGTAGAACGTCCGGCCGACGGCGCCGGCCGCCATGGCCTCGCCATCGGCAAGCGTCGCGACGACCGCCCCGGCGGCGTCGCGGATCGTCCAGGTGACGTTCGCCGGCCGGATCAGGGTGAACGACAGGCGCGTGCCCGTCGCGAGGTTGTCGAGATCCTGCGGATAAAACAGGGTCTTCGAGGTCGCAAGGAAGCCGAGCAGGGCCGCGACTCCGAACGACCGCGTCACGCCGACGCCCGTGTTGCCGGCTGCATCCCGCGGGGTCAACCGGACGTCGTATCGACCGTCTGCGACGACCCGACCATCGTTGCCCTTGCCATCCCACGCGACGACGACCGAGCCCGCCCCGGCCGGGACGCTGAAGTAACGGACGACCGTGCCGCCCTCATCCCGCACGTGGACGAGGACCGAACCACCCTCCGAGGTCGACGCGGTGAGAGCGGCGACATCGCGATAGCTATCGCCGTTCGGCGAGAACCAGGTCAGGCTGTCCTCGGCGGGCGCCGTGGTCTGGAGCTCCGGCGCGGTCGTATCGACGCGTATCGAGCCGGTCTTCGAGCCGCTATTCGTCCATGCGTCCGTGGCGTCGATCCGATATGCGTAGACCCCGTCCGGGACCGGGTCGCCGCCAGGGGCGCGGCCGTCCCATGTCGCCGCAGGGTGCGCGCCGTCGCCGGCCGTCTCACGAAGTGTCGCCCCATCGCCGTCCAGGACACGGATCCGCCATGCCGCCGATTCGGACAGGCTCGCAGACAGCGCCACGGTGTCGGCAAGGCCGTCTTCGTTCGGCGAGACGAGCGGGCTCGCGGGATCGACCGCGAGGACGCGCGGGGACGCGCTATCGCGTGGAGCGAGGTCGGGGCCGCGCACGACACCGTCGAGCTCGGGGTCGTCGAGGCCTTCGACCTCGTAGAGGGCGGAACCATCGACCGCCGTCGCGCTCGGGCGAGCCACGAGACGCAGCCTCGTGCCGGCGGGGAGCGTTGCCTCGGGCACGGCCCCAGTCGAGGCGGCTGTGACGTCGGGGTAGAGCGCGGCGCCCTCGGTCACGACGGCGGCGTGGCCCGGAACGAGCAGCCCCGCCGGATGGCGTCCAGTGTCGACGACGCCGGTGACCATCGTCGTGGTCAGCGTCGGGTCCGTCACGAGCGAGCGATAGAAGCCACTTGACGAGCCTTCCGGGTCCATGAGCGCCCGGACGCCGCTGGTGCGCGTCGACGTGAAGCCACTGACGTGACCATTGGCACTCGGCGCCTTGCGCCACAGTGCCTCGATCGTCTGGTCGGTCGTGAACAGCGCGCGGAGATAGTCGACCGGTCCCCGGTGCCCGTCCGCGAGCACGGCCTGAGCGCGTGACTGCAGGAAGCCCGCGGCGTAGTTGCTGATGCGCTGGCGGGCCACCGTCATCGTCGGGTTCGCGTGGCCAGGCTCCGAGTTGCCCGACGCGTAGCACAGGTGATGGAGCAGGACGATCGCGTTCGGCGCGAGGTCGAGGGTCTTGACGTACGGCTCGCCGTAATAGCGGTTCTCGTAATCGGACAGCTTGCCGTCCCCGTTCGAGTCGTAGTTGAGCCCAAAGCCGTCTTTCGTCGTGTAGTTCGGGTCGTAGGTGTACGGGCTGGGCCAGCCGTTGCCGTGGCCGAAGTAGATCAGCACCGACGCGCCCACGGCCGCTGACTTCACCTTCGACCAGGTGGCGCTGGGGCTGTAGACCTTGACGACGTTCGACGTGTGGCGGATCGCCTCGGCATAGGCCGCGTCGGCGTACTTGCGGTAGGTCGCCGTCGTCCCGTGGGTCGCGCCGACGACGATGACGACCTTGGCCGGGCTCAAAGCCGCCGCCGCGCGGACCGGCGTGGCGCTGGTGAGAGCGCCCGCGACCGCGGTCACGGCGACCAGCAGGACGGCAAGGGATCGGTGCACGGGGCTCCGTCGACTGGGGGTTGAGGAACCCGTCAAGCCTCGCGAAGGCGAGGAGGCCCCTCAATCGCAGGATGGTCCCGACCGTGCTAGCCACATCAGAGGGCAGCGACGGGCGCTCCGGTGCCTAGCGGTGCGGTATGGGGGAGTCCAGCGGGGTCAGTTCGTCGTGCGCAGGCGCTTGACGAGCGTCTCGAGCGACGGATTCGTGCGGTCGCGCTCGGACAGGATCGGCTGTCCATCCGGCGCGCCCGACACGTCAGGCCACGGGACGGCGGCGAGCGGGTCGTCCCATGCGAACCCGTGCTCGTCGCTCCCGTCGTACTCGGTCGTCACGAGGTACAGCAGGTCGAGCGGCTCGAGGGCGAGGAACCCATGAGCCACCCCCGCCGGGATCTCGACCCAGCCGTCCTCGCGAAGCTCTCGTGTCTCGACCGCCGCCCGTTGACCGCCAGCCAGCATCGGGCGCACGTCGACGAGCGCGACGAACGCCTGACCGGTCGCGACGATCCAGCGATCGAGCTGGCGTCGGTGGAGATGCAGGCCGCGCAGGACCCCGGCCGACGACGTCGACAGGTTCGCCTGGACGAAGCGTGGCCGCGACCCCGGCATGGCGCCTGCGTCCCCGGTCGCGATCGGATCGACGGCGCTCTCGCGCCAGATCTCACGAAAGGACCCGCGCTCGTCGGCGAAGCGCTGGACCGTCCCGTACCTCACGCCCGGTATCGCGGAGGCTTCCGCGTCGGCGTTCATCTGGCGGCCGTGACCGTGCGCTGTCGCCGGAGCAGCGGGAGGTAGTCGGCCAGGGCCTGCTGCCAAGGCCGAAGGGGCTCGACGCCGGGGATCTCCGTCGGTTCGAGCACTCCCCACGCCGGCGGGGTCGAGGGGCGCGGCCAGTCCGACAGCGACATCACCTCGATCGTGACGTCGACGCCGACCTGACGGAAGAGCTCGCGGGCCCAGTCGGCGCGGGACCCGATCCCAGCGTTGACGACGTGCTGGACACCCCGTCGGACCTCCGCGCCGAGCATCGCGGCGACCGCCTCGGCCACGTCGTGGGTGAAGGTCGGTGACCCGAACTCGTCGGCGACGACCTTCAGTGGCCGCCGCTCCGCACCCGCCGCCGCGGCGGCCGCGAGGATCTTCGTCGGGAAATCGCTGCCGGGCGGCCCGAACAGCCACGACGTCCGGACGACCGCGAGATTCGCGCCACGATCCCGGTAGGCGGCTGCCGCCGCCTCCTCCCCGGCGAGCTTCGACGCGCCGTACGGGTTGGCCGGCGTCGCAAGGTCGTCTGGTCGATAGCCGCGGTCGTGCGCGCGCCGTCCGTCGAAGACCTCGTT
>DASTIG010000237.1:0-4072 GCA_035717785.1 Candidatus Limnocylindrales bacterium
CGTCCAACGGCAGGACACCGGTGAAACATCCGTGAGATGGCGGTTCGACTCCGTCCGACCACCCCACGTTCAGAATGCTGGCCGGAGGTCCAGCGATCATGTCCACCGAGACCTCGATAGCCGCCCTGCCCATCTTTACCAAGCCCGGCCGCGTGCCGATCATGTCGTGGGCCGGCGAGCTCGACCCGCGCACGCTCGAGCAGGCGACCAACGTGTCGAACCTGCCGTTCGCGATCGACCACGTCGCGCTCATGCCCGACGGTCATGCCGGCTACGGCATGCCGATCGGTGGCGTGCTGTTCGCGGACAAGGCCGTCGTGCCGTACGCGATCGGCGTTGACATCGGTTGCGGTGTCGCCCTCGTCGAGACCGACCTGACCGTCGAGGACCTGCCGTCGGCATTGCTCGATGCGGTCCTGGCCGACATCGATCGGGGCGTCCCGACGGGCTTCAACACGCTCAAGACCCCGGTCGATCGCGAGGTCGCGCTGGAGTCGATGGGGATCGTGAAGCCCGAGTCGGTCAAGGACGCCTGGTTCGACCGCGCCCTGTCGCAGCTCGGCACGCTGGGAGGTGGCAACCACTTCCTCGAGTTGCAGCGGGACGACGCCGGCACGGTGTTCGTCATGCTTCACTCGGGTTCGCGGAGCGTTTGCAAGACGATCTGCGACGAGTTCCACAAGCGGGCACTCGCGCAGAACAAGTCCTGGCACGCCGTGCTCCCGCACGACGAGCTGGCGTACCTGCCGGTGGGCACGGACGACTTCGTCGGCTACTGGTCGGCAATGGAGTTCGCGCTGCGGTTCGCTGAGGTCAATCGGTCGCGGATGCTCGATGTCGCCGAGCTGGCCTTCGGCTCGCTGACGAAGATCGGACGCTTCGATCGGCTGGTCGACGTGCACCACAACTACGCCGCGTGGGAGCACCACAAGGGTCAGAACGGCATCGTCCACCGCAAGGGCGCCGTGCGCGCCCGGGCGGGCGAGGTCGTGCTGATCCCGGGCTCGATGGGTACCGCGTCGTACGTCGGCGAGGGTCTCGGCAACGCCGAGTCGTTCGAGACGTGCCAGCACGGTGCCGGTCGGGCGCTCAGCCGGACGGCCGCGCGCAAGTCGAAGACGTCGCGCGAGGTCTACGACGAGATGGCTGTGCTCGGCGTCGTTCTGCGGTCGTCGGACCCGAGGCGCGTCGCCGAGGAAGCCGCCTTCGCGTACAAGGACATCGAGTCGGTCATGGCCGCCTCGGCGTCGCTGGTCCGGCCGACCAAGCGGCTCACGCCGCTCGGCGTGGTCAAGGGGTAGCTCGTAGCAAGCGTCGCCGGTCCACCGGGCCGGCGACGCGATCCACCGCAGGGCCGGCTCGACGACGAGCCGGCGACCAGGCGTTCAGTTCTGGCTCGCCTCAGGGCGCTAGATCAGGCGGGGGCACGAGCGCCCCGGACTCCACGGCGTTGAAGTTCTCGGCACCGATGGTGGCGAAATCGGTCGTTGCCAGCCAGGCCGCGCAGTCGCTAGCCTTCGAGGGGTCGTCGGAGAGCCAGATCGCGATCTGCTGGGGCGACCCGTTCTTGACGATGACCGCCGACCAGTCGCCGGCACGCTCGCCTGGGACGGTGGTCTGCTCGGTCGTGCCACCGAGGGCCCATGTATCGCCGTTCCGGGCGGCACACCCGAGCCTGACCGTGTGGGTGCCTTCGCGGAACCTGGTGACGGCCGTGCCGGACACGGTCGCGCCATCGGCGACGAGGTCGACCTCCGTCGTGGCGGCGGCTCCGTCGACCTTGTACTGCACGGTGCCGCCGATCGCCCCGCTCGGGCTGGGCGATGCGCTAAGGCTCGCCGATGCCGGCGTTGACGGACTGACAGTCGCTGGGGTGCTCGGTGCCGGAGCTGAGGCGGCTGGCGCGGCACTGCCCGTCGCGCCGGCGCAGCCGGCGACGAGGAGCGTGCCAATCAGGGCGCCGACCATCATTCGCATGCTCATCCCTCCTATCGGTTTGCTCATTATGTTGAAGGAATGGCGTCGAAAGGTTCCATCCTTGTCGTCGCCAAGGCGGCGTGGTCGAAAATGCAGCCAGGGGACTCCGGCCAGCACGGTGCGGGTCGGGCGCTCAGCCGGACCGCGGCCCGCAAGGCCAATACCTCGCGAGGTCTACGACGAGATGGCGACCCTGGGTGTCGTCCTGCGGTCCTCGGATCCGAAGGGCGTCGCCAAGGAGGCCGCCTTCGCGTACAAGGACATCGAGTCGGTCATGGCCGCCTCGGCGACGCTGGTCCGGCCGACCAAGCGGCTGACGCCGCTCGGCGTGGTCAAGGGTTAGTAGTTAGCGGTGCCGGCCCACCGGGCCGGCGACATCCGACAGCCGTACGATGGCGTACCGAGACCTTCGACGAGCCAGAATAGGCCGCGTACCCAGCCGCCGGGGGCCTGACGTTGGAGGACGGACATGCATGGACTCAGATCGTTGGCGTTGCTCGTGCCGGCGCTCATGATCGCGATGGCACTCTCGGTCGGGACGGCGCTCGCCGACAACGGTGGGCGTCCGTTCAGACTCGCGCTGAGCGGCGCGAACGAGTTCAATGCCGCGGGCGCGCCCATCAATCCGCACGGCGACGCCGATCGTGGCAGTGTCGTGCTCACGGTCAACCCGGGCCAAGAGGAGGTCTGCTGGAGCTTCGGTGCCATCACGCTGACGGCGGGCGACGCGCTTCCGCACGTGGCGCACATCCACCTGGCGCCCGAGGGGATCGCCGGGCCCGTCGTGGTCGACATCTTCGGGGGTGCGGCTGCGGCCCCGGCGCCGACGTCCTATCCGACGGGAACGACCTGCGTGCATGGTGACCGCGACGTCCTCACGGCGATCCTGCGGGACCCGGGCGCCTACTACATCAACCTGCACAACGTCCAGCACCCCGCGGGCGTGATGCGAGCTCAGCTAGGCTAGAACGGCCAGCAGGGCACTCTTGATCGCAAGAGGTCGCCGGCCCACCGGGCCGGCGACATTGCTGTGCCTCGGCGTCCGTCAGCCCATCGACACCGTCCCCCGGCGGCTACGGTGTGGCCCGACCCGCGATGATGATCGGACGCACGGAGGCTGAGGATGAAGATCGGCGTGGTCGTTCCGCAGGGTTGGGTTGGCGAGTACGACGGCTGGGATCCGCTGGCCGCTTGGAAGCGGACGACCGAGGTTGCCCAGCAGGCAGATCGGCTCGGATTCGAGTCGATCTGGCTGTTCGACCACTTCCATACCGTTCCGCGGCCCACCGACGAAATCACTTTCGAATCGTTCACGACGCTCTCCGCCCTGGCCGCCCTGACGAACCGCGTCCGCTTGGGCCATGTCGTGATCTGCACCGCGTTCCGGAAGCCGGCACTCGCGGCGAAGATGATCTCGACGATGGACACGATCAGCGGCGGGCGGATGGAGCTCGGCATCGGGGCCGGCTGGAAGCGGGACGAGTGGCTCGCCTACGGCTACGGCTTCCCGGAGACCCGCGAGCGTCTCGCCAGGCTCGCCGACGACCTCGAGGTGATCAGTGCGATGCTCGCCGGCGACAAACATCAACACGCGACGTTCGACGGTCAGTACAGCGGGGTACGGGACGCGATCAATGTCCCGAAGCCCATCCAGCGTCCGCGGGTCCCGATCATGGTCGGAGGCAACGGGCCGAACGTCACATGGCGGCTAGCGGCGCGCTTCGCGGACGAGCTCAACGTCGATGGATTGTCGCCAGACGAGGTCCGCGAGGCGCTGGCGACGATTCGCGCACGCTGCGAGGAGATCGATCGAGATCCGGCGACCCTCACGATCTCCGTCCATATCTGGACCGAGACGGCGAGCATCCCCGGTCAGCGGCGCGTCGACCTCCTGGCTAGCTATCGCGAGGTCGGCGTGGACCGGGTGATGGGGCTCGACAAGCGCAGCGCGAGCTCGGACGAGGCGCTCGAAGCACTCGCCGAGGACGCTCGGAAGGCCGGTATCGAGCTGGGAGCGCAGACCGGGGCTTGACGAAGATCGTCTTGCCCAGGGGGCTTCGTCGCCTCCGAGGGGAGGTCACGAGCGGCGAATTTC
>DASTIG010000238.1:0-12652 GCA_035717785.1 Candidatus Limnocylindrales bacterium
CACGCCGTCAGTCGCCAGGTGGCCCGTCTCCCGCTGCCTCAGCCTCGGCAGCGCCGAGGACCGGAGCCGGATCCTTGTCCCTGTTCGGGCGGATCGCGTTCGACAACCACGAGGACGTGTGGGCGATCGACGCGGACGGCACAGACCTGATCCGACTCACGGATTCGCCTGGATATGACTTCGACCCATCGTGGTCTCCGGACGGCACGCGCATCGCCTTCCGATCGGAGCGAAGCGGGGATCCGGAGATCTGGGTCATGAACGCGGACGGATCGGACCAGCGCCGCTTGGCCGCCGGCCTGTCGCCGGTCTGGTCGCCCGACGGCTCGAAGATCGCGTATGCAGGCCCTGGTGACATCCTGTGCCCACCTGGCCAGGGCCTCGAGTGTTCGGGGCTCTCGATCACGAACGCCGATGGCTCCGGACAGCACCGTGTGCCAGACACCGACGGCGGCGAGTACCCGTCCTGGTCACCCGATGGCAAGCGGATCGCCTTCAACGCGAATCTCACCGGCGACCACGTGATGTACATCGTCGATGCCGACGGCTCCAACCTCGTGGACCTCTCATTGGTGGGCGAGGGATGGCAGGTCGACTGGTCGCCCGACGGGAGGTCCGTCCTCTTCGCCTCGGGGCGCGACCAGGCGGCCCCCGGATACGACGACATCTACGTGATGCGTCCGGATGGCTCGGATATCCGCAGACTGACGAACCAGAAGGCGTACACGCCGGCGTGGTCACCGGACGGCGAGTACGTCGTGTTCTCGGCGCCTGGCCTGTTCGTCATGGATCCGGACGGGACGAGCGTGACTGCCATCCCGACCAGCGTCGGAGAGACCTCGCTGCCCGACTGGACGCAGTAAGGCCGAGGCGTGAGGTGGGTCAGTCGCGCTGCGGCGTGAGAAGCGGGACCGCCGTGGCCTTCTGAGCTCGAGCTCAGGCTGGTCGCTCGGCGAGCGGCCGCGCTTGCGCCGCGCGGTACTCGTGCACCTGACGGATGACGGTGGAGCCTTCACCGACAGCCGCCGCGATCCGCTTGAGCGAGCCATGGCGCACATCCCCGGCAGCAAACACGCCCGCCATGGTCGTGGCCAACGACCACGAATCCCCATCAGGCGAGAGCGGTCGATCGGCCCCGGTCTGGACGAACCCACGGTCGTCCCGAGCGATCTCCGGCGGTAGCCAATCGGTTCGCGGTACCGCCCCGATCAAGATGAAGACAGCGGCCGTCGGCAGGTCCTCAGTCGTGCCGGTCCCGTTGTTCCGGAGGCTGACGCGTTCCAACCGGCCGTGACCATGCGCGTCGGCGATCTCGGTGTTCGGACGGATGTCGATATTCGGAATGGCCTCGAGTTCGCGCACGAGGTAGTCCGACATGCCATCCCTGATCGACGACCCGCGGACGAGGACCGTCACCCGCGCGGCGTAACGCGCGAGATAGATGGCCGCTTCGCCGGCCGAGTTGGCGCCACCCACAACGAATACAGACTCCCCGGCCATCGCTCGCGCCTCGGTCGCCCCGGATCCGTAGAAGACGCCCCGGCCCACGAATGCCTCCAAGCTCTCGATCCCGACCCGTCGATAAGACACGCCGGTGGCTACGACCACCGCACCGGTGTGGATCTCCGACGCATCGTCGAGCACGACGATCCGATCGTCGGCATCGGCGCGGATTCCCGTGGCTGCGCGCCCGATGAGAAAGTCGGCTCCGAACGTCCAGGCCTGCTGGTAGGCGCGGGCCGCCAGATCAGCGCCGCCAACGCCGGCAGGGAACCCGAGGTAGTTGCGGAGCATCGGGCTCGAGCTGGCCTGGCCGCCGAGATTCAGCGGCTCGACGACGAGCACCTCGAGACCTTCCGATGCGGCATACACCGCGGCCGCGAGGCCGGCCGGCCCGGCACCAAGGACCACGACGTCGAACACTTGGTCAACAGGAGTCGTCGTTGCGCCGAGGGCGCCAGCGACGTCGGCGGGTGACGGCCGCGCCAGGGCACGTCCGGTGGCGAGAATCACGACCGGCAGCGGGCCATCCACGCCGGACTGGTGGAGCAGTTCCTTGCCCTCGACTGAGTCGGCGTCGTAGAAGGCGAACGGCAGACCGAACCGTCGGAATGAGTCCTGTAATCCATGGGCGTATTCATCCCATGGATCGCCGACGACCCGCAGCGCCTCTCCCCAACGCCCGTTCTCGCGCGACCAGCGGGCGAGGACCTCGGTCACCGCGGTATGGAACTGTTCATCCGAGTCATTCAGGGGATGGCTCGCGTAGTGGTCGATCTCACCGAGAATCGAGGCTCGGACGATGGCCTCGCGAGCGCTGAAGTCAGCCCATGTGCCGACCAGGAGGCGCTGGGTGGCGGGCTGTAGATCGCGCGTACGAGCGAGCAAGGTTGCGCCAGTCTCACCGGGCATCCATTGGTCGGCGATGATCAGCGCAACCGGCGTACCCGCGGTCCGCAGCGACTTGAGCAGCTCGAACGCGGTCGAAGCGGACGGCTCGGCTAGCACGCGATACGACCCGCCATATCGACCCGAAACGCACCGTTCGAGGCGCGCGCGCGATAGATCGTCGTCATCGACGACGATGATCGCCGGACGAGGATCAGCGCCTCCACTCGCCATGTCGCTCCTCCCTCGGCCCACCGCTCAGCGTGGACGCGCAAGGTCCTTGATCGATATCAGTGTCCCACCGTCGGATAGTCCGCTCGGCCCAGGGCGGCACGGCTTGAGTCGGTGGACAGCCCGCGTAGGCTCATCCGAGGGGCATCAACTGCGAGGGAGAGCATCGTGAGCCTTGTCCTGCTTCTCAAGCTCATCCACGTGCTCGCAGCGATCACGGCGGTCGGTGCCAACCTAACCTATACGTACTGGCTGCGGTATGCGGGGAGCGACCGCGACCGTCTGGCATGGACGATGAAGGGGATCCGACGCCTCGACAACTTCATCGCTACCCCCGCCTACATCGTGCTGGGGATCACGGGTGTGCTGATGGTCCTCGCGGGGGCCTTCTCGTTCACGACTGGTTGGATCATCGTCGCGCTCGTGCTGTACGTCATCATGGTGATCCTCGGGATCGCGCTCTACGCGCCCGCGCTCAAGCGACAGATCGCCGAAGCGGAGGCCGACCCGACCTCGGCTGCCTACGCGGAGGCGGCGAGGCGGACCAACACGTTCGGGATCATCACGACAGCGACTGTTCTGGTCATCGTTGTCCTCATGGTGACCAAACCGTTCTGATCGCCGGATCCAGCTCTCGGCGTGGTCACCTGGCGCAATCCCAAGCGAGCGACTGCGCAATTCGCGAACGTCGTCACCTCGGCCGCCTGATGCCTTGACAATTCTCGTAATTCAACGATCGACGGCAACGCCGGCTGGTAGACGGGCGCCCTCGATCATCTCGGTCGCGGGCGGCGCGAGCTCGGCGAAGACCGCTTCGTTCATCGCGTCGATGACGGCGTAGACCCCGTGCGACTCGCCGCCCCACGTCGCATCGAGCGCGACCAACCGCACGTGGAACGGCCCTCCCTGGCTGTAGAAGCCGCCGTCCCACTGCGGGAAGCTGACCAAGCCGACGCAGGGCTGGTGCTCGGCGGGACACTCCTCGTCGACATTGACCGCCTTCGACGACCGGCCGACGTCGAGAACCGTCGCCTCGAGGCCGCCCAAGCTCCCTGTCGCCTTCTCGATCACCGTGATGTTCGGGTTGGCCTCGATCCATTCGACCATGGCTTTCGCCGTGCCATCGAAGCCTTCGACCGGCTTGAACGTGCCGTCGACGATCGGATAGACGTCGATCCAGAAGAGGAGCGCACGGTCATCGGTTCCCTGCGGCCGCAGGCCGAATTCGCCCGTGCTGTCCTCGAAGCTCGTCCAGCCGGCGGGCACCGGCACTGTGAGCTGGCCGCCGAAGAAGTACTGCGTCGTGTAGTCGCCCGCCGGCAGATCGCCGGGACGGGTCAGGTTGGGCTCGCCGCAGGCAGGCAGGCACCCGGGGATGGGGGTCATAGCGGGGGAGGTCGCCGCCGTCGGCGCGACGGACGCTGCACCGACCGCCGACGCCGACGCGGATCCGCCGGAACCGCTGCACGCGACCGACAGGACACTGACCAGGGCGAGCGAAATGAGCCTACGCATGGGACGACCTCCTGTGGAAACAAGCCGATGACGGTGGTTTAGGGGAGCCTCTGCCAGTTGCCGTTGCCGATGTTTCCGGTCGCCGGCAACCGGACGACCGGGGCGACGCCCTCGGGGTCGAGGATCACGAGCTCGGCGAATGTGCCGTCGGGGGCCTGCACGTAGCTGTACACGCGGGTGCCGTCGGGCGACCACACGGGTGGAGCGAGATCGGCGTCGACCCGCATCTCGGTGAGGTTCGGGCCATCGGGATCGGCGACGACCACATAACCGCGCGCCGACCCGCCGACGGGCGCCCGTGCCCAGGCGAGCCGTGATCCATCGGGCGACCAGGTCGGCGAGAACTCCTGACTCGCGTCGTGGGAGACGTTCGTGACGGTCGATCCGTCGGCGGACACGACGAAGATGTCCGACTGCTCGTCGACGCCCGCCGTCGTCGCCAGTCGGGACCCGTCCGGCGACCAGTCGGGCCAGAGGAAGGTGTCGGTCAACGTCGAAAGCCGTCGGGCGTCGGATCCGTCCGGCTCGACGACGTGCAACGTGAACGTGGCGGAACTCTGGAAGGCGATGACCCCGCCGTTCGGCGCCCAGGCCGGATCGATCGCCTCCAGCGACGGATCGGTGATCTGGATCGCCCCCGACCTGCCGAGACGGGCGACCATGATGCTGGTCCCCGATCCGACATCGGCCGCGAAGGCGATGCGCGTGCTGTCCGGCGACCACGAGAGATTGCTTGGCTGGTTCAGCCCCTCTTCTCGGACCTTGAGCGTGATCCCCTCCGCGAGAACCTCGCGATCCTGCCCGTCCGGATCGACCACGGCGAGGCTCCACGGTCCGCTCTCACCCGGGCGGTGCCAGAAGGCGAGGTGCAGCCCGTCCCTCGACCAGGTCGGGCTCACCGACTGCCCGCCCGCGACGAGCACATCGCGCTGGGTCCCGTCGGCCAGACCGATGACGATGCCCTCCGCGGTATCGACGGCGATCAGCCCTGCGCGGGTCAGCCCGAACGGTGGCGCCGGCCGCGGGGACCCGACGATGCCGATGATCAGCGGCAGGACCACGACCAGCGCCGCGAGCACCAGCATCAGGACAACGCCGCGTGCGACGACCCGCAGACCGGCGGAATGCCGCCACAGCCAGCGATCGGCGATCCGCCATGCCGCGCGTCGCGGCGTGACCTCCACCTCTCGCTGGATGGCGTCGAGGAGGCCGGGCGGCGCGGACGTCGACATCTCCGACTGGAGCCAGGAAGAGACCTGTCGCTCGAGGTCGTGTCGGGCCGTCATGCGATCCGCTCCCCGTCCATCGTGACAACCCGGGCGTCGGCGTCGAGCGCCGCCCGCATCGTCTGCAGGCTTCGGTGCAGGCGCGACTTGACGGTCCCGAGCGGGAGGCCCAGGACGTCGGCGATCTCCGCGAGCGGGAAGCCCTGGGCGTGGTGCAGCACGATGATCGCGCGCTCCTCCACGCCGAGATGCCGGAACCCGCGTTCGAGCTGATCGCGGTCGACGAAGCTCGGCAGCTCGTCGGCCGCGGCATGGTCGTCAAGCGGCAGCTCGCGGATCTCGACGGTCCGTCGCCGTCGATCCCGGCGCGCCTCGGTGTGACATGCCCGCACGAGCACGCGATGGACCCACGCATCGAAGCGGTCCGGGTCGCGCAGCGCCGAGAGATCGCGCCACGCGGCGATGAGCGCCTCCTGCGTCGCGTCGGATGCCCGATCGGGGTCACGGAGGATGAGCGTCGCGACGCCGTAGAGGCGCCCCACCGAGAGGGCGGCGAGGTCGTTGAACGCGCCTCGATCCCCGGCCATCGCCCGCTCGACGAGAACTCGGTCCATCCGACCTCCGATGCGCGGCCATCATGGCGCGCTACCCGTATCGGGGTGTCGGCCGAGCGAAAGGTTCCCGAATCACGGCAGGGCGCCTGGCATCACGTGACGGCGACCTCAGCGGTTCCGCTCGGCCCGCACGAATAGGGCCGTCCCCACGGCGATGAACCCCACGAACGACACCGCGATGACGGCTACGACCACGGGCGCCGGCGTCAGCTCGGGCGGGACGAGGCCGGGCTGGGTCGCGTAGTACACATGCCGGACTGCCTCGACGGCCCAGCGCATCGGGGAGATGGCTGACAACACGGCGAGCACGGGCGGCAGCGCGTGGATCGGGTTGAACACGCCGGCCAGGAAGAACTGCGGGAGCATCACGAACGGGAAGATCTGGTTGGCCGTCCGCTGGCTGGTCAGGTTCGACAGGATGAGGATCCCGAACGCGCCACCGTAGACGGCCATCGCGAGGACGACCGGCAGGATGGCCACCAGCGTCGCCGGTGAGACCGGGATCCCCAGGAGGATGGCCAGGCCGAGCACGGCGAGCGCCTGGGGCAGCGCCACCAGCGACTCGCCGATGATCTTGCCCGCGACGATCGAATAGCGCGAGATCGGGGAGACGAAGATCTCCTGGCTGAAGTCCTCCTCGCGGTCGGCGATGAGCGAGATGAGCCCCATCGATGCCGACTGCCAGACGGACTGGGCAAGGACGCCCGTGAACACGAACGTCGTGATGTCGATCCCGCCTGGTTCGCCGAACCCCGCCTGCAGCGTCGGTCCGAGTAGCAGCACCAGAATCAGCGGCAGGGCGAAGTCGGCCACGATCCGCAGGCGATCGCGCAGCAGCTTCACGAGATCGCGGTGCGCGATGGCCAGGATCGCCGAGACCTCAGCCATCGGTGGGTCCTTCGGCGCGGGCGACGATCTCGAGGTAGGCGTCTTCGAGGCTCGGCGACTCGGTCCGCACGAGTGTCAGCGGCGTCTCGATCGCCTTCAGTGTCGCGTGGATGCTTCGGCCGCCGAGCGGGATCGAGTACGGGCCGTCGCCGGTCGGTCGTAGCTCCAGCCGCTCCAGCTCGAGCCGCAGATGCCCCCGGTCGTCGGCGTCGATGACCAGGGTTTCGCGTGCGAGGTCGGCCTTGAGCTGGGCCGGCGTGCCCTCGTCCACGATCCGGCCGCCGTCGATGATGCAGATCCGGTCGGCCTGCTCGGCCTCCTCGAGGTAGTGGGTCGTCAGGAAGATCGTCGTGCCACTCTCGGCGCGGACCGTCCGGAGGTGGTCCCACAGCGTTCGGCGGCTCGGCGGATCGAGGCCGGCCGTCGGCTCGTCGAGGAACAGCACACGCGGCCGATGCAGGAGGCTGCGGACGATCTCGAGCTTGCGGCGCATGCCGCTCGAGTAGGTCCGGATCGGGTCGAAGATCTCGCGCTCGAGGCCCAGCATCGCGGCCAGCTCCCCGACCTGGTGACGGTATGGCGCGGGCATGAGCCGGTAGGTCGGCCGGTACGGATACAGCCCGAACAGGATCGCGTGCAGGCGGACGTTCTCCTCGGCGGTCAGGTTCTGGTCGAGGCTCGGACGCTGGAAGATGATCCCGACCCGACGGCGGACGGCGCTGGCCTCGGTCACGATGTCGTGGCCGTCGATCGTGGCGCGACCCGCCGTCGGCGCGAGCGTCGTGGTAAGGATCGAGATCGTCGTCGTCTTGCCGGCGCCATTGGGCCCGAGCAACGCGAAGAACTCGCCGGCCCCGACCTGGAAGGTGATGCCATCGACCGCGTTGCGATCCGCCTTGCGGTAGCGCTTGACGAGGTCCCGAACGTCGATCACGGGGCTGAGACTACGTCGCCGACGTCGATGGGATGGTCGGCCGCTAGGTCTGGTCCCTCCGTGTCAGGATCCCTAGGTAGGCCTTCCACGGGCCAACCGCCCCTCCGTTGGAGTGTCCGGCGCTTGCTACCTGGCCGGTCGTACGCTGGGGGACGTCGGGCGCAGGTGCATGACGATCGGGGAGTGGAGCTATGCCCCAACAACTCGTCTATGTCCACGGTGCCGGGCCGCAGAAGCCCGCGTCGATCTTCAAGCACGACATCGACATGCGGGTCTTCGGCAAGGACATGTCGACGACCCGCCTGGCGTATTACGCCGACTTCCGCTGGCCGCCGAGCGGAGGCGTCGCCGGCCCGGCCATCACCGCGACCGGCTCGAGTCGGGGTCGCCGGACCCGCGCCATCCGCCGCGCGCACGACCCCGGAATCCGGGCGCCCTGGATCAGACGATTCGCGACGAGTTCGAGCCGCCCAAGAACATGCCCAAGGACGAACAGGTCAACAACCCGGCACCGGACAACCACGAGCTGATGGGCTACCTGTCGGTCGCGATCGTCCGCGACACGATCGTCGCAGCGGCAGAGTAGGGGACCACCATCACATGGCCGGGCAGTTTCGACCACCAGCGGTGTTCCAGTTGCAGCGAGATCCGAAACATCCGACTGGCTCGCGATTGGGCGGCGTCAACTGCAACCCCACAGCCGGTGCCACGCTCGTCGCCTTCGTCACGTGTGGTGCCAAGCGGACGACAGGTGCCGCCATACGCGAGCTTACGAACGATACCGAGGGCGGGACAGTCCTAAGCACCGTAGTCGCGGCACTGCGCCGGGGTTTCGGGGTCGACATTGACGTCGACACCGGGTCGTTCGAGCGGATCATCAAGGCCCTCGACTCGCGTCGCGGCGTCACGCTCAGCGGATCCAGCATCGCGACACGCGGGACGCGGTTCCAGGCGAGCGAAACGTTTGACGGCAACCACCAGTGGGCGCTGACGGACATCCGAACGGGGGATGGTGGGCGTCGTGAGATCCTCGTGTTCGATCCCTTGGCTGACGGCCGACGCCGTGGCATCGCAATTTCGCCGATGTGGATCCCGGCGGCCATCGTCCGCGAATTCGCGGGCAAGCTCGACCTGAGGTCCAAGGCGGAGAAGGCGGCGAAGCGGCCTCGCCGCCCGCTCGGGATGGGTCGAGCGACCTACGGCTTGACGGAGATCGTCGCGTGCGGGGGCAAGGCAGTACCGGTGCCGCGCGTCCGGCTGCGGGCGGGTGCGTCCCTCGTGCATGGACAGGCCGGGCGCGACCGGGTGGTGGGCGTGGCGATCGCACGGATTCGCGAACGGCCGACGACGACCTCGGACATCGTCGGCCGCAAGCGTGCCGGCGACACGTTCCGGGCGTTCCAGCGCATCAAGGGCCAGCGCGTCGCGGGCGCCCCGATCTGGCTCGGCGACCGCACAGGCGAGCGATGGATGCATGCGTCGCTGTTCCGTGCCCTATCCCAGGTCGCCGAACCTGGGGTCGGCCAGGTCGGGGATGACCCCGAGGCCGTTGCTATCCCGGATGCCGCGGACGATCAGGGGACCGACGACGAGTTGCTCGAGGGGGCCGAGGACGGTGTCGACGAGGAGGTCGTGGACGAAGTCGCGGCCGAGTCGAGCGAGACCCTTGACACTGCACCACGCCCGGGCGCTTAGTAGGCGGGTGGCTGGGTCGTTCGCCGCGGGGGCCGTCGACCACCTCGCCGACCCGGTGGGGGCATCAGCCCTCGGGTTCGGCCTCCTCGTCGCCCCACGACCTACCTTCTCCGATCCGTGTCTGGCGCGATCGCTGGAATGCCGCGGACTGGCGCATGTTCCAGGCCTCCACACCCACCCGGGCAACCCCGTCGAGGCCACCCAGGTCCTCCGGAACGGGACCCTCGTAGATCCCCACGAACTCGGGGGTTTCGGCGGACCCGGCTGCCGCGCCTTCCGGGAGCTCGACGACCAGTGCCCGATCGCCGTATGCCTGGACCAGGCGACCGCCGGCGTCAGCAAGCCACGCTCGAGCATCGTCGGGAGAAGCGGCGGGGGCCAGGACCACCAAGTATTCGACCATCGATCCCCGTTCTGCCGGATCACAGGACGCTCGGAGGATAGGACATGGCGAAGCGTGACGAGATCGCCCGGCAGGGACTCATAATCCTCGACGCGAAAGGGGTCGCCGACGTCCGCGGGACGGCACGGCGGCTCGAGGACGCGGGTGTGGGCGTCCTGCACCGCTACGGATCTCGGGTCCTCATCGGTGAGGTTCCACCAGCGGGGGGCCGGAGCGTAGCTGCAAAGCGGGGCGTGCGCTCGTTCCACGCGGGCGCCGTGCGTGACAAGCCTCGTGGCCTGAGCGAGGCGGAGGCCGCCGGACTCGCGGCGTGGAATCTGCGCGTCTCGCGGCGGTACGCCACGGCCAAGGCAAAGCGGCCGCTCGACGGTGAGCGTTGGGATGCCGCGGGCGTCACCCCGCTTATCCCGCCAGACGGCCCGCTCATGACCCATGTCAGCGATGAGGGGCCGGCTCGGGCATTCGGACCGGGCGACGAGACCAGCGCCTATCTCATCGGCGCCGTCGCCGTGGGGCTCATTCTGGTGGAGGGTCCCACAGCGGACCTGCAGTTCAGCGAGGCCGAGCGCACCAAGGTCGTCGCCGAGGTCCAGGAGGGATTGACCTGGCTCGGCAGCCAGGAAGCCAAGGCTGGTGTCTCCTTCGCCTATGACATCCGGATCGTGCGGGTAGATCGAGCCCCGAACCCGGCGCTGAGCGGCTACGAGCCGCTCGAAGCGCACTGGCGCGACCCCGCCATGGCGAAGATCGGGTTCGCCCCGAACTTCGGGGGCGTCAAGGAGTACGTCAAGACCATCCGCGCCAACCTGGCGACGAAGTGGGGTTACGTCGCGTTCTTCACGAAGTACCCGGTCCAACACTTCGCCTATGCATCCAAGCCACGCCTGGTCATGCACTACGACAACGACGGCTGGGGACCGGACAACATCGACCGCGTCTTCACCCACGAGACCGGCCACATCTTCGGCTGCCCTGACGAGTACGCGGCCAGCAACTGCTCGTGCGACACGAAGGCGGGTCACCTGCGGGAGGTCAACGGCAACTGCCAGAACTGTGCGACGTCCTTCACGCCGTGCCTCATGGCGGGTAACACCTGGGCCATGTGCGCCTTCACCCCTGTCCACCTTGGCTGGCGCGATACCGATGGTGACGGCGCGCTGGACCCGGTCGATCCGGTCGGGAATCCGAACCCTCTGGTCGACCTGGGCCGGTTCTGTTCGAGATTCCCGTTCCTCTGCCGGCTGTTCGGCCTCGGCGCCACGGCCGGCGCCGTGGCGGGCGAACCGTTCGGGGTCATCGGTGTGATCGCCCGTGAGCCACGGCCCGAGGCAGTCCCGGTCGAGCTGCTCCGCCAGGTCCTGACCGCGGACGAGATGGAGCGCGTGGAGACCGCGGTACGTGCCGAGGAGGATCGGTACCTCGAGTCCCTCGAGCGCAAGCTGCAGACGGCCGTTGACCAGATCGCCCGCGAACGGGCCCGTCGCTGATGGATCCCGCGGAGATCGAGCGCAAGGTCCTGGCGCGGTCGGCCGGCGGTGATGGCCCGGAGCTGGGCGGACCGGTCCAGGTACTCGACACGACCGAGCGAGTCGACGGAGGCTCGACCTACCACATCTCGGCGTCCTACCTCGTCCCCGTCGACGAGGACGATCCGGATCTCGCCGGGGTGGCCATCGAGGTACCGGTCACAGCCGCCGTCGAGATCGACGGCGACGGGGCGATCGTCGGGATCGATGTGCCGGCCGACCCGGCGGCCCAGCGCGAGGCGAGGGCGTTCACCCGGAACCTGATCGCCCGAGGCGCTGTCAGCGGGCTGGCGGCAAGCGGCCCCGTCCGACGTGGTCCCGGGCCAGCCACCCGCACGACCCACGAAGTGACCGTCGACGAATTCGGTCGCCGGGTGATTCGCCGGACCGGATTCACGGCCACGGGCGCGCCGGCCGCGCCCGAAGGCTGACAAGCCAGCCAAAGGAGCGTCCCATGGCGACCGTCTCGTACGTCCCGAATGACCCATTGGCGAGTGGCGGACCACCCACCAGGTCGACGAGGGCCAGCAACTACCCACGCGGTGACATCGCCAAGTTCGACATCCAGCCGACAGCGGTCGCCGGCAAGTTCGACCCGCACACGCCGGAGTTCCAGTTCTGGCAGGCCAAGCTTGCGCTGATCGCCGGGCTGCGTGCATGGCGCCAGATCGATGGCCGCTTCCTGCGACGCTGGTTCGGCGAACAGAACCAGTTGGCGGTGCTCACGGACGCCGGCGACGACCTGAACGCGTTCTACAACCGCGACAGCCTGCAGTTCTTCTCACACACGTTCGACGGCGTGACGGTCAACTCGGCGGAGAGCGTGGACGTCGTGACCCACGAACAGGGTCACGCCTTCCTCGATGCCATCCGACCGGACTTCTTCGATGTCCCATTCATCGAAGTCGGTGCGCTCCACGAGGCGTTCGGCGACTGCATGGCGATCGTCACCGCGCTCGAGGACCGCGCCATCCGGGACGCCGTTCTGGCTTCGACACCGGACCTCGCGGCCAACCACTTCGTGGAAAGCCTGGCCGAGGCGCTCGGCGACGCGATCGCGCGGGAGTTCGGAGCGAGCAGCGTCGACGTCGGGGCGCTGCGTCATGCCCTCAACACGTTCCAGTGGTCCGACCCGACCTCGCTGCCGCCGGATGCACCCGCGGACCAGCTCTCCGGCGAGGTCCACAGCTTCGCCCGGGTGTTCAGTGGCTCCTTCTACGACGTCATCCGGA
>DASTIG010000239.1:0-7037 GCA_035717785.1 Candidatus Limnocylindrales bacterium
CCCGAACCTCCGCCGTCATTCGCCCTGTCCCAGAGCGACAGCGCGTTGATCTCCCGATCCGGCCGTCTCAACCAACCAACGACCGTCCGACCGTCGACCGGGAACGCCGTGCGAAGAAGCGCCCTGTGCGCGGAGATCCGAGCGCGGTTCGTCCGTCCTCCGGCGACGCACCCAGGTCGAGACGGTGAGCGGCTCCCATCCTCGGTCCTTGGCGATGTCCCACGCGAGCCGCCGGCGCCGGTCCATGGTGCCGATCAGCTCGTTCACATCGGCGAGATCGGTCTTGAGCTCGATCACGAGGAGCGCGCGCCGGCCGGGGTGCCAGGCAAGGATGTCGATGATCCCCCTTTCGCCGAAGATCGAGAACGAGACCTCCGGGGCGAGGATCCAGTCCGGCAGGGCGGTCGCGAACCAGGATGCGACCGCTTCATGGAGCCGAGAGTGTCGGCCGCTGACGAGCCGGTCGAGATCACCGGCGCGCCACCGCGTGCCGAACGTGACCTGGATCTCCAGGACCCGCGCGACCTCGAGAAGGGTGCCGATCGATACGCGCTCGAGATGCCCCCGCTCGATCCCAGACACGACCGACCGGTGCACCCGGGCCCGAGCAGCCATGTCGATCTGACGCCAACCGCGCTTGATCCGGACAGCCCGAAACGTGGCGCCGCACCGCTGCATCGAGTCCATAGGGCGAACTCTGGCAAGCGGTGCTCAACCCAGACTTATCGACACCTGCGCGCCGTCCGGGGGATAGGCCCCTTGGCCGCCCGAAGGGTTTCAGTCGCGGGGCTGGCGATCCCCGGGCCGGAACTTCGGCGGAGCGTGGAAGTCGTCGGGCGGGATCTGACCGGGGTCAAGGTACAGCGTCCACGACGTTCGCGACGGGAGCGCCGAGCCGGGCTCGCCGAGAAGCTCCCAGGACGCCGCCGCGGCCCCGCTCGAGTCGGCCGGCCATTCGCTGGCGCCCGGGGCGCCCTGACCCGGCTCGTCGAACAGGCGCGGCAGCGAGAAGAGCTGACGCTCGAACGGCGCGGCCGCATCCGCGTTCCGCGCATCCGCCTGTTCGAACACGGCTTCCAGCTCGGTCCCGATCAGCTCGCCCTTCTCCAGGAGTGCCGCGGCCACCGCGTGGACGGCGTACTCCTTCTCGCGCACCAGCCGCTTCGTCTCGATCATCAGTGTGTCGAGCAGGGACGCGGCCATCCGGGCGATCGGCATCGGGTAGGACAGCGCGTTCTGCTGCGGCGGCATGACGAGCAGCCCAGAGCCCATCCCGAAGATGCCGCAGTAGCTCAGGGCGATCGACGACGCGACCATCAGGTCCGAGGACGCGCCGGTCATCTTCGTCTCGAGGATCTCCTCCTCGACCGCGCGCGACCCGAGGAACGTCATGATCTGGGTCTCGAACTGGCGCGCGTGGCGGGTATAGCGCTCCTCGCGCGGCTGCGGCTGGACGACACCGAGCGCACCACCGCGCCGGATGATCGTCGCCTTGATGATCCGGTTCTCGGGCTGGAGGTAGTAGGCGGCCACGGCGTGCCCGGCCTCGTGATACGCGATCGACCGACGGTCGTCCTCGTGCATCCGACGGATCGGCTGCTTGAGGCCCAGGGTGCGAGCGTCGGCCGCGGCCAGCCAGTCGCGATAGTTCAGCCGGTCGCGCCCCTCTTCGTGGGCGGAGACGAGTGCCTCGTTGATGATCGTCTTGATCATCGCCGGGGTCCATCCGATCGAGTCGCCGACCATGAAATCGATGTCGATGTCGGGGTCGTGCTGCTTCTTGGCGAGGTAGTGCGTGATGATGTCGCGCCGACCCTCGCCGTCAGGCGCGTACACCTCGAGGATGCGATCCAGTCGGCCGGGTCGCGTCAACGCCGAGTCCAGGACCTCCGGGCGGTTGGTCGCCCCGATCACGAACACGAGCGGCTTGTTCCTGACGGGTCCGCGGACGATGCCGAACCAGCGGAGCAGCTTGTGGAACCAGCGATCCTCCACGTGGTCGCCGAGCGAGTCCATCTGGTTGAGCAGGGTGTTGAGTCCGCCAGACCCGCCGCCGAAGACGCCACCGGGCATCCCGACGCCGGTCCCCTGTCCCCCGCGCGCGAGACCGATGGAATCGAGCTCGTCGACGAACAGGATGCAGACGCCGCGCTCGCCGGGTTCGGCGTACTTCCGCGCCAGGCCGCGGGCGTCACGGAACAGCTTCATGACCATCAGCGCGTCCATGCCCCAGAACATGCCGCGCAAGGACGACGCGTCGATATAGATGAACGGGAGCTTTCCCTCGGCGGCGATGCAACCGGCCAGGAACGTCTTGCCGGTACCAGGCAGGCCGGACAGCAGCATGCCCTTCGGCATCTCGCCGCCCGCGGCCTTGAACGCGCTCTGGCCGCGCAGGATCCTGACCGTGCTCTTGGCATGCTCGAGGAGGTCGGGCTGACCCCGGTAGTTCTCGAACGAGAGGTCGATCTGGGCGTCGTCGGGGGTGGTCGTGTACTTCCGAGGTCGCGACAGGAACCAGAACATGATCACGAACTGGAAGATGATCAGGAAGGCCACGAACATCATCTGGAGGGCCAGGAGCGGCAGAAGGCCGATCGCCGCGAACGCGCCCTCGATGACGCCACGCACCCCGTTCAGGGCGACCAGAACCGCCAGGACGGTGATGAGCACGGCCAGCCGCATCAGGTTCTTGTCCCACAGGAACGCCATGTGGGAGCCGGCGCCGCGCACCTTCGGGATCGGCGACCCGACTTTCGGCGGTCCTACCTTCATCGGAAGCCCTCGATCTTCCCGCCATCGACGAGGATGACTAGATTGATGCCGAACCCGAGGCCGTCGGCGTTCTCGGCCATCATCATGATCTCCGTGGCCGACCGGGTGCCGTCGATCTCGGTCTTCAACGTCTCGATGCTCTGGACACGATGGATGCCGAATCGCGTCATCTCGTCCGTGATGTCCTTGTGGGGCTGCTGATCGAGCGACGAACGCAGCGCATCCGCGTCGTTGGTGGCGAGCGCCCTGATGAACTCCTGCGCGACAGCGGGTGGGGTCGCCGCGGAGTCGATCGTCGCCGTCACCGGAGCGGCAGGCCGGTTCATCTCGAAGACCCTGAGACCGATGGCCACCCCGCCGGCGAACAGGAGGACCGACAGCGCGAATGCGAGCACGCGTCGGAGGCCGGCGATGAACACTATGCGCCGGCGTGGTTTCGCGGTTTCCGTCGTGGGCTCGACGGTCGGCGTCGCCTCGGGCGTCGCGGGGACCACGGTCGTGTCGACGGCGGCGGCGTCGCCACCTCCGGCCGGAACATCGAGCGCGGTTTCTTCAGCCATCGCGGTCGCTGTCGCTTCGGCCGTGGGCTGCCCTTCGATCGTCGACTGCCCTTCGACGCCCGCCGTCGTGTCGTCGCCAGACGCGGTCGCGGCGACCGCGTCCTCCGAGCCGACCGGTTCCGTCTGCGCGGGCGTTTCGTGCTCGGTGCGCGGCTCCACGACGGGCTCGTCGGCGTCCGGTTCGCGCACGGGTTCGCTCGTCATGGTGTCGTCGTGGATGCGGGCGGGTCGATGAGACCGACGCTGCCGGCCCCGGTCGCGACCCGCCAGGCAAGCTGGTCCTCGACACCGGACTGATCGACCACGTGGGCCGCGTACGCGTGGAGGGTCAGGCCGCCACCGATGATCCACGACCCGAGATGTACCGGCGGGTCGACCTTGACGTACTCGGCCTTGAAGCGAGAGGCCTTGGCCTTCGTGTCGGCACCGATCTGCAGGAGGTCGAGAGTCGCCTGGTCATCCGCGACGAACGCGGTGATGAACTGACGCGCGACCGGCGATTCGGCGCTCTGCGCCTGGACCTCGGGCTTGGCGTTCATGTCGGCGAGGACGCTTGGCACCAGAAAACCGAGCATCGCTCCGACGACCACCGTGGCGGCGGCCTTCGTGAGACGTCTCAACCAGATGCGACGGCGACGCATCGACCCTCCGAGTGTCTCGATGTCGTTGGCGCAGTGTAAGACCGAAATCGACGGGCTGGGGAAACGGCGTGGCCCGTTGTCACCGCAGGATTCGTCTCGGGTTGACGATCGGATGCACGACGCATCAACGCGGGCCGGCGTTCCGAGCCCGTGTTCAGCGCGTGCGGGTCACCTTGTTGAGGTTGCGCGGCCGTTCCGGATCGAGGCCGCGCGCCTGGGTCAGGTGGAGCGCATGGAGCTGGCCGATCACGATCGACACGATCGGACCGAGCCATTCCGGCATCCCTTCCGCGAGCGCGAACGGCCAGCGCGCGACCGCGAGCGCAGCCGGTCGATCCGACACGACGGCGATCTCTGCGTCGAGTTCGGCGCGCAACCGCTCAAGCAACGCGACGAGCGGCGCCTCCGTGGGCCCGGGCCGGACTGTCGCGAGGACCGGGACACCGGGCTCGAGCAGGGCGAGCGGCCCGTGCTCGAAGTCGGCGGCGGAATACGGGTCGGCGAAGACCCGTGCCAGCTCCTTGAGCTTGAGCGCCCACTCGCGAGCGGTCGCATATTCGTACCCGCGCGCGAGGACCAGCAGCCGGTCTGCCTCGGCCTGGTCGCGCGCCATCGACTCGACGTCGGGCTCAAGATCGAGGGCCCGAGCCATCGCATCCGGGGTCGCGACGAGGGCTGCGCTGTCGGCTGGATCGCCGGTCATGGCCGCCGACAAGGAGGCGATCGCCAGCAGCTCGGTGGTGTAGGTCTTGGTCGCGGCGACCGCCAGTTCCGGCCCCGCCCCCAGGTCGATCGACGTCTCGGCCGCCCGCGCCAGCGGCGACCCGGGGTCGTTGGTGATCGCGAGCGTCGGCGCGCCCTGGCGGCGACCGGCCTCGATGACCGCCACGACATCGGGCGACGCGCCCGACTGGCTGATCCCGACAACGAGCGAGCGGTCGAGCCGCGGCTGGGCGCCGTAGAGCGAGATGACCGACGGCGTCCCCAGCCCGACCGACAGCGCGTGCCGCACGCCGAGGACGTACTGGGCGTAGATCGCGGCATGGTCGCTGGTGCCGCGGGCGGCGATAACGACGTGGTCGACGCCGCGGTCGCGGAGCCTCTCGGCGAATGGCCCGACGACCTCCGGGGCGCGACTCAGAAAACGGGCTGCGACCTCGGGCTGTTCGAGGATCTCGTCGCGGAGCGTCATGCGGCCCGGATCCTGCCAATTCGCGCCACTACGCCAAAAACCCGCCCCAGGAGTCTTAGGCGAACAACCCGGCCCGAGGGATCCAGATCCGGCCCGTTTCCTTGCTTTGCCGTGCGCGACCCATCGCCGATTCCGGCCATGGACGGCCGCGAGACGCGACGTGGGGCGCCCAAGACTCCCCGGGCGAGTATCTGGCGGTCTATCTGGTCAGGCATCGGCCAGGACGGCCGCGTGCCCCAAGCTGACCGGGAGGCGACCGGGCGCACCAGCCTCGCCGGCGAGGACCGCGGCCAGCGCTTCGAGCGAGCCGGGCAGGATCGAGTAGGTCGCGAGGGCCGTCACGCCAGCCGGGTACGCCGCCACATCCCATGGCGAGCGCAGGGCGACGGCGATCGTCGGCCTGCCGGTCGACGCGACCGCATCGACCAGGTCGAGCTGGGACCGGAGCCGATGCCCGTCGATGGTGCCGATGACCGCGAGGTCCGCGGCGTGCGCCCGGTCTCGCACCGCGGCGATGTCTGCGGCGTTCGGTTCGGGTTCGACCACCACCTCGTCCACGTCCGCATGGTAGCGGCGGAGGGCGGCCGCGAGGGCAGGCGCGACCGTCGACGAGGTGTCGGCCGGGGTGAGGTCGGACGGTCGGGGCATGACGGCCAGGATGCGGCGGTGCGCGCCCCAGCGAACCGGCAGGAGTGCGGCCGGATCGCGCACCAGCGTGATCGATCGAGCCGCGAGCTCCGCGGCGAGCGTCCGATGCTCGGCGCCACCGACGACCGCAAGGTCCGGCGCCGGACCGGCCGACCCGAGCCACGACCGGAGAGCTGCCACACGACGTTCCGTGCCGGCCAACTCGGCCCCGTCGAACAGCCCGCGGTCCGCGGCCTGGACGAGGGTCCGCTCGATCCGTTCGATCGCGTCCGGATCCGCGGCGCACAGCAGCAGGTCGACGCCTGCCCGCACGGCCGCCACGACGTCGACGACCTGGTCGGGACCCTGGGCAAGCGCCCCCATGTCGAGCGCATCCGAGATCGTCACGCCCTCGAAGCCCAGATCGCGCCGCAACAGATCGGTCATGACGGCCCGCGACAGCGTCGACGGCAGGTCGTCGCGATCGGTCACAGCCGGCAACGCCACGTGGGCGGACATCGCCAGACGAGCGCCTGCGGCGAACGCCGCGTGGAAGGGCACAAATTCGCGCGCGTCAAGGATCGGGCGCGAGGCGCCGACCGTTGCGAGCCCGTGGTGCGGATCGGCCGCCGCTTCCCCCGCCCCCGGGGCGTGCTTCACGGTGGCAGCGACGCCGGCCGACTGGAGGCCGCGGACCATGGCCGCTCCGTGCCGCGCTACGAGCGTCGGGTCGTCGCCGAACGCCCTGATCCCAAGTGCCGGGTTCGAAGGGTTCGACGCGATGTCGAGCACCGGTGCATAGACGACGTTGACGCCCATCGCCCGCGCCTCCACCCCGATCGCGCGCCCCACGCGCTCGGTCAAACTCTCGTCGTCGACGGCGCCGAGCGCCATGTTGCCGGCGAACGGCGTCGACCCGTCACCGAGACCGATGAACTGGCCGCCCTCCTGGTCGGCGCCGATGAGGACCGGCGATGAGGCAAGTGAACCGGCACGCGCCGCCGCCTGCACCGCCTCGGTCAACTCCCGGACCTGCCCCGGCGTCCGCACGTTGTAGTGCCGGAACAACGTCACGCCCGCGGCCGGGCCACCAGCCAGTCGACGCGCCACATCCTCCGGCAGCACCTCCCCCTCGAACGCAAGCATCACCCGCGACAGGATCGCTCCGCGGGTCTCGGGGCTCACCCCTTGACGGCCCCCGACAACCCACGCACGAAGTAGCGCTGCACGACCACGAAGAAC
>DASTIG010000240.1:0-6129 GCA_035717785.1 Candidatus Limnocylindrales bacterium
GGCACGGTCGTGGGTGTCGACCAGGGCTGCGGCGATCTCATTGACCGCCTGGGCCAGACGGGACTCGAGCCCCGTCCCGCGCGGCGCGACGTACGCGGTGTAATCACCGGCGGCGATGCGTTCGGCGGCCTTGACCAGGCGCCCGAAGCGGTAGGCCTGATGGGCGCGCACGAGGATCGAGGTGAGCACGACGCCGAGGCCCGCGGCGACAAGCGCAGTGATAACGGGACGGACCCCGAGATCGACCCACGGGGCCAACGATTCGGGGGCGAACAGGAGCAGGATCCCGATCCCGACGACAGCACCGACCGCCAGGATCCCGTACAGACGGGCCACACGACAAGGCTAGGCGGGGAGCCGGCGCACCCGGACCCGCCGGTGGTACCGCGTCCTCCCGACGGTGGTACCGCCGATGGGCGAGGGCCGGACACCCGCTGCTATACTCCGCCCGTCCTCGACCGCAGCGGGTCCGCCCGTGAACAGGAGGTCAACGATCGCGCGAGAATGGCGCATCGGCCGTCCGGTGAGGCGGTCGGGCGACCAGCCACCGGCGATCCGCCGACACGTCGGCGGCGCACCACGGGAGCAGTCTACCCAGGGCCCGATGAGGGCCTTTTTGTTTGGGCGCTCGTCATCTCCGTCCGGCTCGGCGTTGCCGGGCTGCGCCGAGCGCTCACGCACGTTCAGTGCGCTCGCGCTCGTACTCGCCCGGCGCCTTGATCCAAACGGTCTGACGAGTGCCACGCCGTCGGGACGTCTGGCCGACGCGTCGCCATTCGCGGGGATGCCCTGATGCCGGCGACCGTGATCGTCGGGCTGCAGTGGGGCGACGAGGGCAAGGGCAAGACGACCGATTTCCTCGCCGAGCAGACCGCCATGGTCGTTCGCTACCAGGGCGGCGACAATGCCGGCCACACAGTCGTCCGCGGCGACGAGGTCTTCAAGCTGCGGCTGACACCGTCCGGCGTGCTGTACCCGCACATCACATCGGTCATCGGCAACGGTGTCGTGGTCAACCCGCTGACGCTCATCACCGAGCTAGACATGCTGACCGAGCGGGGCATCGACGTCGCCCGGGTCCGGGTCAGTCGCAGCGCGCACGTGATCATGCCGTACCACCTCGCGCTCGACCAGGCGAACGAGGCGCGTCTGGCGGCCGCGGCTGTCGGTACGACAGGTCGTGGGATAGGGCCTGCGTACGCCGATCGCGCGTGGCGGCTGGGCCTGCGCATGGAAGACCTGCTCGACCGTGAGATCCTCCGCGAGCGGCTCGAACGGCTGTTGCCGGACAAGAATCTTCTCTTGTCGTCGATGGGCAGCGAGACCTTCACCGTCGATGCGCTCATCGACGAGGCCACTGCGTGGGGCGAGCGCCTGCGCGACCACCTGGACGACACGACCTGGCTTGTCCAGTCGGCCCTCGCACGTGGCGAGCACGTCCTGCTCGAGGGCGCGCAGGGCACGCTCCTCGACCTCGATCACGGGAGTTATCCATACGTCACGTCCTCGAACCCGGTCGCCGGCGGGGCGTGCACCGGTGGAGGCATCGGGCCGCTCCAGGTCGACGAGGTCATCGGCGTGATGAAGGCGTACTCCACGCGCGTGGGCTCGGGGCCCTATCCGACCGAGCTGCTCGACGGCATCGGGCAGGGGATCGCGGAGCGCGGCCACGAATTCGGGACCGTGACCGGTCGACCCCGGCGGGTCGGCTGGTTCGACGCCGTGCCACTGCGCTATGCCGTGGCGGTCAACAGCGTCAGCTCGATCATGCTCAACAAGCTCGACATCCTGTCCGGGATCGACACGTTGCGGATCTGCGTGGCCTACGAGATCGACGGGCGCCGCATCGAGACCTGGCCATCGAGTGGCGCTGCTCTCGCGCGCGCGGTGCCGGTCTATGACGAGTATCCCGGCTGGTCCGAGCCGCTCATCGGCATCCGCTCGCTGCGCGACCTGCCCGAGAACGCGCGCCGGTATGTCAGCGCGATCGAGTCGCACGCGGGCGTGCCGATCGTGCTGGTATCTGTCGGGCCGGAGCGGACACAGACGATCGAGCGTGCGTGGCGCTCGATGCGGCTGCGCCAGGGGATCCCGGCGTGAGCCCGACCGGACTCGTCATGCCGACGCGGATCCTCGTGGTCGGCAGCGGTGCACGGGAGCATGCGCTGGCCTGGAAGCTGAGCGCGGAGCCGGGCGTGAACGAGGTCGTCGTCGGGCCCGGCAACTACGCGATCGGCACGGAACCGCGTGTGCGCGTCCTCAAGGACCTCGACCCGCTGGATCCCGCGTCCGTGGTCTTCGTCGCGCGGGCCATCGCGGCGGAGCTCGTCGTGATCGGGCCGGAGGCGCCGCTGGCGGCCGGTATCGCGGACGCTCTCACGGCTTCGAAGATCCCGGTGTTCGGCCCGAGTGCGGCTGCTGCGCGGATCGAGACCAGCAAGGCCTTCTGCCACGACGTCGCGCTCGCTGCCGGCGTCCCGATGGCTCACGCTGGCGCCTTCGCTGCCGGCGACCGCGAGGGCGCGACCGCGTTCGCCCGACGTCTCGCGGCGGACGGTCGCGGAATCGTCGTGAAGGCCGACGGGCTCGCCGGCGGTAAGGGCGTGACCGTGTGCGAGAGCGTCGCTGAGGCCGAAGACGCCATCGCGGCGACGATCGACGTGAGTGCTCTCGTCATCGAGGAACGCCTCGACGGTCGAGAGGCGAGCCTCATCGCGATCTGCGATGGGCGCGACGCACTCGCGCTGCCGGCCGCCCGCGACCACAAGCGTCTGGCCGATTTCGACACGGGCCCGAACACCGGCGGCATGGGCGCGTACAGCCCGGTCGCCGACCTCCCGGACGAGCTCGCCGACGCCATCGTCGAGCGGTTCCACCGACCGATCCTCGCGGAGCTTGCGCGTCGCGGCAGCCCGTTCCGCGGCGGCCTCTACGCGGGGCTGATGCTGACCGCCGACGGCCCGGTCCTGCTCGAGTGCAATGCCCGGTTCGGCGACCCCGAGACCCAGGTGATCCTGCCGCGCCTCGCCGCGCCGCTCGGTCCGCTGCTGCTCGCCGCCGCCAAGGGCCGCCTGCTCGCGGCCACGAAGTCGCTCCACCTGGAGGGACACCGCCTGCCGACGATGCCCAGGGCGTGCGTGGGTATCGTGCTGGCCGCCGCGGGCTATCCGGATGCGCCGCGCCACGGCGACGCGATCGAGGGCCTGCATGCCGCACGGGCCGCGGGTGCCCTCGTCTTCCACGGCGGGACGACCCGTGACGAGGTGGGCGGCTATCAGACCGGCGGGGGGCGGATCCTCACGATCGTCGGGGGCGGGCCGGATCTCGAAGCGGCGCGCCTCCAGGCCGAGGCCGCCGCCGATCGCGTCTCGTTCGACGGGCTCCAGCGGCGGCGCGACATCGGCATGGACCAGGAGGTGCTCGCGGCGCTCATCGGGGCAGGTCGTTGATCGGACGCTACACCCTCGCCGAGATGGGCGGCATCTGGTCGGAGACCGCCCGGTTCGAGCAGATGTTGCGGGTCGAGCTCGCGGTCGCAAGAGCGCAGGCCGCCCGGGGTCTCATCCCGGCCGCGGCGCTCACGGCGCTCGAGACGCGTTCGACGATCGACGTCGACCGGATCGCCGAGATCGAACGGACGACCGACCACGACATCATCGCGTTCGTCAGCCAGGTCGCCGAGTCGGTGGGGCCGGAGGGCCGCTATCTCCACCTCGGGCTGACCAGCAGCGACGTCGTCGACACGGGGCTGGCGTTGCAACTGAAGGCGGCGGGCGCCAAGCTCCTGGCCGACTGCGACGGCCTGATCGCGGTGCTGGTCACTCGCGCCCGGGCCGAAGCCGACACCACGATGATGGGCCGGACCCACTCGGTCCACGCTGAACCGATGACCTTCGGGCTGAAGGTCGCCGGCTGGGCGTTCGAGATCGACCGCGGCAGGACGCGCCTCGCGACAGCGGTCGACGAGGTCGGGACCGGCAAGATCTCGGGTCCGGTCGGGACGTACAGCCACCTCGATCCCGATATCGAGGCGGACGTCCTGGCCGCCCTCGGTCTCCACGCCGACGCGGCCAGCACGCAGATCGTACAGCGCGACCGCCACGCGGCCCTGCTCGCGTCCATCGCGATCCTCGGCGGCAGTCTGGAGCGCATCGCGACCGAGATCCGCAACCTCCAGCACACCGAGATCGGCGAGGTCCAGGAGCCGTTCAAGGTCGGCCAGAAGGGCTCCAGCGCGATGCCCCACAAGCGCAACCCGATCCTGTCCGAGCGGATCTCGGGGCTGGCGCGGCTGCTGCGCGGCTACGCTCAGACGGCGTTCGAGGACCAGCCCCTGTGGCACGAGCGCGACATCAGCCATTCCAGCGCCGAGCGGGTGATCCTGCCCGACGCGACGATCCTGCTCGACTACATGCTCGTGCGCATGACCGGACTGATCGAGGGCCTCGTCGTTCGATCGGAGCGCATGCGCGAGAACATCGCCCGCGGGCTCGGGCTGCATGCCAGCAGCCGGGTGCTCGTCGCGCTCGTCGAGAAGGCTGGCATCGGCCGCGAGGAGGCGTACGCCATCGTCCAGCGAGCGGCGCTGCGAGCGGCCGACGAGCGCGCGCCGTTGCGCGAGCTCCTGGCGGTCGACCCGGTGGTGGCGCAGCGCCTGCCGCTCGCCGATCTCGACGCGTGCTTCGACGAGGCGACGTTCCTGCGCAACGTCCACGCGATCATCGAGCGGCTCGACACGCTCGCGCCGAGCACCGAGGTCAGTCGTGCTGACGGCTGACCGGTTCCTCCGGTCAGGCAAGGTGCGCGACCTCTATGAGATGCCGGATGGGCGGCTGCTGCTCGTCGCATCGGACCGCATCAGCGCGTTTGACGTCGTGCTGCCGACGGAGATTACCGACAAGGGTCGTGTGCTGACCGGGCTGTCGCGGTTCTGGTTCGCCGAGACGGCCGGGATCGTGCCGAACCACCTGCTCGACACCGACCCATCCATCGTCCATGACGCGTACGAGATCGATGTGACCGAGCGCGCGAGCGATGGCCCCGCTGGCCCCGAGCAGATCGGGTCGTTCGAGGATTGGCGCGGCCGGGTGATGGTCTGCCAGCCGGCCGAGGTCGTGCCGATCGAAGCGGTCGTCCGCGGCTACCTCGCGGGCTCGGGCTGGAAGGAATATCGCGACCGCGGCTCCGTCTGTGGCGTCGGGCTGCCACCTGGGCTGCGCGAAAGCGATCGACTGCCGGAGCCGATCTTCACGCCCGCCACGAAGGCCGACGATGGCGAGCACGACGAGAACATCGACTTCGACGCGATGGTCGAGCACATCGGACGGCACTGGATCGTCACGCCCGATCTCGCCGGTCCGGTCGCGGAGGTCATCCGCGACCACGCGATCTCGCTGTATCGATACGCGACAGCGGTCGCGGCACGTGCCGGGATACTGCTGGCCGACACCAAGTTCGAGTTCGGCGTGGGGCTCGGGCCTGACTTTGATCGCGATCCGGTGGGTCCCGCCGAGGAACGTCTCGAGCGCCGGACCCGCCAGCCGCTGGGACGCCGGCCGCCCGAGCTGAACGAGCGCCTCATCAAGGACCAGCTGATGCTCGTCGACGAGGCTCTCACGCCCGACTCGTCGCGGTTCTGGGACGCCGCGACGTACGAGCCAGGTCGCGCCCAGGCCAGCTTCGACAAGCAGTTCGTCCGCGACTGGCTGGAAGCCCAGCCGTGGGACAAGACGGCGCCCGGCCCGGCGTTGCCGGACGACGTAGTCGCCGGGACCCGTGCGCGCTATGTCGAGGCGTTCGAGCGGATCACGCGCGCCAGCTTCGATCGTTATCTCGCGGAGGACGTGATCGCCCGATGAGCAGCCACCGCTATGCCGTGAACGTGACGCCGAAACCCGGCATCCTCGACCCGCAGGGTCGGGCGGTCGAAGGCAGCCTTGACCACCTCGGGATCGAGGGGGTTCGCTCGGTCCGTGTCGGCCGGCGGGTCGAGCTGACGGTCGAGGCAGCCGATGAGGCGGCGGCGCGCGCCGTCGTCGAGCGGCTCGCGTCCGAGCTGCTGGCCAACCCGCTCATCGAGGCGTACGCGATCGAAGCCATCGGGGCGGTCGCCTGATGCCGGTGCGCATC
>DASTIG010000241.1:0-3394 GCA_035717785.1 Candidatus Limnocylindrales bacterium
CAGCGGGCGATCGACACCGGCGATCAGGTCGTCGTTGGCGTGAACCGCTTCACCGACGACCAGCCCGCCACGCCGCCCACCCACCGGATCGATCCGGAGGGGGAGCGGCGACAGATCGACCGCGTGCGGCCGGTCCGGGCCGAGCGCTCGGCCGAGAAGTGGGCCGCCGCCATGGACGAGCTGGAGCGGGTCGCCGTCACAGACGGCAACCTGATGCCAGCGATCCTCGAGGCCGTCCGGGCATCTGCGACGGTCGGTGAGATCAGCGACCGCCTCCGGGTGGCCTGGGGCGAGCATCGCGAGCTCATCACGGTCTGAGGACCCGATGGATCGTTCGTCGCTCGCCGATCTCCACGCTCGTCTCGCCCCGGAGGGTGGTGGCGGGGTCATCGACGCCGTTGGGGCGATCGACGCGACGGCCCTCGCTGGCGTCGCGAACGAGCATGGCGCCCGGTTCGTCCACCTGGCCGGCCCGAGCACCAAACGCGGGCTGCTGGAGACGCTCGCGAGTGAGATGACCTTCCCCGGCTGGGCCGGTCGCAACTGGGATGCCCTGGAGGAGCTGCTCGCACACCCGGAGGCATCGATGTCAGGCGGCATCCTCATCGCGTGGACCGACCCGGGCCGGCTCGACGCCGCCGACGCGGGCACGTTCCGGGCCATCGTCACGGCCGCAGCCGCGACGAGATCGCAAGGCGGTGACGCGCCGCTCGTCGCCGTCATCGGCACAACGAACCAGGAGGTCTCTCCGATGTCCGAGGTCCCGCCCTCGATCCGCCGGCTCGGCAAGATCCATCACGTCGCACTGATCGTCCGGTCGATCGAGGACGCGCTCGGCCTGTGGCGCGACATGCTCGGTCTCGAGCTCGAGACGATCACGGACATCAGTTCCGATCGGGTCCGGATCGCCTTCCTGGGCGTCGGGGAATCGAAGGTCGAGCTCGTCCAGCCGACCGACGACACGACCGGCGTCGCGCGGTTCCTCGCATCGAAGGGGGAGGGTTTCCACCACGTGTGCTTCGAGGTCCCGAACCTGGCGGAGGCGATCATCCGCCTCGAGCTGGACGGGCTCGAGCTGATCGACACCGTGCCGCGGCGAGGAGTCGAGGGTCCCGTCGCATTCATCCATCCGCGGTCGTGCCACGGGGTGCTCGTGGAACTGATCGAGGCGCCCGGCGGCCCCGCCTGGACGTCCCTCGGGTTCGGCGACGGCGCCTGACCGGAGGCCGGTCCCATGCCTCTCGGCTATCCTCGGTCGATCCACGCTGACATCGATCGGAGGATGCACCCGACATGATCATCTCCACAACGCCGACCCTGGAAGGCCGCACGATCGCCGAGTACCGCGGGCTCGTGACAGGCGAGGCGATCCTCGGGGCGAACATCTTCAAGGACCTGTTCGCCGGGATCCGCGACATCGTCGGTGGCCGGTCCGGCGCGTACGAGCAGGAGCTCGCGAAGGCCCGCACGATCGCGATCGAGGAGATGACCGTGGCTGCCTCGGCTCTCGGCGCCGACGCCGTGGTGGGTGTCGACCTCGACTACGAGACGGTCGGCCAGGGCGGCTCGATGCTGATGGTGACCGCATCCGGCACCGCCGTCCGCCTCGGATAACGCCGGCGTTGGGACTTAGCTGATCAGCCGGGTCTGGAGGCCAGGATCGAGAACATGAGCGGCAGCTCGCCGGGGCCCTCGGGCAGGACGTAGACGCCGCTGCCGGGCTCGCTCTCGACGAGGAAGTCCGCCGGCCACTCAAGGAACGGCTGTTCCTCCAGCCGGTCGATGCGCAATCCGGCGTCGATCAGAGCCGTGACGATCTCGCCCAACCCATGATCCCAGCCGTGTTCCTTGTGCTCGGTGCCGAGGTCGGCCGCGCGGTCGGCATAGGACCCGTGGACGTCGAAGATCAGCGGATCCCCGTGCTCCCAGTAGGGATATTGCAGCCGCAGCTCGCGCGGCGTCACGCCCTCGTTCTCGAACACCTGGAGGACGGGATGGACCTCCGAGATGTAGAACAGTCCCCCGAGCTTGACGAAGCGTGCCACGACCCGCGCCCAGCCGCGGATGTCGGGCAGCCAGCCCAGGACCCCGCGCGACGTGTAGACGACGTCGAACTCGTCCCCGAGCCGCATCGGCAGCTGGTAGATGTTCGACTCGATGAATCGCGCATCGGCGATGCCAAGGTCGGCGGCGAGCTCGCGAGCGAGCCCGATCGACGCTGAGGAGAAGTCGACTCCCGTGACTCGTGCGCCCAGCCGAGCCCAGGACAGCGTGTCGAGGCCGAAATGGCACTGGAGGTGGAGCAGGCTCTTGCCCTTGACGTCGCCGATCGCGGCGATCTCATACGGCCGGACGCGCAGGCCCCCTTCGCGGAAGCCGGCCACGTCGTAGAACTCGCCCTCCGCGTGCACCTTCGTCCACGCGTCCCATAGGCGCTGGTTCGAGGCGAAGGAAGCCTCGAGGTCTTTCCGTTCGCTCAAATCACAGCTCCCACACGAAGACCACGTCGGGCGCCCGGTCGGCAGCCCGGCAGAACGCCACGACCCGGCCGGCCAGCTCGCGGATCCACGGTTTCTCCTCGCGCGGCAGGTCGCCGAACTCCTCCTCGAGCTGGTCGATCCAGCGCCCCGCCAGCGCGTCGAGGACAGCGTCGGGGACGGCAGCCACCGCAGAAACCCAGCCAGGATCGACCCGCTCGACGGTCAGCGCTCGACCGTCTGCGGGGCCGAGCTCGATGCGAGCGTCGATGAGGTCCGGCGGCACCTCGCGATCGGTAGCGGAGCGGGCCGCCTCAGCGAAGAGGTCGAGCCACGTCGGGTCCATCCCGCCGCTCAGCGAGAGGTAGGCAGGAAACCGGCCGCGGTCGTCGAAGCTGTCACGGTCCTCGGTGCCGACCGCGATCAGGATCTCCTGCGCATGCCCGGCGACGAGCTCCATGCGCGTTCCCATTTCACGCGCCCCGGTACCCGGCGTCGCGCAGAAGCTCGGGCAGCTCGGTCGGGGATCCCGCGACCCGGAACCCTGCCGCTTCGAGCGCTGCCATCTTCGATGCCGCCGTGCCCGCGCCGCCGGAGATGATCGCACCGGCGTGGCCCATGCGCTTTCCCTCCGGGGCGGTCTGGCCGGCGATGAACGCCGCCTTCGGGACATCGCGGAGGTGTTCACCGGCCCATGCGGCGGCCGTCTCCTCGGCCGCTCCGCCGATCTCGCCGATCAGCACGATCGCGTCGGTGCCATCGTCGGCGGCGAACAGCTGGAGCGCATCGAGGAACGTAGTGCCGATGATGGGGTCGCCGCCGATCCCGAGGCACGTCGACTGCCCCAATCCGGCGTCGGTCATCGCCTGGACCGCCTCGTACGTCAGCGTGCCGGACCGACTGACGACACCGACGCG
>DASTIG010000242.1:0-5340 GCA_035717785.1 Candidatus Limnocylindrales bacterium
CCGGGCGTCAGCCACCTCGACGCCGGTGGCGAGACCCGCGCCCCGAACGTCGACCAGGACAGGGTGGTCCCCGGCCACCTCGCGGACCGCGTCGCGCAGCGCTCGGCCCGTCACGATGACCCGCTCGAGGACGCGCTCGTCGTCGAGCACATCGAGCACGGCGAGCGCAGCCGCCGCTGACACGGGGTTCCCGCCGAACGTACTGAAGAACACCGTCTCGTCCGCGAACCGCGCCGCGATCTCGCGCCGCGTGACGACCGCCCCGACCGGATGTCCGTTGCCCATCGGCTTGCCGAGCGTCACGAGATCTGGGGTGATGCCGAGGCGCTCGAACGACCACATGGCCTCGCCGACCCGCCCGTGACCGCCCTGGACCTCGTCGGCGATCCACAACCCGCCAGCGGCATGGGTCCGCTCGACCCACGCAGCGGCCAATGCGGGCTCGACGTCCAGGAAGCCGTCGCTGGTCAGGACGCTGTCGAGGATGACCGCGGCTGGCGCCAGTCCGCGGCCGGCCAGCCGTGCGAGCGCGTCCGCGAACGACGCGTCGTCGAGATCCGTCCCGCGCAGTCGATCGGGCGGTGACCACGTCTCGATATGGTCCGGGCGTCGTCGGGCCTGCCACGACTCGGGCGACAGGGCGGCCGTTGATTCGGTCACGCCGTGATACGCGAAGACCGTGCACATCGCACCGTCGTTGCCTGTATGCGTGGTCGCCAGGCGCCAGGCCATGTCGTTCGCCTCGGACCCCGAGTTGACGAACATGACCGTGTCGAGGCCCGATCCGGGCGGCATCGTGGCGATGAGCCGTTCGGCGAGCCCGATGGCCGCGGGATGCAGATACCGCATGTTGGTGTTGAGTCGGCGGCCCTGCCGCGCGATCGCCTCGGCGACGCGGGGGTGGCCATGCCCGACACACGGCACGTTGTTGTAGGCGTCGAGGTAGCGCCGCCCGTCGGCGGCGGTCATCCACACGCCGTTGGCGCTGACGACGTGGATCGGCTCGTCGTAGGTGAGGGGCTCGATCGCCGGACCGAGCGCCGCCTCCCGTCGAGCCGCCAGCCCGGCGTCCGGAACGTCCCCGACGTCCGCCCCGAACCGCCGCGCCACCTCGTCCCAGCCGACCGCGAGAAGCGTCTCGATGGTCTGCGCGACGTGGCCGTTGTAGCGCTCCGCGAACGTGGCGTCCTCGAGGCCACGATCGGAGCGCCACGACGAGATCGCGATCGTCACCGCGGCCCGCGCGGCGAGGAGCTCGCCCAGGAACCGCAGCTCGATCGGCTCGAGCGGGGTGACGCGCTGGTACCCGTCGAGGATCAGCCGCGCGGCGCGGAAGAGCTCGTCGCCGACCCGGTCGTTGAGCAGCGAATCGAGCAGCGATGCGAGGTCGGTGACGAGCGCGCTATGGCTCATGTCGCCGAAATCGACGATCCCGCTGATCAGCCCGGCGTCGTCGGCGAGGGCGTTGTCGGTCGTAAGGTCGCCGTGGACGACCTGAGCCCGGAGGGACGGCCAGACCGGCACGACCGTCGTTTCGAACCGGTCCAGGACCTCTTCGACCAATCGCCGGTGGCGTTCGTCGCGGATCGCGCCGAGCAGCTCGCGTGACTGCGCCGCGTGCTGGACGTCCCACAGCATCGTTCGCTCAGCGGCGGGGTGGAAGAAGCCGCGCAGCGCACGACCGATGCGCGCCGCCATCTCGCCCCAGCCCGCCAGGGCTGCGTCGGACAGGTCCAGCGCGTTGATCCGGGCGCGACCCTGCAGCACCGAATACATCCGCACGTGGTGCGCGCCGTCGTCCACGCGGACGCTCGCACGCCGCGAAGCCGGGTCCCCGGAGCCCGGGGACGCACCCGGGATCAGCCGCGGGATCGCCAGCGGCAGCTCCGGATCGACGCGCGTGGCGTGGAGGACCGCTAGCGCTTCCATGTCGAGCGTCGCTGGGTCCTCGGCGGCATTCGATACTTTCATGACGGCCAGCGGCGTGTCGTCAGGGCCGAGCAGCAGGAACGTCTGGTCGCGCTCGCTGCCGAGGTCCCGCGCGGCCGCTGCCTCGACATCGAAGGTCTGTCGGGCGATGTCGCCGGCGGCGGCGACATCGAACGCCGGGCGGGCGGCGGCGAGGACGGGGTCCATGGTCAGCGCATGGTAGCGGCTAGAATGGGCGCCTCATCCCGAACGAATGCGGCCCGTCAGCCCCTGCGCAGCGGACCGAGCCCAGGAGCCCACCGACGACATGATCAGCACCGGAGAACTGCGCAAGGGCGTCACCATCGAGCTCGACGGTGAGCTTTGGCAGATCCTCGATTACCACCACATCAAGATGGGTCGAGGGTCAGCCCAGGTTCGCATCACGCTGCGCAACGTCAAACGCGGCCAGACCATCGAACGCTCGTTCCAGGCCGGGACGAAATGGCCCCGGGCGCAGCTCGAGCAGCGCCCTGTCCAGTTCCTGTACCGCGACGGCGACGACTTCCATTTCATGGACAACGACACCTACGATCAGTTCCACATCACCGCGAGCCAACTGGGCGACACCACGCAATACCTCAAGGACGGCATGACGCTCGACCGGACGAGCTACCAGGGCGAGACCATCGGCGTCGAGTTGCCGGTGACCGTCGACCTGTCGGTCGTCGACACCGAGCCAGGTTTCGCCGGGGACACCCAGACGGGCGCCCGCAAGCCGGCGACGACAGAGACGGGGCTCGTCGTCCAGGTTCCGATCTTCGTCGAGAGCGGCGACACGATCCGGATCGACACGCGGACCGGGGAGTACCAGACACGGATCTGATGACCGGCCGCGGCCGAATCGACGCGTCGTGCGCGAGAGGCGAATGTGCCCGTGGTGACCGTATCGGCGATCGAACGCCACCTCGCCGACGGCGTGGGTCATGGGGTGCACCGATCGAGCGACCACGGTCCGTCGGGCGACGCCGTGGGCACTCCCTGCACCGGATGGCGAACGGACACGCTTCCGTTCCCCGGTATGGTCACCACATGCACACGACTGGTCATCCGGACGGAGTGATGGCGGGCCGCGGCGGCATCGACGCGTACCTCTACCTCCTCGACGAGGCGTTTCGCGGTGGTGGCATCGAGGAGTCGAACGAGAGTCAGGCGCTCCTGCCGAACCTGGCCACCGTGCCGGACGAGGCATGGTCGGCGCTGCCCGCCGGTGCCTCACGCTCGATCGGCTCGATCGCCCTCCACGTGGCCTCCTGCAAGGTCATATATGTCGACTACGCATTCGGCCCGGGAACGCTCCAATGGGGCACGCCCGAGGTCGAGCCGTGGCCCGACGATGCGGTGCCGCGCGAGGAGTTGATGCCGTGGCTGGAGGCCGCGCACCATCGGCTCGTTGAAGCCGTCACGGCCCTTGCGGACGACGCGGAGCTCGAGCGGAAGCGGATGACCAACTGGGGCGACGAGGAAACGACCCGCTGGATCGTGGCGGCGATGATCACCCATGACGCGTACCACGCGGGCGAGATCAACCATGTCCGGAGCCTGCTGGACGGCGACGACCGCTGGCGCTACATCCAGCAGGGGTTCGGATGAGCGACCGCGAACGGACAGCCCCACCCGACTGGGCCCTGCCGGGCTGGGATGCCATCGATCCCGACGAGCCGGTGGTCGGGCGGCCCGCCGCGCCTCGGCCGACGGAGGCCGCTAGGCCCGCGGAAGCAGGCCGGCCCTCGGGACCGCTCGCGGCCCCCGGCACGTTCGGCCTGCGGATCCTCCAGGTCAGCGAGGTCACCCGGGCAGTCCGGACCGCGATCCGGCAGGACCCGCGCCTTGTCGACCTGTGGGTGGAAGGCGAGATCGGCCGCGTCACGGTATCCAGCGCGGGTCACGCCTACTTCGCGCTGAAGGACGAGCGCAACCAGATTCAGTGCGTCTGGTTCCGCGACGACCGAGTGCGCTCCGCGTTCGCGGCTCAGGCCGGTCTGCGGGTCGTTGTCCACGGGCGCGTCGACCTGTACGAACCGACCGGCTCGATGCAGCTCTACGTCGACTCCATCCAGCCGGCGGGGCTCGGCGACCTCGCACTGCGGTTCGAGGCACTCAAGGCGCGGCTCGCGGCGGAAGGACTCTTCGACACCGCGCGGAAGCGCCCGCTGCCCTCCCGTCCGCGGACGATCGCGGTCGTCACCAGCCCGTCGGGTGCCGTGTGGCGCGACATCAGCCACGTCCTGGCGCGTCGGTGGCCGCTCGTCCAGGTCGTCCTGGTCGCCGCGCAGGTGCAGGGCGACGGGGCTCCGGCCAGTGTCGTGACCGCCCTCCGGCGGACCGCTCGCTACGCCCAGGCCATGCACGACGCTGGCCGCCCCGATGACGCGCCGGCGCTGACGATCCTCGCCCGCGGCGGCGGCTCGCTCGAGGACCTCTGGGCATTCAACGACGAGCGGGTCGTCCGCGCCGTCGTCGCGCATCCGCTCCCGGTGGTCTGCGGCGTCGGGCACGAGGTCGACGTGACCCTTGCCGACTTCGCGGCCGATGTCCGGGCTCCGACCCCGTCCGCCGCCGCCGAGATCGTCGTGCCTGACCGTCTCGAGATGGCGGGCGCGCTCCGGCGCGCCGCCGACCGCCTCGCGACCGCCACGGAACGTCGTCTTGCCGCGGCTGCGGGCGACCTCGCGGTCGAACGGCGTGCTCTCGACCGCGCGAGCCCGGCCGCCCGGCTTGCGGCCGCCCGAGAGCAGGTCGGTCTCCTTTTCGACCGCGCGACGCGCGCCGTCGATGCACGGCTCGCCCAGGAGCGCCTCAGGCTCGCGACCGCGTCATCCGCGTTGCCACGCTACGCTGCCGCCCGGGTCGCGGCCGCGCGGTCGGCCCTCGACGCCTCGGGGGCCGCGCTGGCCGTCCTCGGTCCGAATGCCACGCTCGAGCGCGGGTACGCGATCGTCCGACGCAGCCCGGACGGTGCCATCGTCCGCGACCCGGGCGACGCGCCCGCGGGATCGCCGCTGCGCATCCGCGTGGCGCGCGGCGAGATCGCCGCGACCGTCGACGAGGAGCCCGGCGCATGAGCCAGGACCTCGTCCTGTTCGTGATCGCGGTGGCCGTTCTCGCGAGCGTCGGGGTCGCCATCGGTATGCTGGTCGCCCCGCGACTCGGGCGGCTTGCCGAGCGCATCGATGAGGACGCCGGTGACGGGACCGACTGAGACGCAACCGATCGAGGAGACCTCGCCACCGATCGAGGAGACCGCGCCACCGATCGAGGATCTCTCCTTCGATGACGCCCTCGCCGAGCTCCAGCGGACGATCGCCGAGCTCGAGAGCGGCAATCTGCCCCTCGAGCGGACGCTCGCGTTGCACGAGCGTGGCGCCGCCC
>DASTIG010000243.1:0-13845 GCA_035717785.1 Candidatus Limnocylindrales bacterium
CGTGCCTGCTCGAAGTAGTGCAGCACGTGCTCCGCGCAGTCAGCCGCCCACATCGCGAGAAGACGATGATCGTCGTCCTGGAGGGTCCCGCCGCGACGAACGGTGATGAACCGCGGATCCCGGATCTTGGGGAGGATCACCGGTTACCCATCTCGCTCTTGGGTCCGCCAAGGGTAAGCGGGATCGGCCTCCGCGAACCTGCCTCCCAATGACGAGCACTGACAACATGCGGGGGCTCGTCAGGACGGCGGCAGGAACCCAAATGACGACAGGATCGCCTGGCCGTCAGGCCCCGCGAACCAGTCGAGGAATGCTTTCGCGGCCTCCGTGTTCGGTGACGCCTTGACGACCACTCCAGCGTAGGTCGCCCGAACGTTGGCCTCGTCGGGGACATCGATCGTCTTGACCTTGGTCGAGGCTTTGGCGTCCGTAATGTAGACGATCCCGGCGTCGCCCTCGCCGAGCTCGATCTTGGCGACCACGGCTTTGACGTTGTCCTCCTTCGACACGATGTTGTCGGCATAGGCGGCGGCAAAGCCAGGGGGATAGCCGGGATCCCTGGCGAGGTTGTCCACGAGCTGGCTGGCGTAGGCAGTGATCGGCACCGCGTCGCCGGCGGCAATGACCTTCAACCCGCTCCGCGCGAGGTCTGCCGGGCTGGTCATGCCTTCTGGGTTGTCGGCCGGCACGATGATCGTGAGCTCGTTGCCGGCGAAGGCGACAGGATCCCCGTCGGCGAACCCGCCACTGACCAGCTTGCTCGGGTTCGCTTCGTCGGCCGACAGGTAGACGTCGGCCGGGGCACCCTGCTCGATCTGCGTCTCGAGCGCAGAGGATGAATCGGTCGAGACGGTCAGAGTCAAGCCCGGATGGCTGGCCTCGTATGCCGGCTTAGCCTTGTCAAGCGCACCCTTCAGGGAAGCCGCGGCGAAGATGGTCAGGTCCGTGGCTTGAGTCGCTGGTCCCACCGTACAGGCAGCAACGAGGGCGACCGCGGCGACCCACATCGCGATGCTGCACATACCGAGGAGTATGTGCCGTCTCGAGCCGAGATGTCTACGTCTCGAGCTGCCAGTTCCTTAGTACGCGCCCATCACCTCAGCGCGAGAAGTCGAGGCCATCGATCGAGATCGTCGGGCGGCCCGTCGTCGCGAGATTCGTGATCGTCACCGTGTGCGCACCGGCGGTGAACCGAGTCGAGAACAGCAGCACGCGGTCGTGATAGGCGGTCGCGCGCTGGCCCTGGTAGAACCCCGTGTCGATGATCGTCGACACGCCATCGACCGTGACCTGCAGGCGCCCGTATACCGGCCCGGATCGACCGACGAGGAAGAACCCGTCGCCGTCCGCCGTCGTGAGTGAGATCTCCGCGTCCTTGACGGAGGTCGTGGTGAGGGTCCCCCGATACGCCACCGAACTCGTCCGTCGCGTCGTGCCGGCCGAAAAGCTGAACGCGCGATCGTCACGCGGGACGATGACCCTGACCGAGCGCCAGCCGCTCCAGTTGCCGACGGCGTCACGGGCCCGCACGTCGAGCTCCCAGGTGCCGGCACCGAGCCGGAACGTCCCGCCCCGGGTGGTGAGCGTCGTCAGCGCGGAGCTCGTGCCGTCGGGCCGCTGCCGCGTCCGCCACTGGTAGCGGGCGATGCCGATGTTGTCGGTCGCTGCCCACGAGGCGGTGAACCGCCCGTCGACGGAGCGGACGACGGTCATCGAGGTCCTGAGCGAGGTCATCGTCGGGGCGACGGCGTCGACCGACACCCGGCCATACCGCCAGGTCGACCAGTTGCCTGCCGCATCGGAGGCGCGGACTGCGATCGTCCAGCTGCCGGTCGTCAAGGTCAGGCCGTGGGTCCGCGACGTCGTGGACTGGATCGCCGACCACGCGCCGGTGCCGCGCCGGCTGCGGACCTGGTAGCCGGTGATGCCTAAGTTGTCCCTGGCGGCGTAGCTCAGCGGGACCGAGGCGTCGCTCGCTGCCGGCACCGACAAGCTGGTCATGACCGGGACGGCGTCGTCCGGAAGGATCTGCATCACGTTGGTGATGTTGGTCAAGTAGCGCAGATGGCGGTCGCTTCCTTCGACCGTCCCGAGCCAGTGCGCCGAAGCCGAACTGACCGTGGTGTAGCCGGACCGGTGGTATCGGTTGAGCAAGTACACGTATGCGCGAACGCTGTCGAGCCACGTCTTGTACTTGGCGTACGTGTAGCCGTTGCCCGGCGCGTACGGAGTCGCGCCGAATTCGATCTCCCAGCTGTAGAAGAGGATGTTGCCCCAGTTCTTGGTGATGACTGCGTACCCGCGGGTGCCCGAATGGCTTTCGGCGTGGAACGTGCCGAGGGCGAACGCGGGGTTCACGCCGCCGTTCACGAGGGTCCGGTAGATCGCTCGCCCCTCGGCGAGGGCTGGGGAACCGACAGCCCGCAGTCGATCGACGAAGGACGCCTCGGTGAGGGTCGGCCCGGCGAGGATCTTGTCGCGGGCATGGGGATAGTTCGGCGGGGCCGGGCACAGCGATCGATCCAGGGTGGCTGCCGTGCCGGCGGTTCGGTCGAGGGCGTCGGTCACCTGGGCCGTCACGCTCTGGGTCGTGATCGAACAATCGTTGGTCACCGTTACGGCGACCGACGACGCCGACGAGGTTCCCGAGGTAACGGTCGTGCCGCGGACCGCGACCGAGTACCGCCACGGCGCTGCGGCCCCGGACGCGGTGACGGTGACGCGGACCTGGGCGCGGTTCGTGGTCGCGCTGTAGCTGATGCCGCTCTGCGCCATCGTCACGACGAGGGATGGCGTGGGAGTCGGAGTCGGGGTGGGCGTGGGGGTCGGGGTGACCTCGGCGACCACGACGGGAGGCGAGGATTCCGCAGGGTCAGGACTCGGCGACGGGCTTGGATCCGCGGCGGCGACCGGCGCGATGATCGTCACGGCCATGAGGACCGCCACCAGACTCGCACGAGTCGGCGCAGACGCGGCGCGGGGGCCGTTGCGGGGGCGCGACGGTCGGTCGGACATGAGGACTCGTGATGTGCCGGCGGTGCGATGGACCCTCGCCGGCAGCAGGGGTCTGGGTGCATGACCTTCAGGCCCGTGGCGGCATCCGTCAAGCGCTCCCATCTTCGTCCGGCGACTGGTACGGAAGTCCGCTGTGACGTTGCCCTGCCCGGTTAGTCTCGTGGGCATGGACGAGGGACGGGCGGCCGCGCAGGATCACATCGAGTCTCTTCCGGAGCCCCGACGCTCGCAGATGCGCCACCTGCACGAGACGATCCTCTCGGCGATCCCCGAAGCCGACGTCACGATGTGGGAGTACGGCGGGACGCTGATCGGCTACGGCTCATACGACTACTCGGACAGCCGCGGGCGACCGACCGGTCGCTGGTTCTCGGTCGGTCTCGCCAACCGCAAGAGTTACATCTCCCTGTTCTCGATGGGCCAGCGGGCCGGCGGCTACCTGGTCGAGGCCGTCCACGATCGCTTCCCCGGCACGAAGATCGGCCGAAGCTGCCTGAACATCACCCACCCCGAGTCGATCGACGACGACGCGGTCAGGGACCTGGCGCGCGACTCCTACGACCAGTACAAGGACGGGTTCCGGCGCCCCTCGACCTAGTTGGCCGTGTGTTGACGGAGGGCGTCGAGGAGTCTGGAGAGCAGCTCGAAGCGGAGCTGCGCGCGGCGACCCTCGTCGTCGAGGACCTCGCGGGTCGTCGCGTCGCCGTAGCCGGCAGTCAGGCGGACGTTCCGGCGACGAACCGCGGTGAGCTCGCTCGCCCGGGCGGTCAGGAGGCGCGCTCGAGCTCGGCGAGCTCCTCGTCATTCGCGACATCGATCTGCAGGTCGTGGGTGCGTGATGGCCGATCGGTCATCGCCCGATCCTACGTGACGAGTAGGCTGTCGAGATGACCGAGCAGAACCCCCACGATCCCGGTCCCGACGCCGCGGCGGCGACCTTCGACGGTTCGCTGGACGTGGCCGCGGAACCGCTCCCGGCACAGAACGGCGGCACGATCCGCATCGGGACGGCGTCCTGGACCGACCCGACGATGACCGCATCGGGAGTCTTCTACCCGACCGGAGCGGACAGCGCCGAGGAGCGGCTCCAGTTCTACGCGTCCCGCTTCCCGCTGGTCGAGGTCGACGCGACGTACTACTCGCTGCCGGTTCGCCGGACGTCGGAACTGTGGGTCGAACGCACGCCCCCGGACTTCACGTTCGACATCAAGGCACACGCGCTGATGACCGGTCAGCCGACCGAGACGAAGCGACTTCCGAAAGGTTTGCGCGAGGCGCTCCCAGGCGACGTCGCCGAGAAGAGCCGTATCTACGCCAAGGACCTGCCGGACGACGTCAAGGACGACGTCTGGGCGTGGTTCGCTGACGGCCTCGAGCCGCTCGCCGAGGCCGGCCAGCTCGGGTCGATCCTGCTGCAGTACCCGCGCTGGTTCTTCACCTCATCGGAGAACCGCGACACGATCGAGGAGGCTGTCGATCGACTCCGCAAGGTCGGCATGACGCCAGCCGTCGAATTCCGCAACGCGACGTGGTTCAACGAGAAGAACATCGAGCGCACGCTTAAGTTCCTTGGTGACCGGCAGATCCCGCTCGTCATGATCGACGGCCCGCAGGGCTTCAAGTCGAGCGTGCCGCCGATCGTCGCGGCAACCTCGCCCGATCTGGCGGTCGTCCGCTTCCATGGCCGTCGAGCCGAGACCTGGGAGAAGCAGGGCATCAAGACCGTCGAGCGGTTCCGCTATCTGTACGACGAGGACGAGCTGGAGGACTGGGTCCCGCGTGTCCGCGAGGCGGCCGGACAAACGAAGCAAACGCACGTCCTGTTCAACAACTGCTACGCGAACTACGGCGCGACCAATGCGCTGATGCTGGCAGAGCTGTTACGCGACCTCGACTAAGGCCGCGCTTGCGCTCGTCGGCTTCCGACGCGGGCGAAACGCTGACGATGGGTCGAGGGGCCATCTCGTTATGCATCTGCAATGTCCGAACCGGTTGCTGGGATGCCGCCACGGCCTGGCGCAGATTACGTTGCGCTCCGGCGACGTTCCTAGTCGGCCTCCCCCGCGCGGACCGTCGACCTGAGCCCGGCCCCACAAACTGGGCCGGGCTCCTCCATGTCCAGCGAGCTTGCCTGCCCCCTCGTGTCCGGCCGCTCGGTGACGCTTACGAGCGTCCAGCCGGGACGCTGAACTCCTCCTGGGCCTGGGCCTTGCGGGCAGCCATGCGCTCGCCGAGTTCATCGAGCTCGTCGGCATCGAAGACGGAGCGGGCCTGCTTGAACATCTCACCCTCCTCCTCTTCCATGTGGTGCTCGACGTTCTCCTTCATGACCTTCGCCTTCGCGCCCCACGACTCGTGGTCGACCGGAAGACCTTCGAGCTCGGCCATCACGACGTCGACGACATGGTGTTCCTCGTACCCCTCGAGGACGATGTCCTCGGCCTTTGGGTGTTCCTTCAGGGCCGGGTAGAAGATCTCTTCCTCGATCGCCTCATGGACCAGCAGCTCGCCCTTGATGGTCGAGTAGAGCTCCTCGCGGGTCCTGATGCCGCGTTCCGTCGTGCTCTCAAGCTCCTCCAGGAGCTTGCGCATCTTCTTGTGGTCGTTCTCGAGCAGGGTTAGGGCATTCATCCGGGCTCTCCGATGACGGGGGGTGGGTCGGTGAACCCGATTCCAGCAGCAGGGGCGTTGCGGCAAGTGCCCCCGTCCCGAGGCAGGTCACGCAGACACGTTGCAGAGCCGCCGGTCAGGCCGAAGCGTTCTCCGTCGCGGGTGCCTGTCGCACGCCGAGCCTGTTGCCGATCCACGAGACGACGAGGCAGAGGGCGGCCCCGAACACGAGGATCGCGACGATGTAGACGGCGACCGACGCGTAACCGCCGTTCGCCGGGTCGAGGAACGGATAGGGGTACCAGCCGCTGGTCGCGCCACGCACCAGCGTGTACGCCACCCACAACAACGGGTACGTCAGCCAGCGCAGGCTAGTCGTGAACGGGATCAGCGTGCGCGGCGGGTCGATCAGCCAGTCGGCGATGACCGCGATCGGCATGATCTGGTGGACGACCGTGTTGACCCACGGCAATGCCGTGTCGACGTCCGTGTTGCTCAGGAGGAGCGCGAAGACCACGAGCGTGACGGTCATGTAGACGACCGACGCCCCGCGGACCAGTTCCCAGACCGGGGTCGGGGCGGTCCGCCACCAGGCCACCCCGATAAGGAACACGGCCACGGCGATCAGGTTGCTCTGGATCGTGAAGTAGCTGAAGAAGTTCTGCGCGACGAGCAGGCCCTTGGCGTGCAGGTCGGTCGCCTGTGCGGCGATGGCCACGATCGTCAAGACCGCGAAACCGAGGCGGTACGTGTTGATCAACGTGCGCCGGTCCATCGGTCGCGACTCTAGCACCTAGGATTGGCGTCATGGACTACGGGCTGTGCCTGCCGAACTTCCGCGCGGGGGCCTCGCGGGAGGGCATGGAAGCGGCCGCCGAGGTGCTTGAACGGCTCGGCTGGTCGACGGTCTGGACGACGGACCACGTCCTGGTCCCGACCGACGACGCCGACGACTACGGCCGGATCTACGAGGCCATCCTCAGCCTCGCATGGATCGGCGCGCGGTACGCGAAGGTGCGCCTCGGGACGAGCGTGATCGTCGTCCCGCAACGGAACGCGGTGCTGCTCGCAAAGGAGCTGGCCACGCTCGACGACCTGACCGACGGCAGGGTGATCGCGGGCGTCGGCATCGGCTGGAACGAGACCGAGTTCGCGAACGTCGGGATGGCCGATCGCTTCCGCGTGCGGGGTGCGTACCTCGACGAGACGATCGCGGTGTGGCGGCACCTCTGGTCGGGATCGACCGAGCCGTTCCAGGGCCGGTTCCACTCTTTCGACGATTTCGCGTTCGCTCCCCTGCCCCGCCGCGGCGCGGCGCTCCCCATCGTCGTGGGCGGGCGAGCCGAGCCAGCCCTGAAGCGGGCCGGACGGCTGGGTGACGGCTACCAGTCGAGCGCTTCGAGCGCGGCCAAGTATGCCGATCGAGTCCCGATCATCCGAACCGCGGCCGAGGCGGCCGGCCGGCCGATGCCGTGGCTGACGGTCCGGGCATGGACCGAGTTCGGGGCCCCGACCGCACAGCACTACGCCATCCGCGGTACCCCGGAGGAGATGGCGGCGGAGGTCCGTGCGTTCGAGACGCTCGGTGTCGGGCATGTCGCGCTCTGGTTCGACACGACCGACCCGACCGAGCTCGTCGCCCTCGTCGAGCGGTTCGACCGAGAGGTGGCACCGCTGGTCTGACGGAACGACACGCCCGGGCGCCTGCCATCGTCTTGTCGTGGTGACACGGATCCTCGCCCTCTACCCGGCCGCTGTCGCAGCGCTCCTTATCGTGCTGCGGATCCTGCAGCCCCGGACCGGACCACTGGCACTCGCGAACATCCTGTCCGTCCACCTGGCGCTGGCCGCAGTCGTGCTCGTCCCGGTTGCGATCGCACGTCGCGGGGTGGCGCTGCGGTCGAGCCTGGCCATCCTCAGCGTCATCGCGGTCCTGCAGTTCGGCGGCGAATGGTTTTCGCTGCCACCGTCCGCCGATACGTCCGACGACCTGTTCTTCGCGTCGAGCTGGAACCTGGAGCTCGGGGCTCGCAGCGGCGCGGGCGCAGTGGATGGCATCTCGGCGCTCGATAGCGATGTCGTGGCGCTCCAGGAGCTCGGACCCGACCACGTTCGTGCCATCACCGAGTCGGCGACCCTGACCGAACGCTTCCCCGGGCGGGCGCTGTACCCGGACCCGGGCGTCTTCGGCATGGGGTTGCTGTCCCGTTGGCCGATCGTCCGCGCGGACCTCGACAGCGACCCGTCGCTCATCGAGGCCGTTCTCGATGTCGCAGGTCAGAAGATCACGGTCATCGCCGCCCATCCGCTGGCCGGCCGGATCTCGATGGTCGGACCCGTGCCGATCGCCTTGGGATCAGAGAATCGGGACCAAGCGCTCAAGCGCATCCGGGCACGGATCGACGCGGCGATCGCCCGTGGGGAGACGGTCGTGGTCCTCGGCGACTTCAACGTGGCTCCGACCGAGCCGGCGTTCGCCGAGTTGGTCGATGGGTTGCGCGACGCGCACAACGAGGTCGGCCAGGGCCCGGGTTGGACCTGGCGCCCGAGCCGGCTCGAGTCGCTGGGCATCGGTTTGCTGCGGATCGACCTGGCCATCGGCAGCCCCGACCTTGCCCCGGTCTCGGTGGTCGAGCACTGCGGTCGCACCGGCGACCACTGCATCCTCGAGGCGTGGTTCTCGCTCCAGTCGGTCGGCGCACCGGCCCAATGATCAGGTCAGTTTGGAGAACAGCGTGAGCTGCAGGTCGGCCGGCGCGGCCATGCGGACGTTGCGATCGCCCCAGGGCGTGTCGACCGGGCCTGACCCGAGCAACACGGCACCGTTCGCGCGCATGCGCTCGGCCAGGGCGGCCGAGTCGTCGACCTCGAGCGCCAGGCGGATCTGCGCAGCGACACGCCGCCCGACTTCGACCGTGTCGATGTAGCCTGCCTGCGCCTCGTCGATGAGCTCGAGCGTCGCCCGGCCGCCGTCGAGCACGACGACCTTGCCATCCGCGGACGACCAATCCGCGATCTGCGGGAGCCCGGCGACGTCCCGATAGAAGGCCACGGCGGCATCGTGGTCGGCGGCGGTCACCGCGACACGCAACTCGTGGATCGGGCGGACTCGCGATTCCCAGGGATGACCGCCGGCACGCCATGCGTCGAACGGCTCGGACGCTCCCTCCGTCTCGACGAGCTCGAGCTCGACGAGCGCGCCCTCGACCTGGTCGAGTCGCCCCGCCATGACATCGGAGAAGCCGAAACCGCCGGCGGCGGCCTGCTCCCTGGTGGCCGCGAAGATGATCCGTTCGATCCCGGTCATCGCCGCGACTGCCTGGCACATCGGACAGGGATGGCAGCTCGACACGACGATCGTGTCCGACAGGTCGAACGTCCCCAGACGGCGGCACGCCGCCCGGATCGCCTCGACCTCCCCGTGCGCCGCCGGATCCGCGTCGCGCCGGCAGGTGTTCACCCCGGTCGCGATGACCTCGCCCGCACCATGGTCGGCCACGACCAAGCCGGCGAACGGGAACTGGCCCGCGGCGACGTTGTCGGTCGCGAGGCGGACGGCGCTCCGCAGATGCTCTTCGATCGTCGTCATCGCCCGTCGCTCCTCCAGCGCTGATACCTCGAATAGACCCGCGGCTCGTGGGGCTCGACGAACCGCGCGAGTCGATCGCCGAGAGATTCGAGCGCCCGGCGATCGTCGCGGCTCAAGCGCCGGAACGGCTCGAGCTCGATCCGCGTGGTTCCGCCGTCGGCGACTGCCCACCAGCGGCCGGCGACGACGCCGTCGACCAGCATGACCGGCAGCGTATCGCCGTTGCGCGCGATGATCCGGGGCCGGTCGGCTTCGCTGATGACTCGCGTCCGATCGGCGAAGGCGAGGACCGTGCTGTCCCACATCGCCAACAGGCGCGGCGGCGCTGGGACGTCCTCGTCGGGCAGTGGGGCGCCGGCCAGATCGACCAGCGCACGACCGGTCTCGGAGCGGTATCGACGCAGGTCGCCCGCCGCCTCGATCGCCTCGACGCCTGGCCGTACGCTCGCGACGGGGAGCCCCGACCATTGCGCGATGTCGGCCAGCGAGGCCGGCCCGAACGCCGCGAGGTAGCGCCGGACGAGATACTCGATCGCGGCCGCCTCGTCCGCCCAGGCCCCGTTCGGCAGCCACGCGTCGGCGTTGGCGAGAAGCGGCCGGCGGCCAAAGGACCACGGGACGCCCGTCGGGGCGTGCGCCAGCGGGAGCCGGCGGCGCAGCCACCACACGATCTCGTCGGCGGGCAGGCCGTCGACGTCGCCGACGTGGTCGCGCAGCTCGGTGAGGCTGCGGGGCTCCGCCGCGAAGGACGCAACGCGTGTCCGCAGAGCGGCCAGACGCCGAGCGGATGGCGGCCCGAGTCCTCGCCGGCGACGCTGCGCCTCGAGGGCCGGGAGCAACGCCGGCCAGAAGGCTCGGTAGTCGGCCGCCGAAACGAGGTGCACCGTCACCCGCATCAGCGTGCCCTTGACGACGTCACGTGCCACGATCGCGGCGTCCAGGTCGGCAGCCTCGAATCCAGCAAGCCGCGCCCACAGCCCGATGTACGGCGACGCGGGCTCCTGCGCCTGCAGGCCGGCGATGCGCTCGACCGTTTCGACCACACCGACATCCGCGGGTTCGAGCAGGAGCTGGCGCGCGAGCGTCGCCCGACCGAGGCGGCGCGCGCTGAGGACTTCGGTCATCCCGCCGGTAGCTTGCCCGCGCGGAATGTGGCGATGAGCTCGGTGTAATCGGGCAGACCCCGCTCATACCCGATGGCCCAGAACCCGGCACCGGCGAGACCACGCTGGTCGGCCAAGCGAAGTTTCGGGGCAAGACTCCGGGGAGAGTCGTAGTAGACCGCGTTCCAGGCGATCGGCTCGGGGCTCGCGCTCGCCCCAACGGCAGGAGCGGCTCCCGACGGCGAGGCGGTCGCGAATGCACTCGGAACCGTGTAGAACTCGACGCTCTCCGTCGGTTCGTAGGTCGGCTCGAACGCCGGGTCGGCGAAGACCCCGAGGTTGTGGCGCGGCACCCAGGCGTCGCCGCGGCCGCTCGACGGGGCGAGGAAGCCCGGTGCGGTGACCGGCCATGTCACGCCGTACAGCGGCAGGCCGAGGATCAGCCGGTCGGTCGGCACGCCGAGCGTCCCGTACAGATCGAGCGACCAGGTGATGTCCTTGACCTCCCCGTCTATCCGATCGATCGGTGCGGACGCGCCCGGTTCCGACCCCGCCCAGCGATAGTCGTAGGCCATCAGGAAGATCCGGTCGGCGCCGGCCGCAGCGGCCGCGGCCGACATCGCGGCACCGACCTCGTTCGCCTGCGTGGCCACCGACACCTGGGCGTCCGGCCGGCGCTCGCGCAATGCCGTCCGCAATCGACCCACGAACGCGCCATAGTCGGCGACCAGCTCGATCGGCAGCGCCTCGACGTCCACATTCACGCCATCCAGGTCGAGCTCCTCGACGAGCCCGATGATCTCGTCGAGCCAGCGCTCCTGCGCCTTCGGGTCGCCATAGAACGAGCGGTTCTTCGTCTCTCCAAAGCTCGTGTACACGATCTCGACCCGAGCACCGCGTCCCTTCGCGGCGCGGATCATCGCCCCGCCCACCTCGCCGCGGATGCGCTTCAGTCCCGTCTGGTTGTCGAGCGTGCCGTTGCGCTTGTGTGTGACCGAGAACAGGGCAAGCGTCGTCAGGTCGGTTCGCCCGATGTGGTCGGCGATGGATCCGTCCATTTCCCAATACGGGACGTACCCGTACATCTCGTGCTTGGGCGCCGGGATGATCGTGGGGCGCGGCGTCGGACCATTCACTCCGGGGCTGCCCGACCCGGCAGCCTGGCCGCTCGGGGTGGGGCCGGTCGGCGGCACGCCACGACAGCCGAACAGCAGCGCCGCGATCAGGGCGACGGCGATCGACCGCCTCACGACCCCGTCACGACCACCGCGGCAATGGGCGAGGAGCTCGGCGGACGGGCACGACGGCTGTCATGCCGAAGCCTTGATGGGGAGGACGAGCAGGAAGCCCGGCGGGACCCCGAGGTCCACGCGCCCGCGATCGCGGATCACGTATTGCTTGGCGAGCGTTTCGAGGGTCACGAGGCTGTTGGGCCGCGGGCTCTTGCCCCACACCGCGCTGCCGTGCGGGTACAGCGGGTCGTGCACGCGCACGCGCTTCACGGCGAAGTCGTCGGATCTTCGTGGGTCAGCCGTCGCCTCGAAGCCGCTCATGACCCAGGCATGCCGGCCGCGCCACATCACCAGGCCGACCGGACGCTTCGTGTCGCGGAGCGCGGCGGCCGCGACGGAGATCGCCTCGTCGAACGTCGGGAGACTCACGAGCTGGTACGGCCCGATGCCGAGATCGTTGAGGGCGGCCGTCCAGCCGCGCGGGTTCGCGCCACCGAACGGGCTGAACGACAGGTCGCGCGCCATCCTCCACAGCCGTTGCTGGTCGGTCTTGGTCGTGTGCTCCTGGTCGGTCGACATGTTGAGCGCCATCTGGAGGCTCGCGCCGACGCACCACTCGAAGGTGTACTGGGCAACGAAATCGGCACGGTGGGCGAGGTTCATCGAGAACGCCTCGGGTGCCGGTCCGGCGCTCGGAGGCGCCTCGGCGGCGGGCTCCTGCGACGGGATCGCGTCCGAGGAACGGCCGGACGGCGTCGAGGCCGGACCCGCTGCAAGGGGTGGGACGCTGGCCGATGGGGCTGTTGCAACGCTCGGATCAGGGGATGTGGCCGCTATGGTCGCTGCAGGCGTCTGGCTCGCGCGCTCGTCAGCCGGCGTACACGCCGCCGACACCGCGGCGAGAACGCCGAGGAGCGCGAGGCAGGCGTGGAGGCGCTTGCGCGCGGCGATGCTCATGGCGGTGCCCGGAGTATGCCCCGGAACGGCCGAAAGGGGCCTCGACGCCGTCGTCAGCCGGGGTCGGGAAGCCGCATGTTCCGGCGGACCATCGACCGCGACCGAAGCGGGAGGAGGTCGCTCGATCTCGGTGGGAGACGATGGCCCGCCGGGTGTCTCCACGGATCGATTCCATGGCAGGACGCTGAGATTTCCCTGAGATTCCCGAACTTTGAAGGCTGTGCCTCGTCCGCTCCTCATACTCGGCGAACGACACCGCCACGAACGACCGACCACAGGAGCAGGCACGCGAATTGCAGCGAGATCTGGTGGAACGAGCCGCGCGCGGCGACCAGGAGGCCTTCGAGGCCCTGGTGCGCACCTCTGCGAACCGTCTCTTCGCGATCGCATACAGGATCCTGCGCGACCACCATCGAGCGGAGGACGCCGTGCAGCAGACCCTCGTCACGATCTGGGATGAGCTGCCACGCCTCCGGGACCCGGATCGGTTCGAGGCGTGGTCGTATCGGGTGATCACCCGGAACAGCGTGGCGCTCGCCAAGCGCGAGGGCCGTGGTCCAGGAGGCGGGGTGATCGTCCAGCTGCTGCCCGATGACGCCGATACGTCCCGGGCACCCGACGACATCGGCTCGGTGGCCGACCGCGACCAGATCGAGCGTGGGTTTCGACGCCTCAAGCCCGATCAGCGGGCGATCCTGACCCTGCACACGTGGCGGGCCTGTCCTCTCCCGAGATCGCCGACGTCCTAGGCAGCCCGGTCGGGACCGCCGGCTCACGGCTCCATTACGCGACCCAGGCCTTCCGCGCGGCGCTCGATGCCGACGAGCGTCTCGAGCAGACGAGGGAGCGATCTGCATGACGACCCACGACGACACCGACCGCCGCATCGCCGCCTGGTTCGGCGACGAGCACGTCCGCGCGCCGGAACGGACGATCGAGGCGGCCCTTGCGCACGCACGCTCCCATCCTCGCCGCCGCGACCCGTTCGCCGCCCTCCGCCGCGATCCGATGTCTGGCGGGGCATCTCGGGGCGGGCTGTTCGCGCCGGTCCCGCTGCTGGCGGCGGTCGGGTTGATCGCCGTCGCGGTGCTTGGCGCGGCCCTCGCGGGCGGGTTCCTTGATCGACCGGCGCCAGTGGTTCCCGTGCCGTCGGTCGGGCCACCATCGGCCAGCCCGACGACCGTGCCCACGCCGGTCGCGTTCCACGTCGACCTCGTCGAGGTCGTCGGCGACGACGCGTCGATCGACATCACGGACGCCTCAGGGTCGATCGTCTCGGCCGAATCGGGCCAGCCCCGCGACGGCGGTTCGGTCGCGGAGGGGGTCGATGTCGCCGCGG
>DASTIG010000244.1:0-2770 GCA_035717785.1 Candidatus Limnocylindrales bacterium
GTTCCTTCTCGCGTTCGCGCCCGCGGTGAAGGCGGCCGGCCCACCCTACCCGGACCCGGTCGACGGCCAGGCGGTCTACGACACGGCGGAGCTGTTCAGCCAGGAGACCCGCCTCCAGGCCGAGGGCATCATCGATGCGATCGAGGCGCAGACCAAGGCCGAGGTCGTGATCTACACGCAGGGTCTCGGCCGCGACGACATCACGACCGAGGAGGCCGAGGCCGACGCCCGGGCGCTCATGGACCAATGGGGCGTCGGCCGGGTCGGGCTGAACGACGGGTTGGTCATCCTGTTCGACCTCGACACGACCATGCGCCACGGGCAGGTCCAGCTGTACGCCGGTCCGGGGTTCTCGTCGTCCTACCTGTCGAACGAGGAGCGCCAGGCGATCTACGAGGGGACGATGCTCCCGCTCCTGGCTGACGGGAACTTCGACGACGCGCTCCTCGCGGCGCTCGCGGAGGTCGTAAACGCGACGTTCGACGGGTCACCGCCGGGGTCGCCAGAGGAGCCGAGCGGGCCGGTCATCGACCCCGGGCCGCCGTTCCCTGAGCCCGAAGTCGATCGCGCCGTGTACGACTTCGCCGGCATCCTGTCCGCCGACGCGATCGTCCGGGCCGAATCGACGATCGATGCCATCGAGGCGCGGACCGCCGCCGAGATCGTCGTCTACACCGAGCTCGTCGACTACGGCGTGTCGCCGGGGGAAACAGAGTCCCGCGCGATCGCGCTGATCGACCAGTGGGGCGTCGGTCGACAGGGCTTCGACGACGGCTTGGCGATCTTCTTCGACATCGATCCCTCGCTCGAGCACGGCCAGGTCCAGCTCTATGCCGCGCCCGGCTTCGAGGCGACCTATCTCTCGAACAGCGAGCGCCAGCGGATCTTCGAGGACGACATGGTCCCCCACCTCCGGGAAGCCGACTTCGATGGGGCCCTGGATGCCGCGATGGACCGGATCGACGCCGTGGCCACGCCCGAGAACGCGGCTCGCCTGCAGACGGGTCGTCAGCTCAACGCGGTGCTGGGCCTGATCGGCGCTCCGGTCGTGCTGCTCGGGCTGGCGGGCTGGGCGTTCTTCTCCTGGCGGCGCTACGGCAAGGACCCCGTCTACCTCGACGACCCGTCGATCCTCATGCCGGCCCCGCCGCCCGACCTGACCGCGGCGTCCGGCGCGTTCGTCATGGACGGCGGCACGTCCCGGCGCGCGCTCACGACCGCGATGCTCGACCTCGCGTCGCGCGGCCTGATCTCGTTCCGTGAGGACAAGGGCCTCCTCGGGCTGTCCCACAGGGTCGGCGTCGACACCGATCCCGCGCGCGGCGACGACGTCGAGGAAGCCGATCGGGCCCGCAACGCCCGGCGACCCATCGGTCCCGCGGAGGACCATGCGCTGCGCCATCTGCGAAGCATCGCCAAGACGGAGGGGTTCATCGAGCCCGACGAGCTGCCGGCGTTCGGTGCATCCGTCAGCGACTTCGACTCGAAGCTCGAGGACCACGTCGTCAAGCGCGGCTGGATGGTCGAGCAGCCCCGCAGGGTGATCGCGCGCTGGGTCGCCAAGGGCATCCTGGCGATCGCCGCCGGAGCCGTGGCGATCTTCATCGGCGTCAACGTGCCGATCTCGGGGCTCGTCCTCATCGGCGTGGGAGCCATCGCCGGCGGCGTGGTGATCATCCTTTTCGCGCGGAGCATGCCGACCGTGACGATGGCCGGGGCGATGATCCGGGCCATGCTGGCGGCATATCGGCGGACACTGCATAAGACGATGGAGCAGGCACGCTCGATGCAGCAGGTCGTGGACCAGGCCGGTCTGAGCTGGCTCGAGACGCCGGATCAGGCGGTCGTGTGGGGCACTGCGCTGGGGCTGCAGGGCGATATCGAGGACGTGCTCAAGCGCTCCCTCGAGGACGTGCGCGAATCGCCGAACCTCGCGTCATCGACGTATTTCCCGATCTGGTACAGCTCATCCGACGGCTCATCGGTCGCGAGTGGCATGGCGAGCAGCGGCGGGTCGATCTTTTCGGGGTCGGCCGTGCCGGACCTCGGCGGGATGATGTCGGCGCTCGGGACGATCGGGAACTCCCCGGCATCGTCGGGCAGCGGCGGCAGCGGTGGCGGAGGGTTCAGCGGCGGCTCGTCTGGCGGTGGCGGTGGGGGCGCCGGCGGCGGGTTCTAGGCGGCAGGTTCACAGGCGCCCCGCCAGCCGGCGGGCGCCGCCAGCCGCGCCGAACCGAATCACCGCTGCGCGATGCTATCGACCAAGAAGGGCCCGTTGCTCCGCCGGTTTCACCGGCCAGCGGCGAGATCCACCGCCGATGCGGCCGTCCTCCGTCGGAATCACCGGCCGGCGGTTGATCTGCCGACATGCTTCGTCGGTATCACCTCTCAGCGGTGGCTCGGCGTGCAGCAATGTCACCCGCTGTGCGGCTAGGTCTGCTGCTCCTCCGCGAACGGAGGAGTGAGCTCCCGCAAGGACGCCTCGCAGTCGGCGACGTCCTCGCGTGGGCACGACAGCCAGAGCGCCCACGGTCCCAGTTCCGTGGCGATGTAGTACTGCAGGTGGACGAGCTCATCTCCGTCTGGGCCGGCATTCATCATCTCCAGGCGGAGCGCTTCACCGAGCTGAAGGTAAACGCGCCCGAGGGAGAGGATCCGCATCTCAGTCGCATGCGGATGGATGCCATATCGCCATCGGCTGAGCGGCGACGCATGCGACTCGGTCATTCTTCCGCCTCCCATCCGTGGAGCATACGCCCGGTCGCGGGCT
>DASTIG010000245.1:0-27890 GCA_035717785.1 Candidatus Limnocylindrales bacterium
ACGTATGCGGGTATGAACGAACGTCGTCAATTGGCCGACACCGGCCCGAAACCGTGAAAGGATCGTCCCATCGGTCCCTCATCCCTAGTGCAGGCGGTCGAGACGACCGTCACACAGGACCTCTGAAAGGGATCAGAACGATGTTTTCCACCACGAACTCTCGGCCTCGGTTCGTGCCGGTGATTGCGGCCCTCGCGATCGCGGCGGTGCTCGCGGCATGCAGCGCCGGCGGAGCGGGCCAAGCTCCCACCGAGCCTCCGGTCCCGGCACCGACCGCGGTCCCGGCACCGACCGCGCTCCCCGCGCCGAACACCCAGGCCCCCGCGACGCCCGCACCCGTCCCGAGCGAGGAGCCCGGCAGCGACCTGATGCCGATCCGCGTCGAGCTGGACAGCACGACCGGCCAGGACGTTTACGTCGACATCCTCGATCGGACTGGCTCCATCAAGGCCGCGATGACCGGGCAGCCAGGCGACGGAGCGACCGTCGAGCCATACACCGTCGAGGTCGAGAACATCGACGCACGGACGCTGCGGCTCAGCTGGACGGACTACCCGATCGATAACGCGCTGTCGCTGTTCGTCGATCAGGCCGGCGGCGGTCTGCGCTTCGTCCTCGTCCAGCCCGCGCCGAGCGGTCCGGCCGACGCGATGGGCGAGGGCCGTATCCTCGAGCTGACCTTCGATCGTGACATCTCCGCCGCCCAGGTCGAGTCGTTCCTCCAGGAGGGGCTCGACACCCCGGGCTGACCGGGAACGTCCTCCCGGCCGAACCTCTCTCGCGGCCCCGGACCACCTGCACGACTCGTGCCGGACCGGGGGCCGTACCGTTGGGAGCTCGGGCCTGGCCCGCGCGGGCATCGCCTGACACCGTGGTCTCGCCCACGGAAGTCATCCGGCGGTCGTCACCCGGAATCTGAGCGTGTGACCGTGCGCCGTGAACGGCGTCTGGTCGTCCAGCATCCCGGTCACGATGTCCATGACGAGCGTGTCGTCGAGGCCGCGCTTCTCGATCTCGACGAACGTCGCGCCTTCGATGACCGAGCCCACAAGACGCAGCACGTCGGCTTGAAGGACTGCTCGCGCCCGGTCGCCCTCGACCGGCACGTGGACCAGGTCGACGATCAGGCGTCCATCGACATCGACCGAGTGGGCCGCCGAGACCCAGGGCGAACCCGGCTCCTGGATCGCCCGCTCGAGATGCGGCCACAGATGCGCCTCGGGCTCCTCGGTGACCCAACCCGGCCGTTCAGCGTGGGCGCGTAGGTCGTCGATCCGGAGCGCCTCGGCGACGGCGTCCGCGACGCCCTCCCCGCGCTCATCGATGTCCCAGCGCCGCTCCTTCGATGGCGGAGGGATCGACCCTCGCTCGCGTTCGACGTCCACGGGCACAGGGTACGGCGTCGGGTATCTTGGGGCTGCCACCAGCCGTCGTTCTGGCACGGACCCGCGCCAGTCCTGCGCCCCACCCCCGTCCGATCGGGAAGAGCCATGGACCACGAGCCCGTTCTCATCTCGACCATCGCGATCGGTCTAACGGCCGCGCTCGTCGGCGGCCTTATCGCGCGGCGGGTAGGGTTGCCCGCGATCGTCGGCTACATCCTCGCGGGCGTGGCGATCGGGCCGTTCACGCCCGGTCTCGTAGCGGATCCGGCCGTCGCGACCGAGCTCGCCGAGCTGGGCGTCATCCTGCTGATGTTCGGGGTCGGGATCAACTTCTCGATCCGCGACCTGATGGCCGTCCGTTCGATCGCGATCCCCGGCGCCATCATCCAGACCATCGTCGGCGTTGCCCTCGGCCTGTGGCTCGGCCAGGCGCTTGGGTGGGGCGTGAGTGGTGGCCTGGTCCTCGGCCTCGCTCTGTCTATCGCGAGCACGGTGGTCCTGCTCCGGACGCTGGACGACCGCAACGAGCAGGACACGACCCAGGGCCACATCGCGGTCGGCTGGCTGATCGTGGAGGACCTGCTCGCCGTCGTCGTCCTAGTGCTACTGCCCGCGATCGCTCCGTCGCTGGGCGGGCATGCGCCGCCGAGCGGTGCGGGCGATCCCCTCGTCGAGATCGTGATCGCGGTGGGCAAGGCGGCGGTCTTCGCCATCCTCATGATCGTCGCCGGCGTGCGGCTTGTGCCCTGGCTCCTGCTGGTCGTCGCGCGGGAGGGCTCGCGCGAGCTTTTCTCCCTCACGGTCCTGGCCATCGCGCTCGGCCTGGCGTTCGTGTCCTCGAGCGTATTCGGCGTCTCGTTCGCCCTCGGTGCGTTCCTCGCCGGGGCGGTCGTCGGTGAGTCCGACATGAGTCATCAGGCGGCGGCCGATGCCCTGCCGTTGCGCGACGCCTTCGCGGTGCTGTTCTTCGTGTCGGTCGGGATGCTGCTCGACCCCACGTATCTGCTTGCCAATCCGCTGCCGGTGCTCGCGGTGCTGACCCTCATCGTGGTCGGCAAGGCCGTCACCAAGCTCGTCATCGTGCTCGTAGCGGGCTACCCGCCGCGTGTCGCCTTGACGGTCGCGGCCGGTCTCGCCCAGATCGGCGAGTTCTCGTTCATCGTCGGCACGATCGGCCGCTCTCTCGGCCTGCTCCCCGATGAGGGCTACCAGCTCATCGTCGCCGGGTCGCTGTTGTCGATCACCCTCAACCCACTCCTCTTCCGGCTGATCCCGCCATTCGAGGCGGGGCTTCGCGAGAACCGCATCGTCGAAGCCCTGACGGCGCGCCGCGCCGGCGAGCTGGCGCGCCTCAGACCAGAGGAACGCGAGACCCTCCGTCAGCACGCGATCATCTGCGGCTACGGCCGGGTGGGGCGCTTGATCGGGCCGGCCCTGGAACGACGCGGCTTCCGCTATGTCGTGATCACCCAACAGCGTGACGAGGTCGACCGGCTACGGTCGGGGGGAGTCACGGCGATCTACGGGGATGCGTCCAACCCCGAGATGCTCGAGATGGCCGGTCTCCGGGACGCCCGGCTTGTGATCGTGGCCACATCTGATCCGCACGAGACCCGTCTGATCGTGGAGCGGGTCCGCGCGCACAACCCGAACGTCGACCTTGTCGTTCGTACCCATAGCGACACGGAGGCGGCGCACTTGCGCGCACTCGGTGGCAAGGTGCAGGCCATCCACGGGGAGCGCGAGCTGGCCGTGCAGATGGCGCGCTATGCGCTGCGGCGCTTCGGCGTCAGCGCCGCGGAGGCCGAGGCGATCGCGCAGGGGCTGCGCGGCCGGGCAGTCGTCGTAGCGGCGGAGCGCCGCCGCGGGCTGTCGGACACCCTCGCGCGGCTTCGCCGGCGGTTCAGCGACCGACGAGCGTGATGCCGGTGATGCGCGCGTAATTGGAGAACCAGGTGTTCTTGTGGATGACCTTGCCCGACTTGTCCCGCACGGTCCGCACCACCGTCACCTGGAAGCCGGCGACCGGGTATTCGATCCGCTTCGCGGCGCCCGACGGCAGGCTGTTCGTGTACTGGATGGTGTCGGTCGCCGACCGGTAATTCCGCCGCTGTCCGGTCGCGAAGGACACCTTCCGACCGGTCGGGACGCTGTAGATCTCGAACTTTACGTAGCCCTTGCCGCCGTTCTTCCAGCCGAGGCCGCGGATCAGCAACGGGTAATCGGTGTCGTTCGTGAATGACATCGTCTGCTTCGAGCCCGACGCGCTGATGAACACAGTCGCGTCGAGGCCGACCGGATAGCGGTCGATGTAGTAATAGTGATTGCGTCGGGCGCCCATCTTGTAGCCGGCACGGGCTGCGGCGTTGAACAGGGTCGTGGAGCACGAGCAGATGCCGCCGGCCAGGGCGCCCTGCGGTTCGGTGCGTCCGTTGATGATCGCGCCACCCGAGCGATAGCCCTTCGCGCGCGTGACCGAGCCGACGGCATTCCAGAAGTCGAAAGTGGCCCCGGGTGCGACGACGTAGCCGTTGATGAGGCGCGCGGGGATCCAGATGTTGGCGCCGAAGCCGTTCTTCTCACCGATCGGGAAGTACGTCGTCCACTGCGAGATCTTGCGCATCTTCGGACGGGCAGCCTGGGCTTCCTCGGTGGTCAGCCGCGGCTGGATGACCTTGATCGCCGGGTCGAGCGTGGCAGTCGTACCACCGGCGACGCGTGCGTCGATGAGGTCCTGGACCTGCTGCTTCGTGGCCGCCAGGTCGAGCTTGTAGCCGGTCTTGCTCTCTGTCACGCCGGTGATTCGCGAGCCGCTCGTGGTGAACGACGCGTTGACCGGCGCCCGATCGACGTTCTTGGCCACCTTCTTGAGCAGGGCCTCGAGACCGGACGTGTCGACCGACACGCCGTACCCACCATCGGCCGTGGGCGCGAACGACAGCCAGGTCCGTAGTCGTGCGGCGGTGATTTGCTGGTCCTGTGCCTTGCCGGCGAACAGGATCGGCGCGGTGATCCGCTCGGCATCGGTCTTGGCGATCGCGGCCTCGTCGGTGGTGGTGGCCGGCGGGACGCTGTGGACAGGCATCTCGTAGGTGAGCTCCGGCAGGGCACTCAGCTCGCCGAGGTCGGCCAGGGCCGCCTCGACCGGCACCGCCGGGTCGGCCAACCGGCCATCGATGGCCGGCACGACGGCAAACTCCTTGTCGACGACCGCGACCCAGGCGTCCTGCGGTTCACGCGCGAGCGAGTCGGCGAACGCCAGGCCGTGCTCGGCAAGGGCGTCCGCATCGAAAGTGACCTTCGGCGTCAGCGACACGCCCCGGAGTGCAGTGCGGGCGTCGGCGATAAACCGCTCGGCCGCGTTGCCGTGGCGGCCGACCGCGAGCGCCTCAGCGACCATGGCGTCGACGTCCGGTCCGCGGCCGATCTCGGCGAAGGTGACCGTCCGCGCGCTGTCCCGCGTCTTGAACGTGACCGAGCCCTCGCCCAGGTATCCATAGACCTGCCGGATCGCGGCGCCCGCCGCGACCGCGTCCAGCCCGGAGACGTCGAGCGACCCGATGGCCACGCCGGGCAGGATCCGCCCCACGTACTGGCGGTCATAGGCGTACAGCGCACCCACGCCGATCGCCATCGACGCGATGAGGCCGATCAGGAACGCGACCGCGAAACGGAGACGGGTCGACGAACGGCGCGTTTCCGGAGTCTCGATCAGGACCGTATCGGGCGTGGTCGTGGTCATGGAGGCGACATCCTAGCAGCCGTGGGCAAGCGTTCTGGTTGCATCTGGGTGCCTTGGAGACGCGGAGAGACGGGCATCCGTTACGGCCCCGAGGCGCGCCGGCCGTGGCCGGTCGTCAGCCGCCGCGGGGAACGAGCACGACGCGGCGGTTGGGCTCCTCGCCGATCGACTGCGTCGCGACACCTGCGTGGTCGCGCAGCGAAAGGTGGATCCAGCGGCGCTCCAGGGCCGGCATCGGCTCGAGCTGGAGCATCTTCCCTGTCTCCATGACCCGGGCCGCCGCGCGGTCCGCGAGCTCGCGAAGCTGCCGTTCGCGGCGGCCGCGGTAATCCTCGACGTCGACCAGGACCCGGGTCCACGAGCCCATCTCCTTGGACAGCATCAGGTTCACGAGGTGCTGCAGGGCCGAGAGCCGCTCGCCCTTGCGCCCGATCAGGGCGCCGAGGGAGTCGCGGTCGTCGCCCTGAGCGACGACGTTCAGGCGGCTGGTCTCGCCGGCGGCGACTTCGACCTTGGCATCGAACCCGAGATGGGTCATCAGCGTCTCGAGGATCCGCTGACCGGCGGCGAGCGCCTCGGGCGAGGCCTCGGCGGCCTCAAGATCGGCGCGCTCGGCCGCGAGGGACCCACGCGCCGCGGCAACTTCGGCGGCCTCGGACGCAGAGACATCGGCTCCGCCACGGCGTGGGCCGCGGGGCCCGCGGTCCTCGCGCGGGCGGTCATCGCGGCGCGGGGGGCGGTCGGGACGGTCGGAGCGGGGAGCGCTGTCAGGGGTGCGGTCACTCCCAGCGGACTCGCGCGGTCGGTCGTCACGTCGTGGGCCGCGATCGCCGCGGTCGTCACGGCGCGGGCCGCGGTCCGGACGGTCGTCGAACTCACGGGCCGGCGGGCGGGGGAGTGGGACGGCCGCCGCGGCATCGCGCTTCGGTGCGGCTCCCCCGAGCGCATGACGCGGTGCCGCGACGATCCGGGCGGGCTCCGCGCCCATCCCGAGGACGCCGCGGCTGCCCGGCGTGAGGATCTCGAAGTCGAGGTCGTTGAGCTCCGCGCCGAACTCGTCTCGGGCGGCCTTCAGCGCCTCCTCCACGGTCTTGCCGGAGAATTCCTTGTAGGCACTCATGGTCAGCGTCGTCTCCCTCGTCGGCCCTGACGGCCACGCTCGCGGTGGCGGATCGTCTTGTCGGCCGTCGTCTTCTTCTGTGCGTCGGTCAGGATGGCCGCACGCTTACTGGGGTCTGGTGGCGGTGGCATGGACACCGGGAAGCGCGGGGTGTGGTCGACCGCGAAGGCTGGGGTCCACCCGAAGATAGGGAACATGGCGCCCCAACCGACGATCAGGTACTGCTGGATGATCGAGAAGATCGTCGCAACGATCCAGTAGATGAACAGCCCGGCCGGCAGGAAGCCGCCATAGACGACCGAGATGATCGGCAGGAACAGCATCATCTGGCGCTGGATCCGGACGTTGGGATCGTCGTTGGTCGGGTCGGCCGGCGGGAGCATCATCCGGGACTGCACCAGCTGCAGCAGCGCGGACACGATCGCCAGGATGCTGATGCCGAAGCCGGCGACCGCGAAGATCGTCGAGGGTTGACTGACGTCGATCGACATGCCGAAGAACGGGATGACCGTCTCGATGCATGGACCCAGTGCCGCACTCGGGAGGCCGGTGGCCGGATCGAGGTTGGTGCATGTCAGCGGGACGACCTGGGTCCCGAGGACGGTCAGCATGGCGCTCGGGTCCACGTTGGTCAGCCCGTTCTGGATGACCGAGTACATGATGAAGAGCAGCGGTAGCTGGAGGAGGAGCGGCAGGCACCCGGCCAGCGCGTTGACGCCGCGCTCGCGCATGAGTTCCTGCTGGGCGAGGCGGACCTTCATCGAGTCGCCCTTGAACCTGCGTTGGATCTCCTTGAGCTCCGGTTGAAGGAGCTGCATCCGCCGTTGCGACACCAGCTGCTTGCGATAGAGCGGGATGAGCACGGCCCGCACCACGAGCGTCAATGCGACGATCGCCCAGGCGATCGCACCCGGGACGCCGAGGTTGTAGAGGAACTCGTAGACCCCGACCATGATGATGAACATCGACTGGAAGATCGGCGTGAAGAGCCACGCGAGCAGGCTGACCGGGTCGGCCCCGGGGGGAGCCGGGGTCAGCGGCGGGGCAGGTGGCGTGGGGGACGAGCCGGGGCCGCCGGTGGCGCCCGGGATGCACGCGACGACGATCGGGATGACGAGAGCGATGAGGAGCGCCGGCAGCATCCGGCGCACGGCGGGGGACAGGGTCACGGGCGGGCGGCCTCGCTAGCGGACAGGGTCATAGCCGCCCGGGTTCCATGGGTGACATCGAGCGATGCGCTTAGCCCCCATCCAGCTCCCTTTCAGCAGCCCGTACTTGGCGATGGCCTGCTCCGTGTAATGCGAACAGGTGGGCTCGAACCGGCAGGACGGCGGGAGCCACGCGAACACGATCCGGTAGAGCTTGATGAGCCCGATCCCGATCTGCTTCATGGATTGATCCCTTCGAGCACGCCCCCTCGGACAAGCGTTCGCTGCAACGCCCCGACCAGCGCGTCGTGGTCGGCCTCGACGATCGCAGGCCGGGCGATGATGAGAACGTCCCAGCCGGGCTGGAACGAGGGCGCCATCACCCTGAGCACCTCTCGGATTCGGCGCCGGACCCGGTTCCGGACCACCGCTTTACCGAGGCGGCGGCCGGTCGCGAGCCCGAAGCGGGTCGTCTCGAGATCGGTCCGCAGGAACCGGGCGGAGAGCAAGGCGTGGGACTTGGTCGTTCCCGCCTCCTGGATCGCCGCGAAGTCCTGCGGTCGGGAGAGCATCACGAGTCGCGGCGTGGATATGCCGCGATCGCTTGTCAGGCCGTCAGTCGCTTCCGACCCCGAGCTCGCCGAGCGGCAAGGATGCGGCGCCCCGCCGTGGTCTTCATGCGGGCGCGAAAGCCGTGTTCCTTGGCGCGGTGGCGCTTCTTGGGCTGGTAGGTTCGCTTCATCCGGGCGGTCCTGTGATCCTCTCGATCCGACCTCGGGGAACGGTCGCTCCGTCTACCCCTAGAGGCACGCAAACGCGCCGGTGCCCGGCGGGCACATGGCGCGTCGTCGTCCGGCGGATGATAGGACCTCGCCAGAAGGGGTGTCAAACGGCGGATCGCCCGGGTCTCGACTCATTGGCCGCCCTGCAGGATCGCCGGATGATCGCCGGAGGACCTGGCCGAGCGGCCGCCGGAGGCCAGCTCCGGGCATTCGCACGGATACCCCTGGGGGGTATGTGGGAATCGTCTTGCGAGGGCGTCTGGCGCGGTGCTATCCTCTCCGGGCCCTCGGCGCCGGAGACGTACGCGGGAGACGCCAGCAGGCCCCGTGGAGGGGGCGCAGGCAGCGGTGGTCCGGCCTCGTCGGATGGACGTCGATCGGACGGTCCGCCGCCCTCGCACCATCCCGGGACCGTGCCCGCCGCATCTCATCAACCGTCAACCCCGTACGCAGGTCCTATCGAACGAATGGACGCCAAGCAGGTCTGGCGAGCCGCCCTGGGTGAACTCCAGGTCTCATTGTCGCCCGCCAATTACGAGACGTGGCTGCGCGACACCCAACTCGTCGACGTCGACGAGCAGCGGTTCCGGATCGCCGTCCCGAATGGCTTCGCCAAGGACTGGCTGGAGACCCGCTACCGCTCGCTCATCAGCCAGACGCTGGCGAGGATCGTCGGCTACAGCGTCCAGGTGGAGTTCGTCGTCGGGGCCCCATCGACCAACCCCACGGACGGCGTCGCCGACGACGGCGTCGTGGCGGCGCCCGCTCCCCCGATGAACGGAAGCCCGCAGGTCCGCGTCGAGGCGACGAGGGTCGGCGGCGAGAGCGGAGCGACCAACCTCAACCCGCGCTACACGTTCGCCAATTTCATCGTCGGGTCGGCCAACCGGCTCGGTCATGCCGCCAGCCTGTCGGTCGCAGAAAGACCCGGTCATGCCTACAACCCGCTGTTCCTGTACGGCGGGGTGGGCCTCGGCAAGACGCACCTCATGCATGCGATCGGCAACCAGGTGATAGCCCGGTTCCCGCGCAAGCGCGTCGTCTATGCGACGTCGGAGAAGTTCACGAACGAATTCATCACGAGCATCCAGCAGGGCAAGATCGACGAGTTCCGCAGTCGCTACCGACGCATCGACCTGCTCCTCATCGACGACATCCAGTTCATCGCCGACAAGGAACGGACCCAAGAAGAGTTCTTCCACACCTTCAACGCGATCCACGAGGACGGCAAGCAGATCGTCCTCTCGAGCGACCGACCGCCAAAGGCCATCCTGACCCTCGAGGAGCGGCTCCGGTCGCGCTTCGAGTGGGGGCTCATCGCCGACCTGACCGCGCCGGATCTCGAGACCCGTATCGCCATCCTGCGTGCCAAGGCGGAAGAGGGCGCCGTGCCGATCACGTCGGACGTCGTCGAGTTCATCGCGCGCAAGGTCGTCTCGAACGTGCGCGAGCTCGAGGGGGCGCTGAACCGGATCGTGGCGTTCGCGAGCATGGGCGCGACCCCGATCAGCATCGAGCTCGCCCAGGCCGTGCTCTCCAACGTCCTGTACAACCCGAAGAAGCGCCAGGTGACGCCGGAGCGCATCGCCAAGGCCGTGTCGGATTACTACAGCGTCCCGATGGAGGCGCTCCAGGGCCAGAAGCGCGACAAGGCCATCGTCATGCCCCGCCAGATCGCGATGTTCCTGATGCGCGAGGAGACCGACGTCTCGTTGCTCAGGATCGGCGCCGAGCTCGGGAACCGGGACCATTCCACGGTCCTTCACGCATGCGACAAGATCTCGCGCGAGATCGCCAACAACGACGAACTGCGGCGCGAGATCGCGGCCGTCCGCGAGCTGATCTACGCCGAGTAGCGGCCGGGAGCCGTGGGTGGTCCCTGATGTCACGCTCAGACACACAATTCGAATCAGCGAGCGTGGCCGATCGCGGAGGATGCGATCCGTGGCGGTTTTGGTGAACTGGCCACGCTCCCTGGAACTGCCAGCGTTTCAACTGGCGGGGGAATGCTTCGCGGATGGCCGTTCGGCGGTCGAATTGCACACGAGGCGTTCCGATCGACCGCGGAACCCTTGTTCCGGTGTCGGTTGGAACGCTGCGTGACCCAGTGGTCGGTGGTACGTCAGCGAGCGGGTGGGCAGTCGGGACGCGCTGGCGAAACCCGGAAATCGCGTGGAGCACCCATCGTCACGTGTGGACGCGCAGGGGCTCCGGGCTGGTCGATCCCCGACCGACAGCCGAATATCCCCAGCCTGTCGACTGTCGCATCCCCGGCCGGGCCCTCGTTGTCCACGCTTGCACTGCTCGCATCCACGGCCGAGCTCCGAACGCTTGCGCACGGCCATCCACGGCCTCCACAGCGTTACTACGGTGATGACGGAGTAAGAAGAAAGAGAGAAGATACCCACCAACCTCTGCGACCCCGGTCGGGATCGCTCCGGACCTCCGTCCGACCCGACCTGCCGTCACCCGTGATGCGGCCTCGAGCGATGCGAGACGGAGTGAACCCGACGTGAGACTCTCGGTCATGCAGGAGAACCTGGCGCGCGGCCTGTCCGTCGTCAGCCGGGCGGTCTCGAGCCGGAGCACGCTCCCGGTCCTGGCCAATGTCCTACTCAAGACCGAGGATGCCGGTCTCAAGCTGACCGCCACGAATCTCGAGATCGGCATCACCTACTGGGTCCCGGGCAAGATCGACGAGGACGGAGCGACCACGGTCCCGGCCAAGCTCCTGACCGATCTCGTGAACTCGCTGCCGGCCGGCGACAAGGTCGAGCTCGAGGTGACCGCGGGGGACACCCTGCACGTGAAGGCCGGTCGGTTCCAGACGCACATCAAGGGCATCAGCGACGAGGAGTTCCCGGCCATCCAGACGGCCGGCGAGCGGCCGACCACCCGCATCGCGCAGAATGTCCTGCGACGCGCCCTGGCGGAGACCGCCTTCGCGGCCGCGAGCGACGAGGCGCGACCGATCCTGACCGGTGTACTCGCACGGTTCGAGGGCGACCAGCTGACGCTCGCCGCGGCCGACAACTACCGCATCGCCGTCAAGACCGTGCCGATCCTGGACCCGGTCCCGGAGACCAGCGTGGTCATCCCGGCACGCGCTCTCAACGAGCTCGCTCGCGTGCTCGCGGACGTCGACGATCCGGTCGAGGTGGTCCTGGCTAGCGCCCGCAACCAGGTCCTGTTCCATCTCGATGGGATCGACCTCGTGAGTCGCCTGATCGATGGGCAGTTCCCCAATTACCAGCAGGTCATGCCGCAGGCACACGCGACCCGTGCGGTGCTCGACCGGGAGGAGCTCCTGCGGGCCGTTCGACCGGCCGCGTTGATCGCCCACGAGTCGGCGAACATCGTCAAGCTCCAGATCGGCGGTGACGGCGACGCGGGCGTGACGGTCAGCGCCAACGCCGAGGTCGGGGACCATGTCGGGCAGGTCGAGGCGGCGGTCGAAGGCGACGACACGACGATCGCGTTCAACGCCCGCTACCTGGCGGACGTGCTCACCAACGTGGCGGCCGACCAGTTCGCCCTCGAGCTCAACGGGCCGCTGTCACCGGGCGTGTTCAAGCCGGTCGGCGATGACCGCTACGTCCATGTCGTGATGCCCGTCCGGACGACGTCCTAGCATCGCCTCGCTCGATTCGCTCTCGGCCCTCGACCTGCGCGGATACGCCAGGCTCGACGTCGCGTTCGCGACCGGCGCGCACCTGATCTGGGGCCCGAATGCGGCCGGCAAGACCAGCCTGCTCGAGGCCATCGCCCTGTTGGGGTGGGGCCGGTCGCATCGAACCAGCTCGGACGGCGAGCTGATCCGCTGGGGGCAGGACCTCGCTCGGGTCGAGGGCCGCGTCGGCGCCGACGTCCTCGAGGTGGCGGTCCAGCGGTCGGGCGCCGATGGTTCGGGCGGTCGCAAACGGATCCGCGTCAACGGCGTCGGCCGGCGCGCGAGCGGTCTCGGCCGGTACCTGCGGGTCGTGCTGTTCGCCCCCGAAGAGATGCTGCTGGTGGTGGGCTCGCCCTCCCTCCGGCGAGCGGCGCTGGACGCGCTTGCCGCGGCTCGTTTCCCCACCTACGCCGACGACCTCGGGACGTACGGGCGAACGCTCCAGCAGCGCAACAGCCTCCTGCGGGCGATCCGCGAGGAGCAGGCGACGCGCGAAGAGCTGCGGTTCTGGGACGAGAGCTTCCTCGAGACCGGCGGTAGGGTCGTGGCGGCCCGTCTGAGCCTGCTCGAGACGCTGAGTGCGCCGCTCGCGGCCGCCCATCGCGAGATCGCCCCCGAAGAGGCGTCGGCCGGCGGGCTGACCCTTCGCTACGTCACGAATGCACCGGCGCAGGCCGGCGAGAGCCCGCGTGACGCGCTCGCCCGCCGGCTCATCGACACCGCCGAGAAGGAGGCCTGGAACGGGTCGACCGTGATCGGGCCGCATCGAGACGACCTCGCGTTCGACCTCGCCGGGCGCGACCTCGCCGGGTTCGCCTCGCGCGGACAGCAGCGCACGGCGATCCTGGCGTTCAAGCTGGCCGAGCTCGATCTCTTGACCGAGCTCGACGGCAGGCCACCACTTCTCCTCCTCGATGACGTCTTCAGCGAGCTCGATCCGGAGCGGCGAGCGCATCTCGTGCGCAGGATCGCCGAGCTGCCCCAGGCGTTCGTGACGACCACGACCCCGGACGACCTGGACCCGGGGCTGCTCGCGATCGCTCGTGGCTGGGAGGTCCGCCCCGGCCTCGAGGGCGCGGAGGTCCGACCCGCGGAGGCCCGGCACACGAGCGTGCGGACGGGAGCGGGAGCGTGACAACCCCGCGCCGGCGACCGATGCGCCGGATCGGCGAGCTGATCCCCGACGCGGCCCGTGCGCTCGGACTCGAGGACGAGCTCCGGCTGGCCCGGGCCATCGCGACTTTCGAGGCGATCGTGGCGGAACGGGTCCCCGCCGCGGCCGGTTCATGCCGGGTGGTCCGGCTCGAGGGCTTCTGGATCGACGTCGAGGCCGATGCGCCGATCGTCGCCCAGGAGCTCCGCCTGCGCGCCGGCGAGCTGGTCTCGGCGTTCGCGACGGCGCCGGGAGGGATGGGCATCCGGGACCTTCGGGTCCACGTCCGGCGCGGAGGTCCCCGCGTATAATCCACCGAACCTGCCAGCCATCTCGGGGCGAGCGTCAAGCCGATCCGGCCAGGATCGTCCCGTCGCCTGACTCCCCTATCGAGAGGCCCGCATGGCCGCCCGACTCCAACTGAAACTAGGGATCGTCGCCGAGCACGACCGCCTCGACGACTCTCCCGACACCCTCGTGGTCGTCGAGCCGAGCGTCGGTTCCGTCGCCCGGTCGAAGGGCAACCTGTACCTGTTGGTGACGTCGCGCACGAGCTCGCGCCACGCGCTCGAGGCCACGCGCCTCGCGGCCGAGACGATCCGCAACGAGTACTACTACGACGAGTCGGCCGGGATCCGCGTCTGCCTCCAGAAGGCGATCGCCACGGCCAACAAGCGCCTGCTCCATCAGGCCGACCGTCTCGGCCTGAAGGTCGCGGGCGAGAATGGGCCGATCGGCGTCGGGGTCGGCGTCGTCCGTGGTAACGAGATGTACGTAGCGACGGTCGGGCCGGCCGAGGCCTACCTCATCCGCCAGGCCCGTCTCTCGACGTTGCCCGACCCTCATCGTGAGCGCGGGCTGCCGTCCAACGGTCTGGAGCCCGAGGTCTGGCGCGGTGAGGTCACGGTCGGTGACTCGCTCGTGCTCATCTCGCCGAACATCGTGGCCCGGCTCGGTGCGGACGAGCTGAAGGACGCGATGGTCACGCTCCATCCCCAGTCGGCGATGGAGCACCTCCACCAGCGGTTCCGGGCCGCCGAGGGCGTCGGCAGCGACGGCGCGATCGCATTCGAGGCGACCGAGGTCGCCCCGACGACCCGCGGCCGGGTCCTGGTCCCGGTCCGGCCGCCCGAGCCACTCGCCGGAGCGCCCGACCGCTCGCCGATCCCGCTCGCCGACAACGTCCAGGCCGCCGGTGCTGCGATGTCGGCTGCGGCGGACAGCGCCCGCGTCGTGGCCGGGAACGCGACGGAGCGGCTCATCGCCCGCCTCCACGAGGTCCTGCCTCGGCGCAAGCCGGCGTACCGCCGCGTCACGCCGCTTGCGTCGCGCCGCGAGACACAGCGGCGGGCGGCGATCGCGGTCATCGCGTTGCTGGTCGTGGTCGGCAGCCTCGCGATGTCGGTCTGGGCGTTCGGCGGGCAACGCCAGCAACAGGCCATCAGCTCGGTCAACGCGGGTCAGGACGCGCTCGACAAGGCCAAGGCGAACCTGGCGCTCGTGTCGGGGCCGGGGATCGATCTGATCGAGGACGACCGCGATCAGGCCATCCAGCTGCTTACAGAGGCGTACCACCAGCTCGACACGGCCGAGGACGCTCGTATCAGCGCTGGCGTCGTCGACCCTGTCCGCGAGGACGTCACAGCCCTGCTCGACCGCGCGTACGGCGTCGTCCTTGTGGCATCCACCCCATTGTTCACCTTCACGCCGGCGGAGGGCGCCGCCCCGTTCGACCTGCGCACGCTCGTGCGTGGCTACGACAGCGCCCCGTACGTCATCGACAGCGCGACGAACGCGGTCTATCGCGTCGACCTCAAGCGCAAGCGGGCCACGAACATCGCTCGCAACGGGCGTTCCGTCGGGAACCTGAAGATGGCCGCTCCGCAGTTCCTGTCGGTCGGTGGCCGCGACCTGCTGATCCTCGACGCGAAGAACGTCCTCTGGCGCTGGCGCGCCTCGAACGACGCCGGCAAGGGCACGACGAACAGGATCACCGTCAACGGTTCGACCGGCTGGGGCGACGACATCCTGGCGATCGGCACGTACCTCCGCGACGCGAGCCGGGGCCTCTACAACCTCTACGTCATCGACCCGTCAGAGCAGCAGATCCGGCACTACCCGCCGGCCAGCGACGGTGGCGGGTTCCCGGCCAAGTCGTCGGCCTGGCTGGCGACCGCCCGCCCGGTCGACAAGATGACCGCGCTGTACATCGACGGCGACATGTACATCACGGAGAACGGCGTGCTCGACCGCTATACCTCCGGGAAGAGCGACGCATGGGAGCCCGGGAAGCCCGGCGACGTGCTGCTGCGGCCGAAGACGAACGAGGTCCTGGTCGCTGGGGCGGGCGAGCGGAACTCGGGCCGTGTGTACACCTTCGACCGAGAGAACGCTCGGCTCATCGCATACGACAAGCGGAGCGGCGACTTCGTCGCCCAGTACCGGCTCGCCGAGGGAGATGGTTGGGTGGACCTGCGCTCCATGTACATCATCGCCGGGGTCGAGGAGGCGCCGGACACCGTGGTCTGGCTGTCGAGCGATACCGTCAACCAGGCAGTCCTCGAGGCCGTGCCGACCACCGACGGCGCCTCCCCCGCGCCGTCCGGCTCGGGCGCGCCGAGCGTTTCGCCGTCGGCCGCTCCCAGCTCGTAAACCCGCCCCGAACCGATGTGATCCCGCTCCGCGACGCCAACCCGACCCGGCGAACACCGGTCGTCACGCTCGGGCTGATCGCCGCGTGTGCGGTCGTCTTCGCGGTCCAGCTCGGGATCATGGCCACCGGCGGCGACGCCGCCCTAGGGTCGTTCGTCACGAGGTGGGGGGTCGTGCCCGCCGAGCTCGTCGCGGCACTGAGCTCTGGCGCGCTGATCTCCCAGGAGACCGCGACGCTGATCACGAGCCAGTTCCTGCACGGCAGCCTGCTCCACATCGGCGGCAACATGCTCTACCTGTGGATCTTCGGGAACAACATCGAGGATCGATTCGGATCGCTGCGTTTCCTCGTGTTCTACCTGGTCGGCGGCGTCGTTGCCGCGCTGGCCCAGGTGGCCATAGCCCCGACGTCGACGATCCCGACGATCGGCGCGTCGGGCGCGATCGCGGCGACCCTCGGCGCCTACCTCGTGCTGTTCCCCCGCGCCCGGGTGACGACCGCGATCTTCCTCGTCTTCTTCTTCCAGCTCATCGACATACCGGCGGCCCTTGTGCTCGGTTTCTGGTTCTTCCTCCAGCTGCTCGACGGACTCGGCTCGCTGGGCGTGAGCAACTCGACCGAGGTCGGTGGCGTCGCCTTCTTCGCCCATATCGGTGGCTTCATCTTCGGTGCGGGGATCGCGCTTCTTATGCGGCTGGCCCGTGGCGGTGGGCGTCCGCCCCCGCGGGCCGTGGGATAATCGCCGCATGGACGACGGATTGGTCGAGATGGTCGTCGAGAGCGTCCGTGTCCACATGCTCTCCAGCCGCCACGTCGTGATCCTCAAGGAGACCGGGCGTGAGCGCTATCTGCCGATCTGGATCGGACCGTGGGAGGCGAGCGCCATCGCGATGCGCCTCCAGGGCCTGACGCCGGAGCGCCCGCTGACCCACGACCTGTTCGCCAGCACCCTGGAGGCTGTCGACGCGCGCGTCTCCCGCGTCATCATCTCGGACCTCGCCGAGGAGACGTTCCACGCGCGGCTCTTCGTGGAACGCGACGGGCACATCGGGGAGATCGACGCGCGGCCGTCCGATGCGCTGGCGCTCGCCGTGCGGGTCGGGGCTCCGATCTTCGCGGTCCCGTCCGTGCTCGACCAGGCCGGTCTCGGCGCGGACGGCGGTCTCGGCGAGGAAGGCGAGGGCGGTGGCGAGATGCTCGAGTCGACCGGCGAACGCATCGTCGACCCGCGGCTCGACGTGTTCCGCGACTTCGTCAACTCGCTCGAGGTCGATCCCGACGCTGAGAACCGCCAGAGCTAGACCGCGCCTTCGTCGTTCCCCGCGACGATCGGCTGGCCGCGGCGGAGCGCTCTCGGCCGGTTCAGCCACATCGCCACCCGCAGGCGCCAGAAGTCGCGGACCGCGCGGAGGATGACCTGCGGTTTCGCCCCCGTCGGCGAGCCCGCAGTTCGTGGGTAGTGCGGCACGCCCACCTCGACGACGCTGCGCCCGGTGGCGCCGAGCTTGATCAGCAGCTCGGCCGAGAAGAAAGCCCCTTCCGACTCGACCTGGACCCCGTCGAGCACCTCGCGCCGGAGGAGCTTGCAGGCGCAGTCGACGTCCCTGACCTTCAAGCCGAAGAAGACCCGGTTCGCAAGCCGGTAGGCACGGGCGTAGACGGTCCGGACGATGGGGTCCGCTCGCCGGATGCGGAAGCCGACGACCACGTCCGGGCGGTCCGCCTCGGCGAGGCGTTCGGTCAGGCGCCCGATGTCCTCGACGTGGAACTGGCGGTCGCCGTCCGTGAACGCGACCAGCTCGTACCGGGCGGCGCCGAAGCCGGAGCGCAACGCCGCCCCGTACCCGAGGTTGGTCGGGTGGTGGACGGCGCGGACGATCCCCGGGTGCCGCGCGGTCAGCTCGTCGGCCAGCATGCGCGTCCGGTCGCGGGAGCCGTCATTGACGGCGATGATCTCGAACGTCTCGGCGATCGCCGGGAGACTTTCGAGCGCCTCCTCGACGAGGCCCTCGATGTTCGCCTCCTCGTTGTGGGCCGGGAAGAAGTAGGAGAGGCGTGCAACGCGCGCCGTGGGGCCAGCCGCGTCGGTCATCCGGCGTTCTCCCGGCTGCCGATGATCCGGGTCAGGACGGTGGCCTCCGTCCCACCGATGACGTCGAGGACGTAGCGCTCCTTCAGACCCTCGATCTCGCTCGGCTCGATGCGGATCACGTACACGGGGCGCGTCGGCAGGTTCGCGTCGATCACGTCGTAGATGTCTCCCAGGTTCCGATCGAGCCGGGTGCGGTCATCGATGATATCGATGTCGGGGCGCCGATCCTCGACCAGTTGTGCGTACCACAGCGGTGTGGAGTAGCTCCACCAGCTCACGATGACCGCATGCTCTCGCATGACCCCGAGCGCGTGTTCGATCCACAGGCGCGCCGCGACATCGCCGCTCCGGTCGAGACTGTCGAGGCGCGACGGCGCGGCCGCGACTGTCGGGACCAGCAGCAGGACCGCCAGCGCCGTCGCGATGACCCGATCCGGCCGGCGTTGCCCATCGATCGAGATGCCGGCGACCGTCGCGAGACCCGCTCCGAGCATCGCGAGCCAGGTCCAGCCGATCAGCACCGGGCCCAGGTAGTAGCGCTCGATCAGGGCGTTCGCGTAGGACGCCGCGAAGAAGCACGTGATCAGGACGGCCGTGCCGCTGAGCAGGGCGTAGGTCGGGCGCCGGATCGCGGTCGCCCCGAACGCGACCGGCAGGAGCGCAGCGAGCGGACCGTAGGCCACCACCGTGCGGTCGACGAGCGCGGCGACCTTGCCGGGCAGGTCGTTGAATGGACCGACGACGCTGCCGCGGAACTGTTCCGCGAGCGCGACGTACCAGAACCCGTCCCAGGTATCCGGGCGCCCGTACACGAGCGTGCCGGGGGTCCGGAGCAGTCCGGCGCGCAGCGGCAGCTCCAGGTAGACGAGGATGACCGTGAGCACGAGCGCGGCAGCGCAGCCGGCGATGAAACGCGGCCGGCGCAGGACCCCCGGGTCCACGGCGAGGACGTACAGGGCGATCGGTGGCCCCAGCAGCAGCGTCAGCGAATGATTCCCGGCTGCCAGCCCGAAGACGATCGCCGCTCCGACGAGAGTGCGGTCTCGCCTCCCGTCCTCCCACGCCACGAGGAGGCGGATGAGGATCGCCACGAACGCGAGATGGAGCGCGTGGGCGTCCGCGTGCGTGCCGATGTCCCAGACGATGCCGGTGAGTCCGAGGCCGATCCCCGCCATCATCCCGAGTGGGACGGAGCGCGTCAGCGCACGGACCAGGTCCACCGTCACGGCCGCGGCGACCGCCACGCTGAGTGCCGCGAACAGGTTCATCCGGAGCGCCGGCTCCCCGAACGGCGTGAGCAGCACGTTGGCGAGCCAGCCGAGCAGCACGTACGTCGGGAAGCCAGTCGGGTGGGCCGTCCCGAGGATCGGCGCGACCGTCTGGAGCTCCGCGGTATCCCAATAACCGAGCCCGGGGAGCATCGCGATCCGGGCCGCGCTGAACACGACGACGCCGACGAAGACAGCCGGCAGCCACGCTGCCACGGACGAGCGCGTCACCACCCGAGGAGACGCCCCCACACGACACCCCAGGCGTTGACGGCCACGGACACGGCGATCAGACCGACGGCGAGAGGCATCGCCCAGCGCGGCCGGGGATCCCGGTCCACAAGCCGCGAGAACCCCAGCGCCACCAGCACGAGGGCGAACGGTACCGTGTCGTTGCCGAAGCGGTATCCGAACTGGACCCAGCCCTGGCTGAAGTGCATGAGGTTGGCGACCGTCACGAGCACGACGGCGAGCGCGGCCGCGGCCACGATCCGGCGGTGAGCCCGGTCCGTGAACGCGGCAAGACCCAGCAGCAACGCCGGGCTCGTGAGCAGGATGCTCATCCCGATGTCGCGTGGGAGGGCGAGCGGGCATGCGGCGTCAAACAGGCCACGGCTCGCGCCCGGTGCGGTGCACAACGCCCGGTCCATCGTCCCGAGCGTGTCGCGTTGCCGGTCGGGAAGGATCTCCGGGGCCGCGAACAGCATGATCGCCAGGTTCTGCGGCAGGTAGCGCGGGTCCTCGGCCGCCCAGTCGGCGTGGTAGCCCAGCCCCGTGTAGGCGCGCGCCTCGAGCTGGTAGAGGTGGTCGTACGCCGGGTGGAAGACGTGGCCGGTCGTGGCGATGTTGTACGCCAACAGGGCGACGACCGGGATGGCCGCCCCGATCCCGACCGACCAGCTGCGGCGCCACCAGCCACGCCCCGGACCGACAAGCATGAAGAACGGCGCTGCGAGTATCACCGTCAGGCGGGCCGTCGTCGCGAGTCCGAAGAGCAGCCCGATCGCGAAACCGCGTCGATCGATGCTGAACCGTGCGATGTCACTGCCGCCGTCGTCCGGGCGTCCCACAACCACGTGACGCGACTGATCCGCACCCAGCGCCAGCCCGACCGCGAGCATGGTCAGCCCGACCGCCACGATGTGAGCCTGGTACCAGGTGGTCGTGTTCTGCGCGGTGTACCAGAACGCCGTGCCGAAGGCGAAGAACACGGTCGTGCCCAAGCGCACCGTGGTCGACACCGGCAGGCGGCCGATCATCCACCAGCACAGCGCCACGTCGATCGCGGCGAGGATCGTGAACAGCAGCTGCTCGTCGGTCGCGAACCCGAAGGCCGCGACGAACGGGACCAGCAGCACCGCGGGGAGCGGCGGGAAGGGGATCAGTCCGCGATCGATCCCATCGACGCGGCCGACCGGCAGCACATCCTGGAAGAACCAGTTGCCGATACGTTCGGCGGTCGTCGCGACCGGGTAGCGGATCGCCGCCTGGCCCTCCAGGAAGGCCGCCGCCTGCCACACGAAGTGATCGTAATAGCGGTCGGCGTGCGTGACGCGATAGACGGCGAACGCGGCGATGACGAGCAGCACGCCGGTGGCCACGGCGACGGCGATCGTCGCCGGGCCGCTCGCCACCGGGTCCTCTCCGGGGTCGCTCGGGCGACCCTGTGCTACGCTCAGATCCACCTTCCACGCTCGTTCAGGAGCCGATCTCCCCGGTGACTGGCCCCGATCCTGGTGCGTACGAGCGAGGCACAGGAGCGCCGCCTCGGTCGACCGGGACGCAGGAGGCCGTCGGCGCAGTCCTGATCGTCCTCGCCCTCGGACTCGCCCTCCGGTTCATCCTTTTATACCTGCTCCCGGGCTCGGGCTTCGAGGCGGACCTCGTGTCGTTCCGGTTCTGGGCGGACGATCTCGCCCGAAACGGCCTGTCCGGGTTCTACCAGCGCGACTTCTTCCACGACTACACGCCTGGCTACATGTATGTCCTGTGGCTGGTCGGGACGGTCGGGCGGGCGGCCGGTGGGATCGGCGATCTGATCAAGATCCCGCCGATCTTGGCGGACCTCGGCCTCGGCTATCTCGTGTGGTCGATGATCCGCGAGCTTGGCGGACGGGAGCGGCTGGCCCTGGTCGGCGCCGGCGTCGTGATGCTCAACCCGGTCTTCTGGTTCGACAACGTCGTGTGGGGCCAGGTCGACTCGGTCGGCGTCCTCTTCCTGCTCCTGGGCGTGCGCTCGTTGTGGCGCGACCAGCCCGAACGCGCGGCGATCTTCACGGTGATCGCGGCCATCGTGAAGCCGCAGCTCGGCATCCTCGTGCCGATCGTCGCCGTCGTCACGATCCGGCGCGCGCTGCGCCCGCACAAGCGGGACACGGATGCCCCGCTGCCGGAGGGCCGGTTCCGACGATGGGAGGCGCGCACGGATCATCCGGTGCGCATCCTCACGACCGGCCTGGCAGGCTACATCACCGCCCTGGCGCTGTGTCTGCCGTTCGGGCTCAGCGTGGTCGAGTTCGCGCCACAGGCCCCGTTCCTGGCGTCGGGGTTGATCGATCAGATCGCGCTCGCCGGGGGCGGCTACCCGTACGTCACCGTCAACGCGTACAACGCGTGGGCGGTCGTCCCGAGCGACCTCGGGATCAGCCTCGCCAACGCCGGCCAGTGGGTCTGCGACGCTGTGGTGCCCAACAATGCATGCGGTGCGGGAGTCGTACAGTTCGGCGCGATCCCGGCCGTCGTGGTCGGAGCGGCGCTGCTCGTCCTGGCCATCCTCACGGGGCTGTGGGCCGTCTGGCGCCGCCCGGACCGCGTCACGATCCTCGTGGTGCTGTCGATCATCGCCCTTGCCTTCTTCGCCGGGCCGACGCGTGTCCACGAGCGCTACGGGTTTCCGTTCTTCGCGCTCGGGGCGATCCTGTTCGCGGTCTCGCCGCGCTGGCGGATCGCCTACGTGATCCTCGCGATCGCGACGTTCGCCAACATGTATGTCGTCCTGACGACGATCTACCCGCCCAGGGACCCTGCTCTCAACCCGGTCGCCGACTGGCTCGGCATCGGGCCGCTGATCCGCTCCGAGATCGGTGTCACGGTGGTCGCAGCGCTGCACACGGTCGCCTTCGCGTGGGCGTGGCTCCAGCTGCGGCCGGCGGCCATGACTCGCCTGGCCGGCGAGATCAGCAGCGCGTCCGAGGAGCTGACTCGCGACGAACCGCGCGAGGAGCGCGGTCGACCGGTCGGTCCGCCCGCCGTCATCCCGGGTGTCGCCCCGCCCGCCGCCGTCACGATGCCTACTTGGTCCGAACCCGCGCGATTCGAGGAGACGGGCCTCCGCGGCTGGATCGGCGATCGCCTCCGGGCGGTGCCATCCCGGGCGGATCGCAGTCGTTCGTTGATGGGCGAGCGCGGCGGGCGACTGGATCGCCTGGATGCGTGGTTCCTGGTCGTGCTCATCCTGGCGACATTCGGGCTTCGGACCTTCCGCCTCGAAGAGCCGTACCAGATGCATTTCGACGAGGTCTACCACGCCCGGACGGCCACCGAGTTCCTCCAGGACTGGCGATACGGCGAATCGCATTCCATCTACGAGTGGACCCACCCGCACCTGGCCAAGTACGCGATGGCCGGCGGTCTGGTCCTGTGGGGCGGCGACCGCGTCCAGGCGACGAGCCAGCTCGGTGACCCGATCCACGCCGTGGCGATCGAGCATCGCCGCGACGAAACGGGCTCCGCGCGGGCGGGCGAACGACTACATATCGCGACCGGCGACATCGTGCGGACCGAGGACCTGCGCACCCGCCAGACGATCGGCCGGATCACCGCCCCGGGCGTCGGGGCCCTGGCCATCGACCCGACTGAGCCGCGGCTCTTCCTCGGCGATGACGAGGGCACGATCTCGACCATCGAACTCGACCTGATCGGTCTGGGCGGTCCGGAGGGCGACATCACGCCGGTCGAACTGGCCTCGGTCGGCCACCCGGTCGACCATCTACTCGTCACAGACGAGGGGACGGTCCTTGCAGCGTCGGACACCGACCTCACCGTGATCGACGGCAGCAGCGGCGAGATCCTCGGCAGGACCGAGTTCACGGGCATCGCCGACCTGTCGACCGCCGGCGCGGGTCCGGTCGTGCAGGGCGACCCGGCCGCGATCCCCGAACCAGCGGCCGTGGCCGAAGTGCTGGCCGAGGTGCTCGGCGGTGACGCCCTCGACTACGAGTCCCGCATCGCCAACGCCGCGACGGGCACCACGGTCCTCTTCGGCAGCCCGGGTCGCGAGGAGCGCCGCACCGAGATCGAGGCTGCGATCGCCGACGGTCGGCTACCCGGGATCGAGATCGTCGATCGGCCGCGGGCCGCGGTCGCGACGTCGGAAGGCGTGTCGTTCATCGACCCATCGAATGGGGCGACCTCGTCCACGATCGCGATCGATGGTGGCGCACACGGTATGGCGCTCGTGACCGGGATCGACGACACCAAGCTGTACGTCTCGACAGGGTCGGTCGAGGACCCCGGCTATCACGTGCTCCTCGTGTCGGGCAACGACGCGGCGGAGGGGCCGACGGACAAGGGCGGCCACCCGCTGCCCGGTCTCGGCTCACTCGTTGCCTACGACGCCGCCAGCCAGCAGGTCCACATCCTCGGCCGGCCTCCGGTCGATGACGGTGTCGACCGGTACGGACCAGATCGCTGGACGGTGTACGTCATCGAGCCGCACGCGGACGCGGTCTACGCCGATGCAGTGCTGCCCGTGGGGTTCCAGCCGGTCGCCTTTGCGATGGACGCGGAGCCGGAATATATGACGGACGACCGGCAACAGCTGCTGGTGTTCGATGCCGGCGGGACGGCCGCGTCCATCGAGGTCGGCTCGCATGCGTTCGCGTGGCGCCTGCCTGGCGTGATCGCCGGTGTGCTGATGGTCGCCTGCCTCTACATCCTGGCGAGGATCCTGTTCCAGCGGCGCACGGTCGCGCTCGCTGTCGGCGGCCTCGCTCTGGTGGAGGGCATGCTGTTCGTCCAGTCGCGCATCGGCATGAACGATGCGTACGTCGGCCTGTTCATCCTCGCGGGCTACACGGTCTTCGCCGCGATCTGGACGGGCTGGTGGCGGGGCCGTGCCGCGTTCTGGGTGGCGATGCCGGTCATCGGGCTGCTCCTTGGGCTTGCGCTCGCCTCGAAATGGGTGGCCGCGTACGCGATCGGGGCGCTCGTGCTGCTGCTCCTCGTGCGGAGCGCCCTCGGCCGTGTCCTCGCCATCCTGGGCCTCATCGCGATGACCGGAGCGCTCGGCTACCTGGCGATGGCCGGTCCGGGCTACGGCAACCTGCCATTCCTCGTGATCATGATCGGCCTCACGCTGCTCGCCGTCGTCGTCGCGATCTTCCATCCCATCGCCTGGACCGACGATGAGATGTGGCTGGCCCTCATCGCTCCGAGCGCGGTCGGCGCGGTGCTGTTCTTCGGTGCGCTGGCGATGGGCAAGCTCGATCAGGCCGTGGTCATCGGCCCCATCTCGGTCACTCCGCTCCTTGCCGCGATCGCTTCGGCCCTCGGGTCCGTGGTGGTCTACGCGGCGTTCCGCGTCGGCGGGATGCTCGGCTACGGTCCGCTCGCCGCCCCGCCGCGTCCCGACGATCCGCAACGCCTCCTCGACCCGCCCGATCCGGCCCCGACCGGCTGGCTGCGGCCCGGCTGGTTGCTCGGCATACCGATCGTCTGGACCGCCGTCTGCCTCATCGCGATCCCGCTGGGGGTCTACATCGTGTCCTATCTGCCATGGACCGCGATCGAGAACCATCGGCTCTGGGACGGCTTCCCGGCCGCCCACAGCGGGCAGACGCTGCTCGAGCTGACCCGCAGCATGTACGACTACCACAATGGCCTCACCTCGGCGCACCCCGCGTCGTCGCCGTGGTGGGCCTTCCCGTTCGACCTGAAACCGGTGTGGTTCTACCAGGAGGGCTTCGCCGGCGGGACCAGTGCCGCGATCTACGACTCGGGGAACCTGGTCATCTGGTGGCTCGGGATCGTGGGCCTCGTGTTCGTGTCCGTGATGGCCTTCCGACGCCGGTCGCCGGCCCTGGCGCTGATCGCGATCGGCTTCGCCGCCCAGTGGGTACCGTGGGCGCGCATCGACAGGGCAGCCTTCCAGTACCACTACTACACGGCGTTGCCGTTCGTCATCCTCGCCCTTGCGTACCTCGTCGCGGAGCTGTGGCACGGTGCCTCGCGCCGGACGTGGCTCTGGGTGCGCATCGCCGCGGCCGTGGCGATCGTCGCGCCTGCCGCGATGTGGCTGTTCTCACGACCGCTGTGCGCCCTGGTCGGGGTGTCGATCGCGAACCCGAGCTCTGCGGCCTGCCCGGCGGTCATCCCGGATATCGTCCTGACGTACCGCACCGCCGCCCTACTGGCGGTGGTCGCGGTCGGGGGCGTCGTGCTGTGGCGCGCGATGGCCGGCCTCCAGCGCGCCGCGGAGGCCGAGGACGGGGCACGCAGCCCGACGATGTGGGGTGTCGTGGTGGGCGCCGTTGCGATCGCGCTCGCCTTCGTCGGGGCGTCGTTGGTGCCCGACACGCCGATCGCGACGTGGCGCGGGATCCCGGTCGAGCCGATCGCGCTGGTCGTGATCGTGCCGCTCCTCTACCTCGCGGGCCAGGTCCTGGCCGCCCGCGATGCGCGTCGGTTCGTCGTCGGGCTGGGAACCGCGGCCGTGGCGTGGTTCGTCATCTGGTATCCGAATCTCGCGGCTCTGCCGCTGCCGTCGACCGTGGTGAACGCGTACCAGGGCTTCGTGCCCACCTACCTGTACGCGTTCCAGTTCCCGGTGAACACCGCCGCACGGCCGCCCGCACCGCTGCTCAGCCCGATCCCGCTGGCGCTGACCGTGGCGATCGCCGCGACCTGCCTGGTCGTCGCCTACTCGGCCTCCGTCTGGCGGCTTGCGCTCGCCGAGTCACGTGCGAGCGCGGCCTCGGGCAGGGGCGGCTCGGCGGGCTCCACTGGCGCGTCGACGGGCGAGGAAGCCAGCAGCGGCCTCGCGCGGAGCGGCGGGGGCGCCTGAGGGATCTCGGCGCGGAACCCCTCCGGCAACGAGCCGGTCGCCGCAAGCCGACGGATCACGAAGCCGTAGTAGTCGTCGACCTTGGCGGTTACCCTCGGCCAGGAGAACTCTTCGGCACGGGCCTGACCCGCGGCGCCCATCCGCTCGCGGAGGGCCGGATCGCGCAGCAACCCATCGATCGCTAAGGCGAGCTCGCGCGGCTGGCGCGGCGGGACGAGCAGGCCCTCCCGGCCGCGCCGGACCACGCCCTTGTAGCCGTGGATGTCGGACGCGACGATCGGCGTCCCGGCCGCCATCGCCTCGAGCAGTACGATCCCGAACGACTCGCCGCCCGTGGCCGGTGAGGCGTACACGTGTGCCGTCCTATAGAGCTGGGCCTTCTCGGCGTCCGATACCCGACCGAGGAACTCGACGCCATTGAGGCCGCGCGTGGCCACGTAGCGGCGCGCCTCGCGTTCCTGCGGGCCCGATCCGACGATGAGCAGGCGCGAGTCGGAGCCGGTCTTGCGCAGGATCCGATGCGCCTTGAGCAGGTCGAGCAGGCCTTTGCGCGGTTCATGCCGGCCGACGAACAACACGTTGGGCGTGCCGTCCTGCCAGCGCGCGATCGGGACCGCGTTCGCGAACCGCGCGACATCGACGCCGTTGGGGATGACCTTGTAGTCGCCGGGGAAGAAGCGGTCGATGAAATGCCGGGCAGCCGCACTGACCGCGATCCGGCCGTGGAGCCGCGCGGCGTAGCCGCGGAGTGCTCGGCTGCCGAATTCGTACGACGGCGAGAAACCGGCATACGCGTGGAACGTGGCGATGTTCACGCTCGTCGATTCACGCAGTAGGAAGAGCGACAGGAACGGCACGAACGGTTCGTGAAAGTGGAGGATGTCGAACCGCTCCCGCTCGAGCATCGAGCCGATCTGGCTCAAGTAGCGCGGCGAAAAGGTGAGCGTGCCGACCGACGCGTTGATCGGCACCGAGAAGCCGACGCCCAACCGGATGATGTCGCCCTCGGAGGCACGTTGCGGACCATGGCTCGCCGTGAGGATGCGGACGTCGTGTCCGCGCTGGCGCAGGTTCTGATAGAGGAACTGGACGTGTTGGGCGACGCCGCCGCTCGCCGGGTAGATGTACGGGCAGACGAGGCCGATCTTCATGGTCGCTCGACGCCGCTCGGGGCATGCCCGGCCGGGTCCTCGGCCGAGACGTAGCGCGGCGGTCGCGCCCGACCGCCCGGATAGCCGTGGTCCCGCCCGGTCCCAGTCCGCCGAACCCGACCGGCGACCTCGTCACGAGCGTCGACAACGCGCTTCCGGAGCTGCTGGCCGAACACCCCGAACTGGCCGGTCGCGCCGTGGAACGCTCCGCCGTGCTCGGTCGTGCGGGCCGCGATCGCGGCGCGCAGCTCCTCCCCCGTGTGGCCAGGGAATGTCGTCCAGCCCTGACCGACCGCGTCGAGCGCGTGGGCGTCGCTGTTCCCGATGTGGGCGAGTCGGTGGTCGTCGGCGAACCGCACGACACGATCGTGCCACGGTCGACCGAGGGCCGTCGGGTTGAACGTCTCGATCGCATCCGGCCGCACGGCGTCGTCCGCGTCGTCGAGGAGGCGGCGCAGGACCCAGCCCTGGGCGCACAGCGGGTAGGGCACGAGCGGGTGGGCTGGGATCGCGATGCCGCCCGCCTCGTGGATGTCCGCGATGGTCCGACCGAGCGTGCGGTACGGCCGGATCCGGCGCTCCACGAACAGCGCCAACAGGTGGCCGCCGAGCGTCGTCACCTCCTCGCCGACCACCACCTCGACCGGCAGCCCGCGGTCGCGC
>DASTIG010000246.1:0-8263 GCA_035717785.1 Candidatus Limnocylindrales bacterium
ATCGGTCTCCTGGATACGGCAGGCAATGGGTTCTACCTGGCCGCCGTGCAGACGGGCCAGCTCGCGATCGCGTCGGTGCTGTCGGCGATGTATCCGGTCGCCACGGTCGTGCTCGCCGCCGTGGTGCTGCGCGAACCGGTGACGCGCGATCACACGATCGGGATCCTCCTGGCCGGTGCGGCGATCGCGCTGATCGGCGCCGGCGGTGCCTAGACACCTAAGGCGCCGGCGCCCGGCCCTCCGCGCACGACGATCAGCTCGGCCGCCTCGATCGGACTTCGCAGGATGACGATCGGGTCGAAGCCTTCGAGCGCCAGGAGCCCGCCGTCGACCGTGGTCCGAATGGCCGCCAGGTGCCGGTCGACGACATCGGGGTCGACGATCCGTCGTCGTGAGGCGTTCTGGGCCAGGACCGTCTCAGCGTCGAGGTCGAGGACGATCGCGGCCGCCGGGAAGCCCAGGCTTTGCGCCCGACGGATCAGGGGACGACGGGCTGCGGGCGCGAGGTTCGTGGCATCGACGACGGTAAGTAGGCCCTCGCCGAGACGCCTGTCCACCGTCCGATGAAGGATGCGGAATGCCACCTTCGACACGCTCTGGTCGTCCTCGTCACCGGACACGACGGCGCGCAGCGCGTCGGACGACACGATCTCGTCGGGCGCGAAGAGACGCTCCGCGAGGGTCGATTTGCCGGAGCCGGCCGGCCCGATGAGCACCACGAGCGACGGATCCGGGATTACCAGGGTCGACACCTGTCGATGATGCCGCGCCAACCTGTCTAACGACCCGACCGGGATCGCTACGGCGTCGCCGCTCGGCGGACCTCGTAGCCGCCGCCCTCGGCGGTACGGATCTCGTAGCTCGGCTGGTCGTAAACGGTCGGTCCCCGTCGGGCGAGGCCGTCGGTCAGGCGGTATCGCGAGAAGTGCCAGGGGCACTCGATGCAGCCGTCGACCAGCCGGCCCTCGTTCAACGGGCCCCCGGCATGAGCGCACACGTTGTGCATCGCGTGGACCGCGCCCCCGATGCGCACCACCATGAGGTCGTTGATGCCGGCGCGCATCTTGGTCGGGGTCGCCTCGGGAAGCTGATCGAGATCGCTCACGGTGCCCGTGTCGAGGCGGACCCATTTGGTGCCCGCGCCGCGGAACGCGTGGCGGCTGACCATGTTACCGAGCACGTACACGACATCCCCGCCGACGAAAGCCCCTGCGGTGACGAGCAGGAACGCGATGATCGACAGCGCGATCGGCACGGTCCGGTCGGCGGGCGCGCCGGCGCGCATCAGCGCCGACACGATCACGATCAGCAGGCTCACCGTCATCAGCGATGCGTGCAGGGTCGCCCGGGTCAGTGGCGTACCTGTCGTCTCGCTGTAGTCGGCCAGGCCGGACAGCGCCGACAGGAGCATGACTACGATCGTCCCGATCAGGACGATGTCGGCCGCCGTCGGCTGACCGAGCACATCCAGGATGACGACCCCGAGGAGCATGCCGATCGGGATATCGGTCAGCGCAGCATGGAGTGGGTGGCCCAGCCAGCGACCGTTGAGCAGGTCCCGGATCGGCGGCATGGCGCGGAACAGGGCCGAGGTCCAGCGGTGGTTGAACTCCCCGAATGGCCGTGCCCAGCCGTCGTTCACGGATACCAGTCGAGCCAGCAGTCGTGCCATCGACCCACCTCCCGTCGAGGGAATCTACGCCGCGCGCGACTTGCATGGATGTTGCAAGCGTGGCCGTCCACATTCCGTCCACATTCGGGGGAATCTCGGGGATAAGCCACGGGCGATTCGGACGAAGTTCGTGGATAAGGCGGTTGTGGCCGTATCGACCCGGCGGGTACATTTCGTCGTGCCCGAAGGGGCAGGTGCGAACCGCCAGACCGCACCGAGGAGCGATCCTCGGGACGGTCCCGGGAGCCGGGTTCGATGGTCGCAAGGCCGTCGAGCGAGGAACCCGGGCGGAGCGTAAGGACTCCGGACTTGTTCGGAGCCGTTACGAGACGACAGGTGGTCCTCCCACCAGTTCCTTCGGGCGCTTTCGTGTGCGCGGGAGTTCTCCGTCGCCCTCCTATGCGCCGGAGATCGTGTTTCCTGGACTGCACAACCGGGCCGAAGCGAGCGCGCTGTCGCTCCGCACCGCCCGATCGTGTCTGTGAAGCACGGAATCTCGCCGCAGCGTCGGTCCGACCAGGAACTACGCGGATGGCAGCGTCCTTAAGTCCGGAAGAGGTCGGGCCGACCTCGCTCTACGCACCGCCGACAGCCATAAGGCCGCTGTGGATGCGCGATGTGCATGATCGACGGTGCTGAACCAGTCGATGGCGGGCCGGATCTCGACATTGCGTCGCTGTGATGCGCGTATTTCATGGTTGGGGCGGGGATTCGGGAGCGGGCGTGGAATCGGGAGCCCGGGCGGCCGGGCGGGGATTCGGGGGGCAGGGCGGCGGCCCGGGCGGCCCAAGCCGTGCCCGAATCTCGCTTCCGCCCCTCATCTGCAGGCTGCCAGGCACACGTTCGACCGATCGCCGTGTGCGCCGACACGCTCGGCACGTTAGCCTCGCGCCGGTGACCCCGCCTGTTGACACCCGCCCTGCCGAGGACTGGGGCCGTCTGCTCGTGGTCTTCTGGCTCACGTCGATGGTCGAGGCGCTCGGCGTCAGCCAGATATTCGCCCTGGTCCCCTCGTATCTGCGAGAGATGGGCGTTCCACAGGACGAGCGGCTGGCTTTCGTCGGCCTGTTCTCGGCACTGATCTTCGTCGTGGGCATGCCGCTCGTCCCCCTGTGGGGCGTGTGGGCGGATAAATACAGCCGCAAGGCCGTCATCGTGCGGAGCGCGCTCGTCGAGGCCGTCGTGTTCGCCGGCGTGGCGTTGTCGCGCGAACCCTGGCAGCTCGCCGTGAGCATGCTGCTGATCGGCTTCCAACTCGGCAATACAGGCGTGATGCTGGCCGGGATCCGCGACGTCACGCCGCGCGCCCGACTCGGCACCGTCATGGGGGTCTTCGGTGCCTCCACGGCGGTCGGCCTGGCGCTCGGGCCTGCATTGGCCGGACTCCTGATCGACGGCTTTGGCTGGTCGTTGTCGGCCGTGTTCTGGCTGTCCGCGGGCCTGTCGATCGCGACGGCGCTGCTGGTCACGTTCGGCTCACGCGAGGTGCGCCCATCCGTGATCCCGCAGGGACGCATCGTCACCCTCGCGTTCGGGGCGATGCGGGCCGTTCTGACGGACGCGACCGTCCGCCGGATCTTCCTGATCTTCGGCGTCTCGTTCCTGGCTACGCAGATGAGCCGGCCATACCTTCCGATCGTCGTCGAGGGTCTCGCCGGGACCGGTGCCGGCCTCGCGTCGGCGATCGCGCTCGTCATGGGCACCGCTGCCCTGGTCGGCGGGCTCATCGCGCCGCTCGGTGGCTGGCTGGGCGACCGGGTCGGGTTCCGGCCGGTCCTCGTGGCGGCCCTCGCGGGTGGTGGCGTGGTCCTGGCGATGATGCCGTTCGTGCCCTCGGTAGCTGCCCTGGCGGGCCTCGCAGTCGTCCTCGCGTCCGCGACGGCCACGGTCAGCGCGATGGTCTTCGGCATGCTCGCGACCGACGTGCCGGCCGACCGCCGCTCCGCGACGCTCAATCTCGTCTACCTGCCGCTCTATGCGGCTGGGATCGTCGGGCCGGCGCTCGGTGCCGCGGTCGTCGGCGTCGGCGGGCTGCCCGCGCCGTTCGTCCTCGGTGCGGCTGTGTTCATCGGTGGCGCGATCGTGATCGCGGCGCGTCGGTCGACTAGGCCGGCGGTCGCTGCGGCCCCTAGCGCCGCAAGCCTCGATTCTTGACGGACGACCGGAAACGGAGGCGCCGACGGACGCCCCCCAGACGAACCGTCGGCGCAGGGATTCGGCAGCTGTGTTCATATATCCCTACGACGCAGCGTCGCCATCGGATCACTGGTGTGATAGCCGGCTCATCCCGAAGGATCGTTCCGGGGCTCGAGGTGCCGCCGGGTCGGGGCCAGGTCGGGTCCGGGTAGGCCGGGTCGCGATTGGACGGGGTCGCGGCTAGACCGGCTCGATCGCTGCGCGGGTCGGCGCCCGGCCGGCCGGGCGCATGGGCGCCACGGGTTCGCGCAGCGCGATGACCGCGAGGAGCATCGACAGCCCGCCGTACCACAGGGCCGGCAGGGCCAGCATCCCGGCGACCGGGACCGTCCAGCGGCGGCCCGTCCACGCCCCCCAGACGACCAGCGCGATCGCGAACGGCAGCCGCACGACGAACGGGATCGGGATGGCGGCCCACGTCCCGTCCCGACCGGCGATCCGGCTGAGGACCTCGCCCCATGCGAGCCAGGCATCGGGCCACATGAGGAACGACACCCCCACGATGGCCGCCGTGGCCCCGAGCGCGATCGCCAGCTCCCGCCATTCGCGCCGCACGACGAACCACAGCAAGCCGATGCCGGGCGTGATCTTCGTCAGCAGCACGAGCGCCCACATCCATGGCCAGCGGAACCCGAGCACCATGGCCGCTGCTAGCAGAAGGTGGATGTTCCCGCCAGCAAGCTCCATCGCACCGAGCACGATGCCGACCGCCAGCCAGCGTCGACCGGTCAGCACGTACGTCGCCCCGAGCAGGATCGCCGTCCAGGCCGCCATGAACGCCTGCCACGGCAGCACCCGGATGGGCTGCAGCAACTGCAGGAACGCCGGCGAGTAGACGTAGGCGATCGGATCAGTCCAGTCGGACCGGGCGTATGGGTCTTCGAGGGTCGGGAACCAGTAGCAGTAGGCGTCCTGGCCGGTCCCCCACAGGCGGCCCCACGGGGACGAGAGCGCGACGATGGCCGCCCACGCGACGACGGCCATGCCCGGGCCGACCCATGGATGCCGATCGAGCCAGTCCCCGAGGCCCCGGGACCACGCCTGGAACCGGACGGCGAAGGGTCCGCTCATCGCATCCCGTGCCGTACCATTCCGCCGTGCCCAACCTGCCTTTTCCACGCGGCCCGCGCCGTCGTCGCCCGGGCGATGAGGCGGACGTCGTCATGCCCGAGATCGTGGCAGATCCGGACATCATCGAGGCGGCCGGCATCCGGTGGATCCACATCGAGTCGCCGCGCACCGCCGACCGCGACTGGCTGGAAGAGCACTTCGATTTCCACCCGCTCGATTACGAGGATGTCTTCTCGCGCAACCAGCGCCCGAAGCTCGATCAGTACGACGACTACGTCTTCATCGTGCTGCACTTCCCACTCTTCGACAAGGACAGCGGGCGCATCCTGACGGCCGAGCTCGACCTGTTCATGGGACCCGACTACGTCATCACACTCCCGAACATCCCGCTGCCGCCGCTGTCGGCGATGTTCGAGCGGTACCGGGAGAAGGACGACCTGCGCCAGGAGATCTTTTCGCAGGGGCCTGGCTACCTCCTCTACAAGATCGTCGACACCGGGGTCGATGCGTCGTTCCCGATGCTGCGCAAGACGCTCCTCAAGCTGGAGCGGCTTGAGGACGACATCTTCGAGGGCCGCTCGTCGGAGATCGTGCGCGACCTGTCCGACACGAAGCAGGAGATCATCAACTTCCGCAAGATCGTCCGCCCGCAGCGCGCGGTGCTGCGCGACCTCGAGCGCACGAAGCAGCGCTACCTCCAGGAAGGGCTGGAGATCTATTTCGACGACATCTCCGACGCCGCGGAGCGGATCTGGGAGCTGCTCGAGAATTACAAGGAGGTCATCGAGGGGCTCGAGTCGACGAACGAGTCCGTGCTGTCGCACCAGCTGAACGAGTCGTTCCGGGTCCTCACCGCGGCGAGCGTCGTGCTGCTGCCACTGACGCTCATCGCGAGCATCTTCGGGATGAACGTGCAGTTCCCCGGCGAGGGCGAGATCATTACGTTCTACCTGATCCTCGCGCTGATGGCGGCCGTGCTCGTCGGGCTCGTGATCCTGTTCCGCCGCCGCGGGTGGCTGTAGCGCAGCCCTGGCGTCGCCGGGTCGTACCCCGTTGGGACGCACGTGTCAGATGCGATCTGCGAACAGATCGCTCATGGCGGATCGCCCAGATGACAGAATCGACATCTGGGGATCCGGCGACGCACACTCATGAGGAGTGTGCATCTCAGGCTTGCAGCCGAGGCGGTGGCAGCAGCCGAACCCCTCAGCCCGGGAGGTCGCGCTCCCCCGGGCCGACGTAGTTCACGTCCGGGCGGATGAGCCGGTTGTTGGCCGCCTGCTCCAGGACATGGGCAGTCCAGCCCGCATGTCGGGCCAGTGAGAACGTGGCCGGGAACAGGTCCGGACTCAGCCCGACGCCCATGAGGACCGGCGCCGCATAGAACTCCACGTTCGTCTTCAGCGGGCGCTCCGGGTGCTTCTCGGCAAGGACACGCAGGGCGACATCCTCGACCTCGGTCGCGAGCTGCAGCCAGTCGGGCTTGTGCTCCATGCCTTCCGCCACTTTCCGGAGGGCCGCGGCGCGAGGGTCGTAGGCGCGATACACGCGATGCCCAAAGCCCATGAGTCGCTCGCCGCGTCCCAACGTCTCGCGGATCCACGCCTCGGCGTGATCTGCCGACCCGACCTGCGCCAGCTGGTCGACCACCTCCGACGGGGCCCCGCCGTGGAGCGGCCCCTTCATCGTCCCGATCGCGCCGGCGACCGCCGAGGCGATGTCCGAGCGGGTCGAGGTGATCACTCGCGCCGCGAACGTCGAGGCGTTGAAGCTGTGCTCGGCGCCGACGATGAAGTACGCATCGAGCGCCTTGGCCGTGCTCGCGTCGGGCCGCTCCCCGGTGAGCTGGTACAGGAACCCGGCGGTCAGGTCGAGCTCGGGATCGGGCTCGACCGGCTCCTTGCCGGAGCGGAGCCGGGCGAACGCTGCCAGCGCCGACGGCGAGAACGCGGTGAGGGCCCGTGCCTGCTCGACGGTCGGTGGCCAGGGCAGGTCCTGCGTCGTCCCCCAGGCCGACACAGCCGTCCGGAGCGCATCCATCGGCTTGGCACCGGAGGGCAACGCCCGCAGGACATCCATGACTGCTTTCGGGACGGGCGTGGTCGGGAGACGCTGGGACGGATCCCAGTCGCCGGTCCACAGGAGATGGGCGATCGAGGCGTAGGTGCCCCGGTCGACGAGGTCCCCTATCCGATACCCGCGGTACAGCAGGCGGCCGGCGGCGCCATCGACGAACGACAGGCTGGTTTCACCGGCGATGACGCCCTCGAGACCGGGGGAGTACGGCCGCGCGGCCTGGAGGTCCTCGGTCGGGGCGTCGGCAGGGGGAGAGTCAGTCAACGGTCCCTGTCCAGCGCGTTGAGGATGAGCCGGACGACGATCGATCCGAGCGTGGCCGCGACGATGGCGGCGATCAGCCCGTTGACCGGGCCGAAGCCCAGCTGCCGAGCGAGCCAGCCGCCGACGATCCCACCGATGATGCCGACGACGACGTTCGGCAGGCAGCCGCGCGCCGTCCGACCGCCGACCAGCGCGCCCGAGATGGCGCCCGCGATGAGACCGACGAAGATCCACCCGAGGATCCCAAGATCAAGCACGGTCGGAGTATCCCACGGCGACGCCGCGCTCGACCGGCGGTGCGACGACCGTCGCCGTCTCGAAGGCCTCACGACTCGACGAGGAACGAGGCGATCGCCTCGACCATCGCGTCCGGATGGGTGTGATGCGCGGCGTGACGTGCCCCGTCGATCACCACGACCCGCCCGTCCGCGAGTCGCTCGTCGAGCGCGACCGTGGCCTCGCGGAAGGCTGCCACGCTGTCGCCCCCCAGGATCTGCAGCACCGGCTGGCGCACCAGACCGAGCTCGTCGAGCCCCGCGGCACTCGCCTTGCCCTCAGCCACCAGCTCCCGTGGGATCGTGTGCGCGGCCGCGACCCGCAGCGGCCAGACCGGGTCGGCGCGGTAGGCCGCGAGCGCTGCGTCGTCCATCCCGACGACGCGGCGCATGAAGGCTTCGAGCACCGCCTCGGGGCGACCCGCCCGATCGAGATCCGCCAGCTCGTCCGCCAGCGTCTCGTCGCCGTAGCGCACGTCCGCCGCCGCTGGCGCCCCCTCGTAGGACACGACCCGGCGGATGGACTCCGTCAGCCGCGCGGCCCCGAGGGCGCATCGACCGCCATAGGAATGACCGATCACATCGACCCGCGCCCCGGTCTCGGTCGCGAGGCTGTCCGCGACGGCCGCCACGTCCTCGAACTCCCGCTCGATGGCGTACGGCGGCGTGTCGCCCGAAGCGCCGCGACCACGGCGGTCGATCGCATGGA
>DASTIG010000247.1:0-11201 GCA_035717785.1 Candidatus Limnocylindrales bacterium
CGGTCAGCATCGTCAGCGGGTCCTTGGACGGCGGCTTCAGGACGATCGTGTTGCCGCTCGCGATGGCGGGCGACAGCTTGTGTGCCGCCAGGTTGAGCGGGAAGTTGAAAGGCGAGATGCCCGCGATCGGGCCGATCGGGAAGCGCCTCGTGATCCCGACGCGATCCTTCGAGGCTGGCATCAGGTCGAGCGGGATGAGCTCGCCCGTCATCCGCTCTGCCTCTTCCGCGCCGAGTCGGAACGTCAACGTGGCACGGTCGACCTCCACGAGCGCGTCGCGGATCGGCTTGCCAGCCTCCAGCGCGATCAGCCGGCCAAGCTCCTCACGGCGCGCCTTGAGCCCGCCGGAGATCTCGCGCAGGATCCGGCCGCGCTCATATGCCGGGAGCTTGCGGGTCACCTCGAACGCGTCGACCGCCGCGGATACCGCTTCGTCGTACTGCTCCGGGGTCGCGTTGTAGGTCGCGCCGGCCGGATTGGCGGGATCGGCCGGGTTCGCGACCTGGAGGAGATCGGGGGATTCCACCCAGCGCCCGGCGAGGAAGATCGGATGCGGTTTCGTCCCGGTGGCGACGGTCATGGGGCGCTCCTGCGCTGGGCGATACGGTACGGTCGCATCATACGTCTCGACCCCGATCGAGCCGTGCCAGGAGGTACGCGCCCATGGCCGCTCGCCCCGACCTCCGCGTCGAGCTGCGCGTGAAACCAGGGACACGCGTTAGCCTGGCCCGACGGGATCACGGCGCGACCCACGGTTGGGACAAGACGGCCGCGGAGGCCGAGCTTTCGCGACAAAATGATCGGCTTGCGAGCCTCCAGGACCGCTTTTGGGCGGAAGGGAAGCGGTCCGTGCTGGTCGTGCTGCAGGGTATCGACGCCGCCGGCAAGGACGGCACGATCAACAAGGTCATGGAGGCCTTCAACCCCCAGGGCTGCCCGGTCACGGCGTTCAAGGTGCCGAGCACCGAGGAACTGGCCCACGACTACCTGTGGCGTGTCCACAAGGCTGTACCGCGAAAGGGCGAGATCGGCATCTTCAATCGCTCGCACTACGAGGATGTCCTCGTCGTCCGCGTCCACGACCTCGTGCCGAAGACGGTCTGGGCTCAACGCTACGACCAGATCAACGCATTCGAACGGCATCTGACGGCGAACGGCACCACGCTCGTGAAGTTCTTCCTGGCGATCGACCGCGACGAGCAGCGCGAGCGCTTCCAGGCCCGTTACGACGATCCGACCAAGCGCTGGAAGTTCTCGATGAGCGACCTCGAGGAGCGCGCCCGCTGGGACGATTACCAGGCCGCCTTCGATGACGCGTTGTCGAAGTGCTCGACCGCCGAGGCGCCGTGGTACGTCATCCCCGCGAACCGCAAGTGGTTCCGCAACCTGGCGGTCGCGACGATCCTCGCCGACACGATCACCGGGCTGAAGCCGCGCTATCCGGCGGTGGCCCCCGACGTCCCCGAGGACCTCGTCATCGCCTGACCCGCGCGGACGACGGGTCGCGTGCGGCGCCTTACGACTCGCCGCGAGCAAGCCCATTGCGGATGGCATAGCGCGTGAGCGCGTTCATGCCCCGGATTTCGAGCTTCGCCGACACATTGGCCAGGTGCCGTCGCACGGTGTGGACGCTGATATCGAGCGACCGGGCGATCTGGGCCGGCGATTGACCCGACGCGAGCATGCTCAGGACCTCGCGCTCGCGCCCGCTGATCGACCCGGCCTCCTGCCAGCGGAGGGAGTCCTCGACGACGGCGTTCGTGACGCTGCTGTGCAGGTACCGGTCCCCACGGGCGACGGCGCGGATCGCCTCCACGAGCTCCCGGGACTGCGCCCCCTTGATCATGAAGCCCGCTGCCCCGGCAGCCAGCGCCTGGCGGACGGTCTCGGGGTCGCTGTGCATCGTGAGCACCACGATCCGCAGGTCGGGCTGCCGCGCGCGCAGATCTCGGAGGAGTGGCATCGCATCGCCCTCAGGGAACGTGAGGTCGAGGACCAGCACTTGTGGACGGTGATTCACGACCAGGTCCATCGCGGAGGCGTGGTCGGCGGCCTCACCGACGATCTCGAAGCCGTCCTCGGCCTGCAGGACGCGACGCAGCCCTTCGCGGATCAGCTGGTGGTCGTCGACGAGCGCGACCCGGATCATCCCGGGCAGCGATACCCGGGACGACGCAGGTGCGGCGAGTTCGGGCTTCTGTGCCATCACCGGCCGATGTGGACCACTGGGCCGATCTGCAGGTCGGGGCGCGACACCGGCGGCTTCGGGACCGGCACGATGATCTCGACGCGCGTGCCAGCGCCCGGCCGCGACCGCACCTCGACGATGAGGCCATGGATGCTCGCGCGGTCATTCATGCCGTCGAGGCCGAGGCCGCGTTCGCGCGCCGAGGAATCGAAGCCGATGCCGTCATCCCCCACCACCAGTCGGACCGTGTCGTCGACGATGTGACCACCGACCCAGATGTGGCGCGCCTGGCTGTGGCGTGCCGCGTTCCCGATCGCCTCTTGGACGATCCGATAAAGGTCGATCTCCATCTCGGGTTCGAGAAAGCCAGGGGGCAGAAGCGCGGGATCGAAGCGCAGCTCGACGGGAACGCCGGCCGAGCGCGCGAGGTTGTTGAGCGCCGCGCCGAGCCCGATCTCGTGCACGCGCGTGGGACGCAGCTTGGCTGCGACCTGGCGGGTCTCCGCCAAGGCTGACGACGCGAGCTCGCGGGCGCGAAGGACGCCGGCGCGGCCCGTCGGGCGCTCGCCGGCATCCGGGGCGTCGAGTTCGGTATCGGCCGCATCGAGCGTGAGGATGACAGCGGTCAGTGTCTGGCCGACACCGTCATGGAGCTCGCGCGCGAGGCTCGCGCGCTCCTCCTCATGGGCGGTGACCAATCGCTCGCTCGCTCGGCGGTACAGCGTCGCGTAGTGGCGGGCCGAGGTCGACACGCGGTCGGCGAGGACCGCGACGATCACGGCGATCGCCACCATCAGCGGCCACTCTGTGAACTCGAGCTGCTCCTCCGTCGGCGGGACACCGACCGCGTCCGACACCGCGAGGTAACCGACCATCACGATGGTCGCCACGAGGATCCGCCATAGCGCAGCGGCGAGGCCATACAGGAACGCGCCGATCGCGACGGTGAGCCATAGGCCCTGAAGAAGGATCTCCGGATCGGCCAGGCGGAGGAAGAGTGCGACCGCGAACACGCCGCACGCGAGATCGACCAGGCGCCGCAGGAGGACCGGGTCGAGAGTCGCGAGACGAGATGAACGATGGTCCCGCAACGGACCGCCGATGGTCATCCGTGAGCCCCCAATTGATGGATGTTGAGTATAGGCAGGGGTAGTCGGGGGAACAATGATGTGGGGGCCGAATCGGGGGATTCGGTCGGGATCGTGGTGGGTCCTGTCAACACCCGACGTCGCTGAGGGGTGGCGTTGATGGTTCCGAGTTCGACCGGACTCCGGTGGGGGATGACACGATGATGCGCGCCCTTGTCAGCACGAGCGTTCGTTTCCGGCTGCTGGCGATCGGCCTGGCCGGAGTGCTGCTCCTCGTCGGAGCGACCCAGTTGCAGACTGCCCGGGTCGACGTGCTACCCGAGTTCACGCCCACGACCGTCGAGGTCCAGACCGAGGCGCTCGGCCTTTCGGCCGAGGAGGTCGAGGAGCTCGTGACGGTGCCCCTCGAGGCGGACCTGCTGCACGGCGTGGCGTTCCTCCAGGAGATCCGATCCCAGTCGATCGCCGGTCTGTCGTCGGTCGTGATGATCTTCGAGCCGGGAACTGACATCTTCAAGGCGCGGCAGGTGGTCGCCGAGCGGCTCACGCAGGCACATGCACTCCCGAACGTGGCCAAGGCGCCGGTCATGCTCCAGCCCCTCTCGTCGCTCAGCCGCTTCATGATCGTCGGCCTGAGCTCGAGCGAGAAGTCGCTCATCGAGATGTCCGTGCTCGCGCGCTGGACCGTCCAGCCTCGCCTGATGGGCGTGCCGGGGGTGGCCAACGTCTCGATCTTCGGCCAGCGCGAGCGACAGCTCCAGGTGCTCGTCGATTCCTCACGGCTTAACCGGAGTGGCGTCACGCTCGACACCCTCGTCGAGACGACTGGCAACGCCCTGTGGTTCTCGCCGCTGACGTTCCTCGAGGCATCGACCCCCGGGACCGGCGGCTTCATCGACACGCCGCAACAGCGCCTCGGCATCCAGCACATCATCCCGATCCAGTCCGCCGAGGACCTCAGCAATGTCGCGCTCGATCGCGCTCCGGGTGAAACCCCCCTGCGGATCGGCGACGTCGCCACGGTGGTCGAGGACCATCAACCCCTCATCGGCGACGGCCTGGTGGCCGGCGGCAACGGCCTGCTGCTGGTGATCGAGAAGTTCCCCGACGTCAACACGCTCGAAGTCACCCGCAACGTCGAGTCCGCGCTCAAGGCGATGCAGCCCGCTCTTCCTGGAATCGCGATCGATACGTCGGTCTTCCGCGAGGCGTCGTTCATCGATGCGTCGATCGGCAACGTGTCGATCGCGTTGCTGATCGGGTTCTTGCTGATCGCGCTGGTCCTCGGCGCGCTCCTGTTCGACTGGCGCGCGGCGCTCATCAGCGTCATCACGATCCCGTTGTCGATCATCGCGGCGGCGATCGTGCTGCACCTGGCGGGTGCATCGATCAACGCCATCACGCTTGTCGGGCTGCTGATCGCGACGGCCATCGTCATCGACGACATCGTCGGGCTCGTGGACGGCGTGCTCGTGCGTCTGCGTGATCCAAGGGCAGATGACACAGAGAAATCCCGATCGGCCGTCGTCACCGAGGCGGTCCTCGAGAGCCGCAGGCCGGCCGTTTACGGGACGTTGATCATCCTCGTTGCGCTGGTGCCACTGCTGTTCATGACGGGCACCATCAGCGCGTTCATGCCGTCGCTCGTCGTAGCGTACGCGGTCGCCATCCTGGCCTCGATCCTGGTGTCCGTCACGGTGGCGCCGGCACTGGCGGTGCTCATCCTCACGGCCGCGCCAGGCGCGCGGCGTGAATCCCCGATCGTGCGCCGCCTGCGCAGCGCCTATCGGTCGGCGATCGCGGGCTTCCTGCGGCGAACCCGGCCCGCGCTGGTGACCGGCGGCGTCGCAGTGGTCGCCGTGGCGGTCGTCCTGGGTCTTGCCTTCGTCCCCGCCGGCGACGATGCCGCGCTCCCGAGCTTCCGTCAGCGGGACCTGCTCATCCACTGGGACGGGGCGCCGGGAATCTCGCATCCCGAGATGTCCCGGATCGTCGCTCGCGCGAGCGACGAGCTGCGTTCGATCCCGGGCGTCCACAGCGTCGGTGCCCATGTCGGCCGAGCGATCCTGTCGGACGAACGGACCAGCGTGAACTCCGGCGAGATCTGGGTCAGCATCGATCCGGCCGCCGACTACGATCCGACGCTCGCGGCGATCGAGGCGACAGTCGATGGGTACCCGGGACTCGACCGTACCGTCACCACCTATCCGGCCGATCGCATCGCCGAGGTCTTCGGTCCTGGCGAGCGCGACGTCGCGGTCCGCATCTACGGCCAGGACCTGGCCGTCCTCGGGACCAAAGCCGAGGAAGTCCGCACCGCGATGTCCGAGATCTCGGGGATCGACGCTCCGTCGGTCACCGCGCCGATCACCGAGCCGACGGTCGAGATCAAGGTCGACCTCGAGAAGGCGGCCGCCCACGGGGTCAAGCCCGGCGACGTCCGGCGCGCCGCCACGTCGCTGCTGTCCGGCATCCAGGTCGGCAACCTGTTCGAGGAGCAGAAGGTCTTCGAGGTCGTGGTGTGGGGGGCGCCCGAGCTTCGCACGAGCTTGGACAGCATCCGAGACCTCCAGTTCGATACCCCGAGCGGTGCCCTGGTCCGGTTGCGCGACGTCGCCGACGTCAGAGTCCAGCCCTCGCCGAGCGTGATCGATCGGGAAGGCGTCATGCGCTACCTGGACGTCACCGCCGACGTTGCGGGTCGGGATCTGGGCGCCGTCATCCGTGACATCGAGACGCGACTCGCGAGCATTCCCTTCGCGATCGAATACCACGCCGAGATCCGAAGCGCCGCGATGCTGCAGCAGGAGGCCCAGACCCGCTTGTTCGCGGTCGTCGCCGGCGTCGCCATCCTCGTGCTCCTCCTCCTGCAAGCAGCCTTCGGTGCATGGCGGATGGCCTTCCTCGTGCTGCTCGCCCTGCCGGTGGCCGTCGTCGGCGGCGTCATCGCCACCCTGGCCACGGGTGACCTCTTCACGCTCGGCGCTCTCGCCGGCGTGATCCTGGTCGGCTCGATCACGGTCCGCCATGCCATCGCGCTCGTGGACCGCTTCCGTCGACTGGAGCAGGCCGGCGAGGCCTCGAGCCTGGAGGTCGCCCTCGCCGGCGCCCAGGAGCGGCTGCTGCCGATCCTGACGACGATGCTGGGGACCGCAGCGTTCAGCCTGCCGTTCATCGCCCTCGGCGACGTCGCGGGGCTGGAGATCATGCGGCCGGTGGCGATCTTCGTCCTCGGCGGCCTCATCAGCTCGCTGGTGCTGCTGCTGTTCCTCCTCCCGAGCATCTACATGCTGTCTGGCCCCAGCCCTGAATCGGAGACCGACACCCTTTTGAGCGAACAGCCGGCCTTCGAGCCGACCACGGCATAGGAGCATCGAGATGACACGACATCGCTGGTTCTTCGTCGGGCTCGCGGTCGCCGCGTTGGCGCTCGGCGGGTGCAACTCGGCATCGACATCCGCGCCCAAGGTCGAGGCGATCACGATCGAGGAGCAGGACTCCGGCCTCAAGATCCTGACCCTCTCGGAGAAGGCCGCGGAGCGGCTCGGCGTCGTCACAGCTCCGGTCGCCGCCAGCGGCTCGAGCATGACGATCCCGTATGCGGCCGTCGTGTACGACGCACAAGGGGCGACGTGGGCCTACGTCAACTCGAAGCCGTTGGTCTACATGCGCGAGGCCATCACGGTGGAGGAGATCGACGGTGACGTCGCTCGCCTATCCGCGGGACCGGCCTCCGGCACATCCGTTGTGACGACCGGCGCGGCCGAGCTGTACGGCGCCGAGATCGGCGTCGGCGGCGGTCACTGACACCGGCCTGACGCCAGGCACTGGGGGGAGACCTCGATCATGATGCGCCGGATCATCGCCACCAGCTTGCGCTTCCGCTTCATCGTCGTCGCGTTGGCGGCGGGGATGATGATCTTCGGCGCCGTCCAGGTCCGGGCCATGCCCGTCGACGTCTTCCCGGAGTTCGCTCCCCCCAAGGTCGAGATCCAGACGATCTGCATCGGCCTGTCCGCGGAGGAGGTCGAGCAGCTCGTCACCGTCCCGATCGAGCAGTCCCTCTCTGGGATCGAGGGCCTCGAGACCATCCGCTCGAAGTCGGTCATCCAGCTGTCCCAGGTCGTCCTGCTGTTCAAGCCGGGCACGAATGAACTGCTGGCACGTCAGCTCGTGGCCGAGCGGCTGGCCCAGATCACCCCGTCGCTGCCGACGTGGGCGGCGCCTCCGGTGATGCTCCAGCCGCTGTCGGCGACAAGCCGCGTCATGAAGATCGGCATGAGCTCGGAGACCGTGTCGCAGATCGACATGTCGATGATCTCGTACTGGACGATCCGCCCGCGGCTGCTCAGCGTGCCCGGCGTCGCCAACATCGCGATCTGGGGCGAACAGCTCGACATGCTCGCGGTCCAGGCCATCCCGGACAAGCTCGTGGAGCATGGCGTCGCGTTGACGGACATCATGAATGCCGTCTCCGAGACGCTCGATGACGGCCTCCTCCAGTTCAACGCCGGCAACTTCACCGGGACCGGCGGGTTCGTCGATACGCCGAACCAGCGTTTGGTGATCCGTCACGTCCCACCGGTCGTCACCGCGGCCGACCTCGCCCACGTGACCGTCCCGGGTCGCGACGGCGAGGCCGTGCCCCTCACCGACGTCGTCGAACTGGTGAAGGCGCACCAGCCCCTCATCGGCGAGGCCGTCATCAACGACGGACCAGGCGTCATGCTGATTGTCGAGAAGTTCCCGTGGGCGAACACGCTGGATGTCACGCGCGGCGTCGAGGAAGCGCTCGCCGACCTCGCCCCCGGCCTCCCCGGGATCGACGTCGACCACACGATCTTCCGGCCGGCCAGCTTCATCGAGCAGGCGCTTCACAACCTGTCGAACGCCCTTCTTTTGGGAAGCGTCCTCGTCTTCGTGATCCTGGTGATCTTCCTGTTCGAGTGGCGGACAGCGCTGATCAGCCTCGTCGCGATCCCGCTGTCGCTGATGGCAGCGGCCATGGTCCTCTACGTCCGCGACGTGACGATCAATACCATGATCCTGGCGGGGTTCGTCATCTCGGTGGGGGTGGTCGTGGATGACGCGATCATCGACGTCGAAAACATCACGCGCCGGTTGAGACAAGCCCGTCTCGAGGGGAGCACTCGCTCGACCGCGTCGATCGTCCTGGAGTCATCCCTTGAGGTCCGCAGCGCGATCGTCTACGCGACGTTGATCGACGTCGTCGCGGTCTCGCCGGTCTTCTTCATCAGCGGACTGTCGGGCGCGTTCTTCCAGCCACTGGTCATCTCGTACGGCCTCGCGGTCCTCGCCTCGCTCGGCGTGGCGCTGACGGTCACCCCGGCCCTTGCGTTCATCCTGCTCCGCAACGCGCCGATCGAGCGGCAACGGTCACCGATCACCCGCCGTCTGCAGGACGTGTACGGCAGGGCCGTCTCCCGCATCGTGCGCTCCACGCGACCGGCGTTCGTGTCGGTCGGTCTCGTGAGCATGGTCGGCCTTGCGATCTGGCCCCAGCTTGGGCAGTCGCTGCTGCCGGACTTCAAGGAACGGGATTTCCTGATGCACTGGGTGACGGCGCCCGGTACGTCCATCGGCGAGGAGACTCGGATCAGCATCGACGCCTGCAACGAGCTTCGAGCGATCCCGGGCGTCCGCAACTGCGGCTCCCACATCGGCCAGGCCTTCGTGGCCGACGAGCCGTACGGCGTGGAGTTCGGCGAGAACTGGATCAGCGTCGACCCAGCCGTCGACTACGACAAGACACATGCCGCCGTCCTGGAGGTCGTCAATGGCTATCCGGGGTTGCGACGTGACGTCCAGACGTACCTCAAGGAGCGGATCCGCGAAGTCCTGACCGGCTCCAGCGACGCGATCGTCGTGCGGATCTACGGCCCCGACCTCGGCAAGCTCAAGGATCTCGCCGAGGAAGTCGAGGAGAAGCTCGGCGTCATCCCCGGCATCATCGACCTCCATACCGAGCAGCTGGTCAACATCGCGCAGATCCAGGTGAAGGTCGACCTGGCTGCGGCACAGCGATACGGCGTGAAACCTGGTGATGTGCGGCGGATCGCGTCCACCTTCATGGCCGGCGAAGAGGTCGGCGACATCTTCAACACCGGCAAGGCGTACGACGTGGTCGTCTGGAGCGTCCCGGAGAGCCGGGCGAGCCTCACTGACGTCGAGAACCTGCTCATCGACACCGCCGACGGCGGCAAGGTCGCCTTGAAGGAGATCGCGGACGTCGCGGTCGCCCCGACGGCCGGACACGTGAGCCACGAGCAGACCGCGCGGCGCATCCATGTCGATGCCAACGTCAGCGGGCGCGATCTCGGGGCGGTCATCGAAGACGTCAAGGCCGCGCTCGCCACGGTCCCGTTCCCACAGGAGTACCACCCGGAGCTGCTCGGCGAGTTCCAGGAGCGCCAGAAGGCTCAGGATCGATTGCTGCTGTTCGCGATCGTCGCGGCGATCGGCGTGTTCCTCCTGCTGCAGGCCTCGTTCGGCAACACGCGCCTGGCGATCCTGTCGTTCCTCACGCTCCCGTTCGCGCTGGTCGGGGGGATCCTCGCCGCGTGGCTGGGGTCGGGCGTCATCTCGCTCGGTGCGCTCGTCGGGTTCTTCACGGTGCTCGGCATCGCGGCCCGAAACGGGATCATGATGATCAATCACTTCCAGCACCTCGAGCGCTACGAGGGCGAGGAGTTCGGCGTCGACCTCGTCATCCGCGGGGCCCGCGAGCGCCTGGCGCCGATCCTCATGACCGCCCTGGCAACGGGCCTGGCGCTCGTGCCGCTAGCGATCGCCGGCGACCTGCCGGGCCATGAGATCGAGCACCCGATGGCGATCGTCATCCTCGGCGGGCTCGTCACATCGACCCTGCTGAACCTCTTCGTGGTGCCGTCGCTGTACCTGCGCTTCGGGCGCAGCTCGAAGGGCACTACGCCAGGGGCTGCCGCGGCCGCCTGATCAACCACGAGCGCGCGGCGTCGAGGGTCTGAGCTGGGCCGAAGGTCAGCTCAGACCCTCGTGTTTCCTGCCATATGTGCACCTGGTGATCATTTGGCAGGATCCGAGGCGGTTCGTTTCTTGCCCTAGCTCCCCCCGCGGCGGTCCAGGCGCTCCACGAGGTCGACCAGCCACATCGCCGGGGCGTCGCCGTGGCCGTCCATCGCAGCGGGACCCATGCCGTGGAGCGCCCGCGCCCAGGCGGCTGCCTTGCCGATCCGACCGAGGTCGAGCGCGCGCTCCAGCAACTCGGCCAGCGCCGGCCGGGGCAGCACGTCGGTCCAGGCATCGAGGTAGGCGTCGCGGAGGCGCGTGAGCTCCGGGCCGTCGGGGTCGGAGCCCAGGCGGTAGGCGACCGAGTTGAGCGTCGTGACCATCGACCCGAACGGATGAGCAACGACCGCATCACCCCAGTCGAAGACGCGGATCCCGGTCGGTCCCACGAACACGTTCCCGCCGTGCAGGTCGTCATGCTGGATCGTGGCCGCGATCCCCGAGCGTTCCAGCTCTCCGGCCGTGGCCGCGACCCACCGCCCCAGATCCCGCAAGCGCCTCCGCCCTGCTTCTGCCGCGGGCCGGTCCTCGTCGCCGACCATTTCCCACCACGCGTCATCCTCGACGAGCCGCTGGAATGTGGCTGGCAGCTCGGCCGGTCGTCCATCCGAGACGCCGATCCGCAGCAGCTCGCCGGCCCGACCCTCGACATCCCGTTGCAGACGGGCGTACGCCGCCAGGATCCATTCCCACGCCCCGAGATCCCGGTCGCCCTCGCCGTCGGGCCGTGTCTGCCGCAGCGTCGGACCGCCGTCCTCGAACAGGAGCCACCCCCGATCGGGGTCCGCGGCCAGCGGGAGCAGGACGTGGGGCACATCCCACGCCGCGAAGGCCACGAGCAGCCGCGCCTCGTGGGC
>DASTIG010000248.1:0-50298 GCA_035717785.1 Candidatus Limnocylindrales bacterium
CGTCACCTGGCGCCCGCGCGGTCCCGAACGCGAAAGGCTTCCCGGGCTGGACGGCGACCCGCCACAGATCGACCGTGCCGAACTCCTCGAATGCCGTCCGGACGACGTCGTAGGGCCCGACGGACATGCCGCCAGACACGATGATGGCGTCGGCGCCGCCGACCAGGCCTGCACACAGGCGCGCACGGACGTCGTCAAAGCGGTCTGCGGCGATCCCGAGTGTGTCCGGGTGACCGCCGGCGGCCTCGACCATCGCCATCAGCGACGGCCCGTTGGCGTCGGGGATGCCGGCCGGACCGAGCTTGGTGCCGCGGCTGCGGACCTCATCGCCGGTCGCCAGGACGCTGACGTGCGGCCGGCGGTGCACATACAGGTTCTCGAGTCCCACACCCGCGGCCAGCCCGATGACGGCGGGCGTGAAGACGGTGCCCGCCTCGATGATCGGGGCGCCCGCGCTCAGATCGCTGCCCTGGCGTCGGATCGCGCCACCGACCGGCATCGCCGCGTGGGCCGCGATCCGCGCCGGCAGCGGACCCGTCGCGTCCCGGCCCCGTTGGCCCGCTGGGGCGCCGGTCGCATCGAGCGGCGACGTGGCCTCGACCTGGATGACCGCGTCGGCACCCGGGGGCACGGGCGCGCCGGTCGCGATCCGAACCGCCGTGCCGCGCCTAACGGCCGTCTCGGGTCGCTGACCCGCCCGCACCTCTCCGATGACCTCGAGGGTGATCGGCGCGTCTTCGGTCGCCGTGGCGACATCGGCCGCCCGGATCGCGTAGCCGTCCATCGCCGAGTTGTCCCAGGGCGGCAGCGAGATCGGGCTCGTGACGGGTTCCGCGGCCACGCGCCCGAGCGCCTCCGACAGCCAGGCGAGCTCGGGTTCGGTCGGGCCGGCGATCGCGGCGAACACCCGGTCGAGCGCTTCCTCGACCGTCAGCAGGCGGTCGGCGCTCACGGCCGCGAGCCCTCGAGGGTCGCCGTGACCGGGGTCGCCGGGCGGGCCGTCAGACGGTGCGTGGCCACCGCGGCAACGATGACCGCCACCACGATGCACACCGCGCCGACGGCGATCGCCGTCTCCTGCCAGAACTGGAACGGGAAGAGCTGGACCAAACGGTCGGTCGAGGGGTCGAACGAATACGACCCGCCCGCGAAGAAGAGGCGATGGAACGCTTCGAAGAGGGTGTCGAAGGCGACAAACGCGAACGCGCCCCCGACGACGAGGGCGATCGCCAGGCCCTTGGCCCCGCCACGGACCGCCCGCCACGTTCCTCGGCGCGCCTCGCGGTGACGTCTCGCCGCGATCGCCACCGCGCCGGCCGCAGCCACCAGCGCGACGACGAAGAACCCGATGAACACGTCGCGCACGTCGTTCATGTGTTCGCGTTCGCGCGGGTTGAGCACCGGCTCCCCATCGACCGTCACGTCGAAAACTGGTGGCCCGAGGACGAGGTCGGCGAGGATCGCGTCGGTCGCCTGACGCAGCTGCGGCTCCGAGTACCCGGTCCACGCCGTCGCCTGGGCACGTCCCTGCTCGAACGCCACCCAGACAGGATTGAGGAACAGAGGCAGGGTCAGTGCCACGATCGCGAGTCCGGTCGCAACGGCGATCCAGAGGTCCGCCACGCGGGTGAGGAGGGTGCGCACGCGGGCATCGTAGCCCGAGGCGTCGGCGTGGGCCGGCTACTCCTCTTCGAGCGTCTTCGCCTGCTCCCACCAGCCGGCCAGCGTGAGGTCGTCCGGTGGCTCGCGATTGAGCTCGATCGCCGCGGCGTGGATGCGGTCGCGGAACGCGTCGCCGGACAGGCGCAGGATGTCGCGCAATCCCTCGATCCCGGCCTGGATCAGCAGCTGATGGTCATCCGGGCCAAAGCTCGCGAGGTTCAGCATCAGGGCCTCGTCGCGCCAGTCCTGGACGTCGTTCGTCGTGGCGTCGACCTGGTCGGCCAGGTATTGCCGGCGGGTCGCGGTCTCGGATCGCTCCAGCAGAAGCCCGGTCGTGAACGTGCCCTGTGCCTCGAGGCGGGAGAGGTGGTACGGCTCGATGCGGGTCAACTCGGCGATCGGCGGCATGGCGGCATTATCGGGCACGGGCGGCCCCTCGGGTCGGGCATACACTCAAGTCGTGGCGCGTCTGGTGTCCTTCGTGGCCGCATCGGCCGGTGGGGACGAAGGTCCTGGGGCTCGATGCGCTCGGACAGACGGTGATCGAGGTGCCGATAGGCGCTGTGCCACCTGCCGAGGCCGTGGTTCAGGGGTGCTTCGGGGCTCGCATCGGACCGACGAGCCGCCCCGCCGCAGACGCCTCGATGAGCTGGTCGAGCCGCCGAACGCGGGTCTCCGGTCGCCTGGCGCTCATCACCCAGTAGGTCACGGCCCGGCGGTACGACGGTGCGCGGCGCTGCCAGTCGGCCCAGGCCGCCGCGTCCGCGCGGAAACGTTCTTCCTCCTCCGCAGTGAGTGCGGCTGCCTCGCGCTCGTAGGAGTAGACGCCGGTCCTTTCGGGCGTCCGGGCCTGAAAGGCGGCGAGTCCGGCCGGCCTCATCCGACCCTGCTTCGTCAGTTCCGCCACTTTCTGGACGTTGATCGCGCTCCAGTTGCTGCCCTTCCGCCGGGGCGTGAAGCGTTGTGCAAAGCGCTCGTCGTCCAGGCTGTAGCGGACGCCGTCGATCCAGCCGACGCACAGCGCCTCGTCGACAGCGTCGGACCAGGCGATGGTCGGCCGACCCGTCGACTTACGGTGATGGCCGAGCCATAGCTCCGTGGCCGTCGCGTGGTTCGCATCGAACCAGTCGCGGAGCTCGTCCGGCGACGAGAGGAACCGGACGTCATGTGGCCGCGGGCTCGGGCTCACCCGCCGGCGGCCTCGGTCGCCGCCTCTCGCAGGAGTTCCCATGCATGCGCAACGTGGCGAGGCTCCGTCCGCAGGTTGCCGACCGACAGGCGGATCGTGAACCGCCCGTCGAGGCGGGAGTGCGACAGGAAGACGTCGCCGGTCCGATTCACGGCGTCCATGATCGCGGCGTTGCGGGCGTCGAGCGCGGTGTCCTCCATGCCCGAGGCCGGGTTCCAGCGGAAGCACACGGTCGAGAAAGGGACCGGCGCCAGACGCTCCCAGTCGGGCGCGTCGTCGATCCAGGCGGCGAACTCATGGGCCATCCGGATATGCCGCTCGATCCGGCGGCGCAGGCCGTCGAGCCCGAACCAGCGCAGCTGCATCCACAGCTTCAGCGCGCGGAACCGCCGCCCGAGCTGGGGCTGGTACTCGTTGTAGTCGAGGACTGGCGTCGCACGATCGAGCGTTCGCAGGTACTCGGGCACGAGGCTGAACGCGGCGCGCAGGTCCCGCATCCGCCGCGTCAGGAGCAGCGATGCATCGAGCGGCGTGAACAGCCACTTGTGCGGGTTGATCACGATCGAGTCGGCGCGATCCCACCCTTCGAACGGCGCGCGGCGCTCCGGTATCAACGCCACGACCCCGGCGTACGCCGCGTCGACGTGGAGCCACAGGCCTTGGCGCGCGGCGATGTCCGCGATCGACGCGACGGGATCGACTGCGGTCGACGAGGTCGTGCCGATCGTCGCGACGATCGCGATCGGCCGGCGCCCGGCGCCCCGGTCCGCCCGGATCGCGTCGTCGAGCGCGTCGGGACGCAGCGCGAACGCCTCGTCGACCGGGATCCGCACGAGGCCTTCCCTGCCGATCCCGAGCGTCATGCACGCCTTCTCGATCGAGCTGTGTGCCTCGGCAGACGCGTACACGCGAACCGCAGGCACGTCCTGGCGGCCGGCCAGCCCGCGCACTGCGACGTCCAGCCCGGCCGCCTCACGTGCCGACGCCAGGGCGATGAGCGACGACGTCGACGCGGTGTCGGTCAACAGCCCGTCGACCCCGTCCGGCAGGCCGAACGCGATCCGCAGCCAATCGACCACGACTTCCTCGAGCTCGGTGCCGATCGGTGACGTCCGCCATAGCATCGGATTCTGGCCGAGGACGGCGGTCAGCATCTCGCCGAGGATGCCGGGCCCGGACGCGGTCGTCGCGAAGTACGCCATGAAGCCCGGGTGCTGCCAGTGCGTGGCCGCCGGTGGGATCAGGCGTTCGTAGTCGGCCAGGATCGCGTCGAGTGCCTCCGGCGCATCAGGAGCCGCGCCCGGGAACTCCGGCCGCAACGACCCGGGCTCGACCAGGGGGAAGACTGCCCGTTCCTCGATCGTGGCCAGGTAGTCAGCCATGAGGTCGACGACCGCGTGCGCCGCGGCCCGGAACGTCGCCGGGTCCATGTCCGAGAGCCCATCGACCTGCGCCGGGTCTGGGACGCCCTCCATCGCCTTCGTCAGATCGACTCGCCGACTTCGGACAGGATCGAGCTGACCTGCCCACCGAGGAAGATGAGGCCGACGATCGCCACAAGTGCGACGACCAGCAACGCGACGACGATCGCGAGGCAGCCGTACGCCAGCCCGTTCCCGGCATTCGCGGGACGGACGACGGCTGAGTTCGCAATCCGGTCATGCAGGCCCTGTTTGGTCGGGCTGGTGGCCGTGGTGATCAGCAATACGACGTTCCACAAGAGGACCAGACCGGAGATGGCCAGCGAAATGGCAGGCACGATCCCAAAGACCTGCGCGAAATCGCCGAAAGCCAGCCAGCGGCGAACCGCTTGATCGAGCCGCAGCGGCTTCCCATCAAAGGCGTTTCCGACCTGGATGCCGAAGAGCCGCTGTCCGAGCGTCGCCCGGCGTCCGCCTGACCACGAGGCGATGTAGTACAGGCCGCCAACGACGACCGACGCGATCGTGTACTCCAGACTGACGTCAATTGCTTGGTCGAAGGTGCCCGCTCCGTCAGCGAACGGGACTTGTCGAGCGCCCCAGCCGAACAGCTCGGCGAGGATCGCAACGAGGATCGAGATCAGGAGCCCGTCGATCAGGTAGGCGACGAACCTCGACGCCGTGTCGGAGAAGACGAGCCCGGGCGCGACCTCCTGGCGGGCAACCGCGGGCGTCGCCCAGCCGCCGCCCGGCGCGGGGCCGAGCGCGGGCGGTGGCGCCACAGGTGGCGGCGCGACGGGCGGTGGCGTCGGGGCCACCGGAGACGGTTCCGGCGGTGGTGGCGTGTAGGGCGCGGTGTCAGCGCCGGGATCGGGCGACGGCGTCGATCCCGGCGGTTCGAGCGGATCGGGCGACCCCGGTCGCTCCGATGTCATGTCACGTTGGGGTTGGTCTCTCGGATGTAGTCGATCAGCTCAGGCATCACGGCCGCGAAGAACAGTGTGAATGCGATGAAGCTGATCAGGATCACGAGCACGCCCCAGACGAGGCAGCCCGCGAAGGTGGCCCCGTTGCCGCTCGTCACCGAGCGGGTGACGAGCGAGTTCGCGAACTTGTCGTGAAGACCCTGCTTCCGGTCGTTCGTCACGGTCGTGAAGAACAGGAACACTGTCAGGCCGAGCTGAAGCAGGCCCTGGACTGCTTGCAGGGCGGGAACGAGCGCGAGCAGCGCCAACGGCCAGCCGAGGGCGATCCAGCGCTTCGTGGCCTGGAGCACGGAGAGCGTGCTGCCGGTATTCGCGTCGACCACGCGCATCTTCAGCCCGATCATCCCGGGCGTCGCCTGCCAGCGGCTCGTCCAGAACCCGACGAAGTACAGGAACTGGACCCCAAGACCGATCAGCGTGGCGAGGATGTAGTCCAAGGTCACCGGAATCGTCGTGGCTGTCATCCCGGTGATCTGTCCGCTAGGGCTGAGCCGCGCCTGTTCGATGGCCTCACGCATGATCCCTGTCCAGTCGACGACAGCGAACGCGAGAATGCCTGGGACGATGCCGGCCAGCGTGACGTCGATCAGCCACCCGACGATGCGGGCACCGACGCCGGCGATCACGTAGCCCTGCTGCTGTGGCAGCGCCGCCACGGCGGTCGGCATCTCCCAGCCTCCGCCTGGAGGCACGACCGGCGGGACACCGGACTCGGCGGGCTCCGCCGGCGTCTGCCATTCGGAGGCAGGTGGCGTCGTCGTCGCACTGATGATGGGGCCGCTCGCTGCGGCGGGCGGCGGGGCAGGTTCGACGGGTTCCACCGGTGGCAGTGGTTCCGATTGCGGTTCGGGCGGCGGGGGCGTGCCGGCCTCGGGCGCCGGCGGCTCACCCTCCGACTCGGGCGGGGTCCACGCGACGGTCGGTGCGTTCTCGGGTGCTGCGTCGCCCTCGGGCTCGTCGGGCCGCGGTGGGCGCTCGTCCGGTGGCTGGGTCATCGTCCTCCCCTTCCCTGCGAGGCCCCCATCATAGGGAACGCTACGAGGGCCAGATGGTCCGGATCTGTTCCCACATGTAGTCGAACGGGTTCAAACCTGGCGGATACAGCTCGGAGAGGCTGTTCAGCAACGAGGCGAAGAGGATGACCGCTGCGATCTCCAGGATCGTCACGATGGCGAGCACCCAGACACAACCGACCGCCCATCGATTGCCCTGACCGGCCGGCCGGACCAGCGCGGACCGGGAGAAGCGGTCGTGGATGCCCTGCTTGGTCGGGCTGATGATGATCGAGATGACGAGCACGACCCACCACACTGCGAACACCGCGTACGACGCGATCGCGAGGGCCAGGAAGGGCAGCAGGATCAGCAGCGTCGCCCACCAGCCCATCGCCAGCCAGCGCTCGATCGCCTGGGTCATCGTGAGCGGCCGGCCGTCGAATGCGTTCCCGAGCTGGATCCCGAACACCCGCTGGCCTGGTGTCGCCCGCCGTCCCCCGGTCCAGAACCACAGGAAGTAGGCCGCACTCATCGCGAAGCTGAAGATCGTCAGACCGACGAACGAGGCACGGGAGATCGGTTCGGGATACGCGCCGCCCGTGTACGAATAGTCGTAGAACCCGAGCAGGGCCGGCGGGATCGAGACGAGCGCGCTCAGCAGGAAGCTGTCGAGCACGTAGGCCGCGACCCGCGACGGCGTGTCGGCAAAGACGAGCCCGGGCGGCAGCAGGCTGCCCGTTCCCGGCTGGGACACGTCCGGCTGCGGAGTCTCGACGGACTCAGTCACTGATCCCCCCTTACGGGATGAACTGGTCGGGGCGAGGCGGTTTTTCAATGGCCATCCCCGCGCTTTCGAAGGCTAGGTTAAGGGTTGCGACGTCGCGCGAATCATCCATGCATGTCCATTGCGAGCCAGCGGCGGGGCGAGTAGCGTTGACTGTCCACCCGGGATATGCCCGAGGCCTGCGCGTCACGCGAAGTACAGACCCCGCCCGCATTGGTCCATTCGTCGCGTTCCAGGCCGAGAGTGGGGTCAGCGATGACGACGGAACCCGCGGGGTCGCCGAGCGACCTCTTTGCGTCAGAGTCCGACAGCGAGTACTGCACGAGATGCGGGCATCGTCGGATAGACCAGCTCCGCATGTGTGCCTACTGTCGGTTCGACTTGGACACTCCCAGTCGCGCCGAGGCCGCCAGCCTCAAGCCGTCGACGCCGACCGTCCGGCGCGTGCCGTCAGACGAGCCGGTCGCGACCGGCCGTGGCCCGCGTGGGGGCAGGACGCGATGGCTCCTGTTGGGACCCATCGCATAGGCGGACCGCGTCGGTTGCCGGGGTCCGTATCATTGGGGTGCCCCCAGATAGCTCCGGCGTAGCCGGAGGTCGCGGTGCTGTCTTCGGCCCATCAGACGTTCATCGGGATAGGTGTCGGCCTGGCCGTCTCCATGGTCCTTGCTCTGATCGTGGATACGAACCCTCCGGTTTCGACTGATCCGGGATATCAACCGGCGGTGGCGATGCAGCTGGAGCCAGCGAGCTCGGCGACCCGGAAGCCCGAACCCATTGCGACGACCCCCGAGTCGACCAGAGCGCCGCCCTCGGTCCCCGAGATCCAACGAACCCAGTCGGTATCGGATGGCCCGGGGCCTCGATCGTCGGCGGGGCAAACGCCAAGTGCGCCAGCCCCGATGGCCCCGGCGACGCCATCACCGGCACCGACGCCCGTCCCGACGCCGGCTCCGACGGCGGCTCCGACAGCGGTCCCGACGGCGGTCCCGACGGCGCGAGCGACTGCTTCACCCGCACCGACGCCCGTCCCAACGGCCCGCCCGACTCCCTCACCTGCAGCGACGCCCGCCCCCACGCCGGCGCCAACGGCCACGCCGACACCCGCTCCCGTCACTCAGCCGACGCCGACGCCGACGCCAAAGCCGTCGAAGACGCCGAAACCTCCGAAACCGACGAAACCGCCGCATCTCGGGTGAGCCTCGGGACGCACGACGGCGGTCAGTTGCAGCGACTGCGCGACGCCCATGCAACGGCAGCCACCCCGCAGCTGCGGCGCTCGCAGCTGTTGGGACCCAACGCCTGATCGAGCAGCGTGCCTCGATGCACGATCAGTCCTGAGTGAGAAGCTCTGTCACGTGAGCGAACTCATCCGCTAGCTCGGCCCTTTCGCCATCGGGCAGTTCAAGCGATTCGGCCGCCGCAAGTGATGACCTAGCCAACTCAAGGTCCTGTGTCCGAACGGCCAGTTCCGCGCGATACAGGTACGCCCGTGCTAGCTCGATCGCTTCGGCGGCGTCGGCGAACCGAGTCAGGCCGCTTTCGAGCGTCTTCAGGGCAAGTGCTTCATCGCCATGCGCATCGCCCAGGCGCGCCGCGACGTAGGTGATCTGCACCAATCCCTCGGCCTTCTCCGCGGAGCCTTCCTCTTCCGTCTGGCCTAGCTTGGAGATCCGCAGCCAGTTCCCGCCCGGGTCGACGACGCTGAAACCGCGCACTGTGCCGTACTTCTTGCGCGGTCGGGTGATGCGAGGGATGCCGGTGACAGGCAGCTTGCCATGCGTCTTCCGCAGTGCGGCGGCGAAGTCACGATAGAGGCTGTCGGGGTCCGGGACAGCCACGATCACGCTGCCATATGAATCCGCGGGCTTGAAGCCGTCGATGCCGAAGAGGTGGATCTGGAGGTCTTCGCGAGCGACCACCGCGTACGGGTTCGGACGAACCTGTCGGTAAGTCCTCGTGAACCCGAGCGATTCGTAGAACGCGATCGATCCGTCGATCTCGGCGCAAGGGAGGCACGGATACGTACGCTCGTTTGCCATGGACCGCCTCCTGTTCTGGGCGCCACGCTCCGGATCGGTCTAGGCACGTTCGTGCGGGGGAAATTGGTCGGGGCGGCCAGATTTGAACCGACGACCACCAGTCCCCCAGCCTAGCCGATAGCGTCCGCTGGCGTCCGACGGTATCGGGCTGGAACACGAGTAGGTCGTAACGGCGCCGTGATGACCGGGGTCGTCCGCCCTTATTGCTACCGGCGTTTTCGGTCCACGGTCGGCCTGTCGACAGAACAGAACATGACGGCCCGTCATGACGTGGCGGTAGTGGCCGATAGGCTGGGGTACTGAGGGGTAGCGGTCTCAAGAGCCCGATCTGCTTTTCGTCGCGGCTCGTCGAGCTTGTGTCAGTCGTTCGTAGGCTGCCTAGCGAGGCTTAGAGATGGTGCAACCGTCCAAGATCCCGAAGTGGCGGCCAGTGCCCGCCCACCACCCGATTCTCCGATTGTTGCTGCTGGGTTCGATCGTCCTCGGCGCAACGGCAGCCGGCTGCACTGCAAGCGACCCGCGACTGGACGACTCGGACGTCTCTGGAACCGCGAGTCCCTCCGCCGCGAGTCCGTCCGCCGCGGCTCCGTCCGCATCGCCGTAAGAGATCGTCCAAGGGACGGTCAAGGAGGCTGACATGGCCACGTCGCCGCTATCGCGAATCGCAGGGCCCCTCGCAGTCATCGCAGGCGTATTGGTCGTCGCCACCCGGATCCCGACCATCCTCTTCATCCTTGGCGGCGGTGATCTGACGTCATTCGTGCTCGGCCCGACACATGCGATCACCAGCGTCGCCTCGATCCTGGCGTTCGGGTTGCTCGTCCTCGCCCTCGTCGCCATCTACGAGCGCGAGGCGCAGAGCGCGGGGTGGTTCGGCCTGATCGGCTTTGCGGCTGCCCTGTTGGGCACGATAGCTATGGCCGGGGACTGGTGGTACGAGGCGTTCGCCGTGCCTCGGATCGCGGAGGTCGCTCCGGAGTTGATTGCAACGTTCGTGGGCGGCCGCCTGCTTATGGGTGGCCTCGCCAGCTTCGTTCTGCTCGGCATCGGCTGGGTCCTGTTCGGGGCCGCGAGCCTGCGAGCTCGCGTGTTTCCGACGGCCATCTCGGCCGCGATCCTGATCGGCGGTCTGCTGTCCGGTATCCCCATCGGCCTTGCCTACCTGACTGGCGGGGTCATCCTCGGCCTCGCCATCGCCTGGCTCGGCGCCTGGCTGATGAGGGCCGCCCCCGCAAGCGAGGTTGTTGCGTCGGGGACGATTCTGACGGTCTAAGGTACCTGCCGGAGGCCGCGCTGCAGCCGCGGCCATCGTCACGGGGGTGCCAGAGGTCAGCTTGAGTTCACCCGAGCAAACTCCCGATCAGCTCGCACTGCCGACCCTGCTTGGCCTGTTCCTCATCCCTGGCGCGCTCCTGACCGTCGCGTTCGGCCTGCTTGCGCCCTTCGTCGAGCGCGCCGGATTTCCTCCGATCGCAGCCCTTCTCGTGGCCATCTTGATCGTGCTCGTGCCGTTCGAGCTTGCTGTCATCGTCCGCGCCGGCCGACGGAACACGCAGGGGTTTCGGTCAGTTGTCCCGTACCGCCGAGCGCTGCCGTTGCGCGATTGGGTGTGGCTCGTGCCAGCGCTGATCGTTGCCGCGTTCGTCGGGTTCGGCCTGTCCATGGCGTTCGAACCGGCGATCATCGACAGCTTGTTCAGTTGGCTGCCCGACTGGTTCGTGCGACCGATCGACGTCGAGCGGATCGGCGACTACAGCCGCGACGCGTGGCTCGTGACGTTGCTTGCGTATCTGGTCCTGAACGGGTTCGTCGGCCCGATCGTCGAGGAGCTGTACTTCCGCGGATACCTTCTGCCCCGGATGGAGTGGATGGGCCGCTGGGCGCCGCTCGTCAACGTCAGTCTCTTCTCGCTTTACCACTTCTGGTCGCCGTGGCAGCTGCTCGGGAGGATCCTGGGCTTCGGTCCGACCGTCTACGCAGTGCGTTGGAAGGAGAACGTGTACCTCGGGATGGTGGTCCACTGCTCGCTGAACACGCTCGGCATCATTCTGGTCACCGGCATGGTGCTCGGCCGCCTCTAACGGGGCGCACTAGGCGAACTGTGGTCAGTACTGTGGTCAGGCCCCCGTCCGGAAGCACCGGCGGGGGCCTTCTCATGAGTGAAATTTGGTCGGGGCGGCGGGATTCGAACCCACGACCACCAGTCCCCCAGACTGGTGCAGCTTACGCTCAAACGGGCCACGGTCGGCTGAAACAGGCGTCCGTGAACGTGCAGGGCGTCCAGGCTGTCCGATGGCATCCACGCCAACTGCGGTCAGAACTGCGGTCGTCATTGGTCAAGTCGCACGCTGGTGGGGCTCCCACGGCCAATGCTGCGGCGAGTCTGGCGGGGCGTCAGGGTCTTGGCCCAGCTTGCCAGCCGACCATCGCAGCAGTCGGGTCGCATCTCGTTCGATCACCGTCCACGAGATGCCCGATTCCTCGCTGGGTCCGCGACGGCGTCCATCCGGCGCTGAGATCCGGACTCCGCGAGTCGATGCTTCGACCCACATATTCGGATCTCGCCGGCCCTTCTCGTCCCAGTGGGTTCGACCTGAAAGCGTGGATGCGCCGCTTTCTGAGGGCGTCTACGACCGCTCCGGTGCCCTCATCCATCCAACGAGGATAGTCCCGGTCGGCCCGGACCGACTGACCGCCGAAGCGGGATCGGAGGGTCCGGGACCGGAGCCGGGGCGAGCGGATGCTACGCGACGGCCCTTAGACCCGCGAGTTCGCATTTCGCATCGCTGCGGACGGCACGCTGGAGGACCTCGAGAAGCTGTTGCCACAGATCTTCTGAGGATCCGACTACCTGTCAAGATTGTCCGCAGCTAGACGACGTAGGTGGTACCGACCTGCGACGCGTCCCACTCCAGCGCTAATTTCCATCCCTCATTGACACCGATCGTGCCCTCGGCGAGCGACTCATCCTTGACTACGTCCCCAGACGGCATCTCGATGACCTGGACTCGCGCAAGGCGCATTGCTGCATTGCTGGAATCGTTCCGGATGTTCAGGATGGCGCTCCCCGCCACGGAGTCGACGCGATCGACTCGGAGCTCGAGAGGAGCGGCCGCTGCCCGTTCGTTTTCGGCCGCGGCCAATAGGCGGCGGCTGACATCAAGGCTCTCGGCGAGTAGGTCGGCCTGCCGTTTCGCCTCATCCCGAGCGTCCCAACCTGCCATTGCTTGGACGGCGGCGAATATGACGAGGCCAACTGTGGCGACCACAAGGGCCCATGTCGCGGCGACGAGCGCGGCATCCATGACCGGATGATGCATCACCACGGGATGCTGCAACCGCTGACCGCTTTCCTGTCATGACGACCGCAGTTACCCTCGGGCCATGTCCCGCCGGTCGACCCCTGAACGCATCGATGAGGCGCGACGAGCCGCCACACGCAGCCGCCTGATCGGCGAGAGCACGACCGAGGCGACGGCCGACGCCTGGATCGCGGCGTGGGAGACCCAAGCGGCGCAGGATGGGCTCGAGCGCGGCTCGGCGCACTGGGAGGCGGGCTGGGCCTGGATCGCCGCGCAGCGCCGCAGCCGGGTGCGGCCCTAGGCTATCGCCGGAACCGCCAATGATCGTCGCCGCCCTCGGGGTCGCCCGTGATGCGGCGGAGCCAAGCGCTCCCGACCACGGCAAGGACGATCGCGATGCCGAGCAGGATGATCGGGACCGGCAAGATTGGGGCGTGGCTGGGCGGGTTTAGAACATTTCGCGAGCATACGCGCTGGTGGGCAGCTCACCGCGCGTGCCGACTACGACCTAGAGCACCTGCACCGCCGGGACGTGGGGAAGCTCGTCGGCGCGAGAAAGAGAACCCCGCCCGTCGGAGGCGACGAGCGAGGTTCTTCAACGGAGGAGGAGCTAGTTCGGGCGTCCGGGATCGTCGGGCTTGCCGGGGTCAGCCGGCGGGCCCGGATCATCGGGGGCAGCGTTAAGGAGGTCGACCGAGTCGGGTGGGGCCCGGATCATCGGGCTTCCCGGCGTCGGCCGGCTTGCCCGCGTCTGCGGGCTTGTGCTCGGCGGCGGTCGCCTGACCGTGGTTGTCGCGGGCGACCTCGGACACGTCCTTGCCGTGGTCGTTGTCGGGCGGCGTGTCCGCGGGTTTGGCGGCGTCCGACACGGCCGCCCCGTGTTCGGCGGCGTCGGGCAGATCGACCGCATCTGCGGCGGTGGTCACGGCGGGCGCGCTGTGCTCGATGGGATCCGGCCGCGCCGGGACGACCCGTTCGGCCGCCTCCCTGGCGGTATCGAGTCCGGTCGTGGCGGCTTCGGGTATAAGGAGGGGTCGCCCCGATCGATCCTGGACTGGCGCGTGCAAGGCCGCCCAGAGATGCCTCCGGCATACTGACGCCGATGCCCGACTACCTCCTCCACGTCATCGGCGCTCGCCCCAATTTCATCAAGGCAGCGCCGGTCATCTCCGCGATCGGGCGGCTCGGCATCGGGCAACGCATCGTGCACACGGGTCAGCACTACGACCAGCTCATGTCCGATGTGTTCTTTGCGGAACTCGACTTGCCGGTCCCAGACGTGAATCTCGGTGTGGGGTCGGGCACGCATGCCGAGCAGACCTCGGGCGCGATGCTCGGCCTCGAGCGCGAGATCCTCGCCGACCGGCCCCTGCTCGTGTTCGTCTACGGCGATGTGAACAGCACCTTGGCAGGCAGCCTCGCCGCCGCCAAGCTGCGGGTTCCCACGGCGCATGTGGAAGCTGGGCTGCGCTCGTTCGACCTGTCGATGCCGGAAGAGATCAATCGGATGGTCAGCGACTTGCTCGCCGACCTGCTATTCACGACCAGTCCGGAGGCGACCGACCACCTGACCGCGATGGGTGTGGACCACCGCCGGATCCACTTCGTGGGCAACACGATGATCGACACACTGCTCGCGTATCGACCAACGTTCGAGTCCCACGTCGAGCGGGAACGACTCGGTATCACCGGCGACTACGGCGTGGTGACGCTGCACCGGCCATCGAACGTCGATGGCGATGCCGGCGCTCGGCCCATCGTGGAGGCGCTGCATAGCGTCGCGGCGATGTTGCCACTCGTCATCCCGCTGCATCCTCGTGGTCGCGCAAACCTGGAGGATGCTGGCCTTACCGACTCACCGCGCCTGCGGATCATCGAGCCGCTCGGCTACGTGTCATTCCTGTCGCTCGTCGCCGATGCCCGCCTGGTCTTGACCGACTCGGGCGGGATACAGGAGGAAACGACGATCCTCGACGTCCCGTGCCTCACGATCCGCCCCAACACCGAGCGGCCGATCACGATCAGCCACGGGACGAACCGGCTCGTCGCGCCGACAGAGATCGTCGGCGCCGCACGGGAATCGCTGGCCGGGCCCGCGCGCCCGGGAGGTCCGCGGCCGCCATTGTGGGACGGTCACGCGAGCGAGCGCATCTCGGACATCGTCGCCGCCTGGCTGCTCGAGCGGACGGGAGCGCGGCTGGCCCGAGTCCAGGCTGTCGCGGCCGCGAGGACCGCGAGTACTAGGCGATGACCTCGACGGCAAGTTTCGCCGTGTGCTTGCCTCTCCCGCGAACCTCGGCCGGCCCATAACCGCAAAGCGCGCAGATGTCGTCGGACAGGTCGGTTGTCGGTCGAGCCCAGTGGAAGCCGTCCGACCGCCTCACCAGGCGCGCCCCGTCCTTCTCCGGGCGCTTGACCTGCACGTACTCGTGCGATGTGCCCCTGCCGCTGTCCATCCTGCCGCCTCTGCCAATGTGATTCTGAGCCGCGCAATCATATCGCATCTGGCCAGTTCGGAACACAATGAAGGGAGAATGAAGTATATCCAAGTAGACCTTCAGATGGGGTCGGCAGGGAGGCCGGGATGCGACGTCAAGTTTCCAGTTTGCCGTAGCCGCTCGTCGTCCCCGGACGGGCTGGACGCGTGACGTCGAATCACAGGCTGGGTTGAAGGTTGCGCACGGCATCGCCTCTAGGTCGATGATCGAGTCGCATGACGACCGAGCCGTCTTCCCTCACGAGTACACTCCGATGCCGAGTGCCGACATTGACCGCTGACAATTGGTGACGAGATGCTCGGGGTGGCGCCTCGAAAGACCTCCTCGCGTCCGTCGGGTCGCACCTGGACGCTGTCGGATCGCCGTGCGCGCGCAGGAGCTCGAGCCAGCGTTGCGTAGAACATGTGCGTGTGAATGTCGATGATCGGCATGGGTCGCCGCAAAGTAGGCCGCATACTGTCTGGCGAACGCTGGGCGAGTCGGCTCACCTCGTTCTGTGATTGGACGTAACGATGCAGGCAGGGGTCATCGAACTCTCTTACAGGGGCCGGATTTGCAGGTTTGACGGCGAGCCCGCTTACGGGCTCGAGAATCCTGGAATCATCTATGCGGCCCTCCTCAAGGGGAGATTCTACGAGCAAGCCTTTCTGGACTACATCCGATCACTCCAGATTCATGGCGTGTACGTGGACGTGGGGGCGTGCATCGGCACGCATTCCTTGTTCTTCGCCCTCATGTGTCCGTCTACGCGCGTCTACGCCTTCGAGCCACGCGACTTCGTATTCGAGAGACTAGAGAAGAACATCGCTCTCAACGGACAGGGCAAGAAGATCAAGGCGCACTCTTGGGGGCTATCCGACAGGACTGGCCAGGTGAGCGTCACGCTCGACCGCAAGCGGTGTGTGCTCGCGTGTAGGCGGCTCGATGACGTCATCGAGGGGCGGGTCGATGTGATGAAGATCGACGTCGAGGGAATGGAGCCTCGGGTGATCGACGGCGCCGCACGAACACTCGCCCGATGGCGCCCGCTGATCTTCGCCGAGGCGGGGAAGGCACATGAATACGAGGCCCTCGTCGCCGGTCTGGCTCGCCATCGATACCGCCCATCCGGTCGTGTATTCAATGCGACCCCGACGTACGAATTCGTCCCCGAGCGTCGCGTGTCCTGGGAGAGATACACGGACTGGGCGAAGACAGAGCTTCCATGGCTTACTCGACGATGGGTTCGCCGCTTGGCGCGGCGCTATCCCGCCCTGGTGGCACCCGTCACGAAGCGTCGCCGGCGAACCGTCCGCTAACCACCCGCGCACGTCCAGCAATTTCGGGCGCTCGTCGCCCGCGTGTCGTTGAGGACCTCGTCAACGATGCGAGGGCGTCCGGCTTCCGTCGGCTCGGCACTCGATCGACTCCGACTCGGAGGCGCGATGCCTCGCGGTCCGGTAAGACCCGCCGCTCGCGGGAGAACCCATAAGGGCCCCGGCAAGAAGGTGCCCGAGTCGGCGAAGCACTTCCCCATCCCGGGCCTCGATCCGCTCGGCGTACAAGTCGAATACGCGCTTGATCAGCTCTCCGTCCGTGGCAGGGACCGTTTCGTCCGGTTTCCGCCATTCAGGCATCCGCGGCCGCCTTACGTGTCACTAGAAAGGCGAACTGGCCACACATGTGCAGCTTCCGGAGATTGATCAGCGCAGGCCGGCGGCCTGTCTCACGGCCCCACGCGTCGATCTCGGCGTTGAGCGGCGACTCGCCGTTCCACCACACGTCGAATCCGGATGGCCGGCCGAAGTACGAGCGGAGCGTGAGCGTCACTCCGTCGATGCCCGGGCGCAGCTCCAGGACCTGCAGGCCCGCAGCGCGAACGAGCGTCACGAACCCGAATGGGGTGATGTTCCAGTAGCTCATCGAGTGATATGGCTCGAGCTGTGAAGTGCTGCCGATGAACATGCCTCCCGGCCGGAGGACCCGAGCGATCTCGCGCAGGTGGACCAGGGGATCGGGGACGTGCTCCAAGACTTGGCTCGAGTAGACGAGGTCGAACGTCCCATCCGGGAACGGCACGCGGGTGCCGTCATATGTAACGAAGGTGGCGTCCTTTCGGCGTCGCGCCCGCACCTCCTGTGAATCGCCGATGTCCACTCCCACCCAGGCGATGCTGGCATCGTGGCCGCGGAAGGCATCGACCGAGTTGCCATTCCCGCAGCCCAGATCGAGCACATGGCGCGGCGCATCCGGCCCCGACATCACTTTGTCAAGGTAGTAGCGCGCGTTGACCTGTAGCGCATGGTCGTTCGGGATGTAGGTCTCGAGCAGACTCCACAGGCTCGGACCCTCCGCGGGCGTGCTGGGCTTGTCGATGACTCCGATGGACTTGGCGATGCCCTGTCCTGCGCCCGACGGCCTCGCAGCCCGCCTCCTTGGTCGCAGGCGACGTCGCAGCATCCGAAGCACCTTCGCGATCATCCGAGGGCGTCGTATCCGGCTATGAGCCCTGTCCATGCATCTACCACGCGTTCGACCGAGTACGAGGCACGGATCTCGTCGCGGGCCGCGTTCCCCTGTGCCTCCCACCGCTCCTCATCGACGGTTTCGAGGATCGCCGCCGCCATAGCTGGCGCGTCGGGATGGATCCACATCGGGTCGAAGATCGCGTCGGAGCCAGGCCAGGCCCGTATGACCGGCACGGCCCGAGACGCCATCCCTTCGGCCGGGGCGAGGTGGAAGCTCTCGTCGTCGCTGGTGGACAGGATGAATCCGATCCGGCGCAGCCAAGTCCCGACATCCGGGCCGAATTGGTCGAACACGACAGCGCCGCGCAGCAACCGGGCGTTCTGGATGCGATCGAGCGTGGCATGCGTTTGCTCATGCTCGCCGGGCCGGGCCCATATCCACGGATACTCCCAGGGCAACTTCGTCTTGGCGAACAGCACGAACCGATCGTCCTCCCTGCGAACGGCCTCTAGGATGTCGAGGGCGATGTCAAAGCGCTTGCGCGACTCGCCGACCCCGATCATGCCAAGGTGGAAGCGCGAACCTGCGAGCTTGACGCGATCAAGTTGCTGGTCATCGACCCAGTTCGGGATGACGGTCACCTTGTCGCCGGGCCAGCCGGTACCCTCCAGCGTCGCCTGTGCATAGTGCGGCGAAACGCACACGACCTGGTCCACCCGATCGATCGCGAGCTCCTGCGGCCAGGGCCGGTACAGCTCGAACCGATGCAGTCGGACGAGCAAGCGCTGGTCCTTGCGCTTATGTTTGGCGTACCAGACCGCGTTCGGACCGCACCACTCACATATGATGACGTCCGCCCAGTCGACCAGCGCCTGGCTTCGAATGGGGTCGTGTCGCGCAAGCGAAGACCACCGGTCAGTCTGGACCTCGAGCTCCGGCATCGCCTGCAACCACTCGAGCGGTCGAGAAAAGAACTTGAAATCGTGGCTCGCGATCCCGACACGTATGCGTCGGACCCGACCAGCAAGGGCGGATGCTGTCGGAAAGACGCTCTCGAGAAGGCGCTTCACGCGCTCTACCGCTCGAGCCTGCGTGAACCCCTCGGCTGCGACCTTACAACGCTCGGCCGCTAGGCGAAATGCCGCGTCTTCGGTCGCCGCCTCAACGACATCCACCACGTCGTCGCCGTCGCCGACGAACAGCGGGTAGTCCACGCCAAGAAGCGCTTCGTGCATCGGGGTTCGGTTGAGCACCACAGGGAGACCCGCCGCCCCGTACTCGAGCACCTTCGTCGAGAGCTCCAGGCTCGCATCCAGGACCCTCGCCCGCCAGCTCAACCCGACATCGCACGATGCGACTACATCGAGAGCGTCCTGTCGCGCCAGCCCTCCGTGCCAGACCACGCCGGGGCTGGTCCGCAGCGCGGCCTCCATCCGGCGTGCGTAGTCCGGGTCGTTCGGGTCGTCGTGCATCTTGTCGCCGACCATGTGCAACTCGACGTTCACGCCACGCTCAGCGAGCTTCGCCGGAAGACCTGTCATCGCCTCGGTCCTCCAGAGCGGGGCGAACTTGCCGGCGTAGGCGAGCTTGAGTGGGCGACCGGGATCGGGCATCTTCGGTTCGTGCCCGACGAGGGGAGGCAGGAGCGGAGGGAACAGGACGCTCTTCCCTGCGGCCTCCGGTACGGTCGTCTCGAGGAATCCACGCAACTCCTCGGTCTGGCAGAGCATGAGTCGGGATGCCTCAACCATTCGGGCGAGCCGCTCTGTCGACTCCGCCGTGACCGCGGTCACGGCCTGTGGGATGTCGGTCAGGTATGCCCAAATCCGCCCGTTGAAGCCACCGTTCTGGACCATGGTGTCGAGGGTTCGCGAGCCTCGCACGACGACGAGGTCGAACGGTTCGACGGCGTCGAGTCGGAGCATGATCTTCGTCGCCCGATTCGGACTGAGCAGGTCTCCAGAAACATCGCCGGCAAGTCCCTCCTCAAACGGCCGAACGATCCGGACGCGCGGGATCGCCTCCAAGGGTTCGATCAAGCGTGTCGTCGTGACGCGAGCCTTGAGGAGTATCGTGACGTCGCAGCCCGCGAGAGCGAGGATCTCGACGGAGGCTGCCGCCCAGATCGCGGAGCCATCGATCAGGTTGAGGTTCACGTCCCCATAGACGAGTGCTCGCCGCGAACGAGCACCTGGGATCGAGGTCGTCGCCCGGGTTTCGCTCAAGCCACTTCCTCCGGACCGACCGAGAGTAGACGCCAGCCGTTCGAATCCCAGCCCGGCGCCCGCGACGGATCGATGTCGAGCGCATCTCGCCATCCATCGATCGTTCGCAGGGAGTCCCACCGAAGGAGCCTGGCGTCCGGTCCCAGGCTCGATACGAAGCGGAATGGATCGCCCGACTGATACCCGACGGCATCGGCGTGGGACATCTCGCCACCGATAAGGAGATCGAGTAGGTACCGCGGCCCGGCACGGCCACCGTCCGGCCATCGAGCTAGCCACTCCGTGGTCGTCTCCTCCGCGAGTGCCGCCAGGGTGGACCGCTCAGAGCTCGCCGTGATTATGTGGACCTCGATGCCCGCATGGGCAAGAGCATCGTTGGCGTCCGTGGACCATCGTGCGCCGTCGTCGAGCCGAATCGCGGCCCGGGTCGGGCGCTGAATCTGCTGCTTGAGGGACTCAACGAAGTGCCCGACGTGCGCGTCCGCGCTCACGGCCGCGACTGCCGTGGTTGACCGGCTGGCGAGCGGATCGGCCGAAAGTCCCAGCTGGCGAGTGACCTGGGAGAGCATCACCGGCGTGGCGTGACCCAGGTAGAGCGTCCGAAGGAGGCGGCGCATCTCGGCCGCCGTCGGGACCCCGGCCGCGTGGGCATCGGCGATGACTCGAGCGGCGGCCTCTGGCTGGTGTACAACGTGCGCGAGTGGGCCGGCGAGGTTCACGAGCGTCTGATTGGGACCGCTCACGACTCGAGCGCCGCAGGCGAGTTGCTCGAGCGTCCGGGCACCGATGGTCCGCACCCGGTCCCGTTCGATGAACGGATTCGCGACGATCACGGACGACCGACGATAAAGCGGGGCGAGATCGCGCCAAGCGATCCGACCATTGACGCTCTTGCGCAACCTACGGGGCACGTTGTCCCAGCCGTCCGGGGCATCGGCATCAAAACGGAGATCCAGACCATGATCTCGAGCGGCCATGAGCACCGGCTCGATGAATCGGCGCACGCGGGGAGGAGCGCGCGGATCGAGCCCGCCGACGAACAAGGCATGGTCGTCGCGCTTCGCCGGTGCACCGAGCGGATTGAACCGGGCGAGCTGGATCCCGCGCGACCAACCGCTGGCACCGCTCGACCCCTGGGTCGCGCTCAGCACCAGATCGAAGCGCGGCTCGAGCGGGATGAGACCCACTTGATCTGCCGCCCCGATGTCCCGGACCAGGACGGCAGGTCGTCCCAACGCGTGAGCCTGCCCGATCAGCTCGAGGAGCAGCGTTGCTCGTTCGACCGCGGCAGCGTCTGCCGCGAAAGCCCATGGATGCGACCGACCGAACGCCGCCGCCTCAACGAGCACGAGATCGGGCTCGGATCGCTGCAGGACCAACAGGGCGTCGTTCGGGGTCACGCGATTGACGACCGCATTGACAGCGAGCGCACCCGCCATCGAATCGCTGACAATCCCGAGCACGACGGGTTTCGACCGTCTGGAAATGGCCACGCCGCTGTGCGCCAGGAACAGCCGGTCCTCGCCTCGACCGATCGGTCTGTCGTTCGCGGCCGACGGCGGTATCGTCGCCGAGCCACGACCTGCGTTCGCCGTGGTGGTCGACATTTCGTCGGTCGGCCGGATCGAGGGCTCGATCGACCCTCCTCGCCGGCCCTCTCCGCGCTTCCGCCATAGGCGCACCAGGGACCTAGGCAGGCCCGTGATGGGGCGACCGCCGCTGGCCGTCTGGACCAGCGTCCAACCGAGCTGGTAGGACGTCGATCCCGCGATCCTCGCCGCCTGGACCTTGGCCTCTTTCGCCTCAGCCCTGAGAAGCTCAGCGTCCGAGACGAGGCCCTCGATCACGGCCTTGGCCTGCTCCTCCTCAGCCTTGGCCTGCCTGACCCCGGCCAGCGCCCGCTCTGCTTCAACTTTGACCTGCTCCAGCTCGGCGTTGGCCTGGTCCGCCTCGGTCCGGGCCAGGGCCAGATCGCGCGCTGCCTCCTCCACCGCATGGTCCGATGGGCGACTCGGACTGCGACTTCCACGGTATAACTGTGCGCGGAGGTTCCTTGAGACGAAATCGGTGAACACGAATTCGTTCGCCAGCCGACGGAGCACCACGTCATCCAGGCCCCGACCGTCACCGGGGGCAAATGCTTCGCCGAGTGGGTCCCGAGGAATCTCCAGGCGTTCTGGGACGGTCACGATCGCGGCGGCGTGGATGTGCTCGTAGTCGAGCGAGGAGATCTGTACCACCTGTGCTCGCGCGGCGGTCAGGTCGTCAAGTAGGCGATGGAATGGCAGTTCGTCGGTCTCGTAACCGAAGAGGATCACGCAACGGCCACCGCCATCTAGTCGCCGAATGGCCTCGAGAACGTCGGACTCCTGGCCGTGGCGGATCGGATCCGGACCGAAGATCGTGAGTTCGAGGATGTGGTCGGCCCCATGGTCCGCCACTCGACCGCCGGGCCGGGCATCGTCATTCCACCCGCGTCGCGCGTACTCGACGCCATCAGGGAGATGAAGGTACGGGTTCATCGATATTGAGCCAGCGTGGGATTCCACGACGAGACGTATGCCGTCCAGATACGGGTGAAGGATGTCCTGGAGGCGCATCGAGTCAGTGGTTCCGCGCGAACACCAGGAAGCCGATGCGGTTGTCCCGGAAGCCATACGGTCGGAACTCGCGGAGGGACAGGCCGCGCACGGCGAGAGCATCGACGTACTCGGTGAATGCTCGGTGCACGATGTAGTTCCCAGCTTGACGCCGGACCTCGTTGCGCTCGTCGGTGATCACAAGCTTGCCGCCAATCCGGACGAGGGAGGCGAGATTGTCCAAGCTGGCGCGCCAATCGTCATCGTCGATGAGGTGGAAAAGCACATCGACGGCGTAGACGACGTCGTACAGGATCGGGCTCCGCCAATCCGCGAGGCTCGACACTTCGTACCGTCCCAGCCCGTTGGCTCGGGAGAATTCGATCGCGGTGGGGCTCGTGTCGATCCCGTCCACTTCGAAGCCGCATTTGACAAGGGCGCATGCGAACAGACCCTTGCCGCATCCAGCATCGAGGAGGAAAAGCGGCTCGTTGAGGCTATTGCGATCGCCGATGATCTCCAGCAGCCGACCCAGCCGCGTGTAGTAGAAGATTTGGTTGGCTGCTTCGTCGAGGCCGACATCTCCGCCGGAGCGGAGGTCCCCCTCGGCACGATGCCGACCTTCCCAATAGTCAACGGCCTCATCCGCCGTCAGCAGATCCGGCGGTCCCACAGCCCCAGCCGTCACCTTCGCCACGTGTACCGAACCGGTCCCGCTCGACCGTGAGCGACTTCGTTGGACACCGCGGCATAGTACCGGGCCTGAACGAACCATGCCGTTACCGACTCTCCGTCCGCGGCGGCGTCGCTGCAGATCGATCCGAGAACCGTCCGCAAGTGGTCGGCACAGGCCGGCGATCGGCCTGAACTCGACGGGTCCGCCGAAGGATCGCAGCGATTGCTCGACCTCGCCCAGTCACAAGTCGCGGTCGCCCGGGACATCCGGGGGCGTTCTCAGCGGGCGCGAATCCGCCGTCTGTTCCAGCGCGAGGCGCTCGGCCTTCTTCCGCGCCCGGTAGTCGCGCATCCAGGCCGCGTTGTAGTCGCGGCGGCGTTCGATGCTGGCCTCGCGCCGCTCGGCTCGGACCTCCGCCTTGCGGACGGCCCTGACGTGCGCCTGCTCGGCCCATGCCGCCTCCAGGAGAACCTTTGCCGCGGCTCGCTGGGCTTCGAATGCCTCGATGCCGGCCTGTCGGCTCTCGCGTTCAGCTTCGGCCCGCCTCGCATACCAATAGGCGTGGAACGCGTCCCAGTCCGGGGTGAGGTCGGCGCGGAAGATCAGCCAGCCCCGGGACAGGTCAACCATTTCAGCTCCTTCCGAGACGATACGCGCGAGTCAGTGGACGGTCGGTGGATTACTGGGGGGCATTCAGTATTTTTCCGGCACCGCTGGCGGTGCAGACCTGTCCATCTCAGAAAAGCCACTCCCATCCACGAAATGACGATCACGAGCCGAGACGCGACGATCCGATGCGAGTCGTAAGGCTCGTAAGTCCCGTATGCCGTAAGTCCTCGCGACCTCGCAGGCCAGCCGGGCCGGTCCGGGGTATACATACCCCCGGAGGACCGGCCTTTCGGGCGAGCATTCGCTAGGCCGGTCAAAGGCCAGGGTTAGGCCGGTCCATCCCCGCACATCGGGGAGTACCCCGGCCGGGGTTAGGCCGGTCATGCCGTACCCTCCGAAATGAGCGTTAGGCCGGTGCTTAGGCCGGTCCCCGGTCCATAGCGGTCGCGAGACGGCCGGCTTAGAACGCCCTCGCTGACGCCCCGCGTTACCAGCTCGCGGAGCCACGATCGGCCGACCGTGTACCCCTCGCCCTGGACGGCATCGCTCAGTCCGGTAAACGTCATCGGCTGGCCGGCGTCAGCCACGATCCGGGCGAGGGTGACGGTCGTGAGTTGGGCGGATGTGTGCGTGACGGTCAGCCGTTCTCCGAAGTCGAATACCAGCGTGGTCGCTGGCAGCCGATCGCCGTCCGTGTGCTTGTGGTTCGTCAGCGTCACGCGGCCTTGATCGTCCGCGCGCGTCCGCCATGTCAGTCGGGCGAGGTTGTGGAAGAACACAGACCCGAACGGCATCGAGGCCTCGCCGTCTTTGGTCACATGGCCGATCGACAACGAGCGCGGAGCGATGACGTTACCGCCCCGAAGTAGCGCGCGGCAGTCTCGGCATCCTTGGTGCTGACCGCACCGCCTGCGCTGGCCGGGACGATGCTGTCCACGATGACGAGGACCGCTCCTTCCTGCTCCACGAGGGTCGCCAGGCTGTCCACGTCGTCCCATATCGGGCGGACGCAGGGGACGTACAGGATCGAGGCGGACCCTAGTAGTCGCTGCCGTCGCGCGAACCGCAGCCGGCCGCTCTCGTAGTCGAGCCATACGACGGGGCCGGCCAGTGTCGGTCGCCAGCCGGGGACCGTCTCGCGACCAGTCGCTAAAGTGGTCGCGACCATCTGCGCTAGGATCGACTTTCGTGTCTCGCCCATGCCGAACAGGACGGCCGGCCCCTCGTCCAGCACCATTGGCGGCAGGGCCATCGGCGGGTCCTCGGCCGGCAGGTCGATCGAGTCGACCCATTCCGCGCCGTGTGGCATGACGGGCACAGCGACCGGCGCCGCGCGTAGCAGGTCGCGCAGCTCGTCGGCGGTGTGCCCGTCATCCAGCCAGGTCGAGACATCGCCCTTCGGCTGCAGCCCGGGCAGCTCGAGGACCCGCACGTCCTCGCCGTCGAGCGATCGGGCTACGTCGGCCGCGTGCTGTCTGCCGGCTTCGTCGTTGTCGGGAATGACGACCACGGTCCGCCCACGCAGATACCGCGCGAACTCGGGACGCCACTTGCCGGCCCCGCCGGCATTGCAGGTCGCCACGATCCCGAGGGATGCCAGGCGGTCGGCGTCCTTCTCGCCCTCGACCACGACCACGCCATGATCCGACGCAAGAACGGCCGGCAGGTTGTACGGGACCGGCTCGACGCCCTTGACGCCCCAGGTGCCATCAGGACGCCGCTGCAGGAAGTCCTTCGGCCAGTAGCGGACGACCTCGAACGCGGGCGAGCCATCCGCCGCGCGGTAGGTGTAGACCTTCTCGACCTGTCGGGCCGGAGCGTGGCCGTTGGCCCGCAGGCCGAGTGCTGCCGCGACCTGCGATTGCTCGCACCCGCCGTGGCAATGGACGAGGACCTTGCCGCGCTTCTCCGTGATGGCGAGCGATCGCACGTCGTCCTTGTGCAGCGGGCAGCGGGCCATGTACGTATCGCCCGTCGGAGCGCGGCGCGACGGGTGGCGAAGATGCGCTCAGGCGTGGACCGGCGGGACCGGGATGGTCGGCCCCAGTACTTGTTCGATGCGTGGCGAAGACCTTGGTCGAGAAGGGCCCGAAAGTCGCTCGTCACATCTTCAACATTGCGAATGGACGGATGGCGTTACTCCAAGGTGGTCGGCTGTGCGTCCGTTAGTGTCCGTCGACGGCGTTCGTCGTGAGTGTTACGCCGCCTCCGGCTCCCGTGCCCGACGTGGCCGGACGCGCGCACACGCTGCCAGAACTGCTGCCAAGTCCGGGCGTCAGGCATGTTTTCGCAGCCCTTCGCTTGCTGATACGAAGCTGTTGTGGGTGCGGACCAGGACCTGATGTCCTCGTCCGTCAGACCTCGTCCCTCGACGCAGGTTTGGGTTGCCGGCGGCCTGGATGTGTCCCGCTTAATGTCATGCAGTCGAGGTAACTTGCGCGCGCGCGTTTGTGCCGAAACCGTCCGAAGTTGACGGATCGCGTCGACCGGGACGGTTCTGACCGTGTTCGGCGCAAACTGCGGTATCAGCTCCGCGGCTGCAAAGAAGTGGTGGCGTACCTCGGTCAACTTGCGCACTCAACACCAGGTCAGGGCAGCCGGAGCCTGAGTATCTCCTCGCCAGGGCGGTAGTTCCCCATGCCGCCGACGACGTACACGTAGTCTCCGAGGACAGCCGCGCCGGGCAGGAACCGCTCGGAGGGCAGATTGGGCAGCGACCCGTCGCCCTGGCCGCTGTGGCAGTCAACCGTGTTGTCGTGGTACTTCTCGCCGCCCGGCCCCCGCCCGACTGCGCCGCCGAGCGCGCAGAACCCGAACCTGGCGGTCCAGATGGCTCCAACGCCGTGCCTGGGAGGATCGATGTGAGGTCCCGCCCGGAGCTGGCCGCCGTCTAGGCGATCGACCGTGTCGAAGACCTTGTTGCCGGGGGCGCTGCCCCCGATGAACCAGATCCTGCCCGCCCCGTTGGTCGCGGCCGCGAGCCACTCGCGCGCCACGCTCAGCTGCGCGTGTAGCCGCGACCAGCTTCCGCCCTGGAGCTCCCAGATCGTCCTCGACAACACTGGCTGAGACTCGACCCTGCCGCCTGCGTATTCGATGTGTTGCCCGTCCCACGCGGCTGCACCCCCGGACCTGGGGCCGCCCAACGGCGGTGCCGTCTCCCAGGCGTCCTCTCCCTCGGACAGCCGGTAGACCGAGGCGACAGGTTCACTGTTGACCTCCCCGCCGATGAGATAGAGATCGCCGCCGTCGCTCACGAGCGCCATCCGGGTCAGCGGCCGGGGCAGCCTGGGCCCGGTGTCCCAGCTGTTCGTCGTGGGGTCATACACATGGACCGTCGTGAGCGGTGTCGAGTCCTGTATGCCTCCGGCAATCCACAGCCGGCCCAGATGGGCGGCCACAGCCGGCTCACCGAACTGCCCGTTGAACGGGGCGCCGCCGAGGACGGTCCACTTCATGGGCAGGATGTCGCTTGGCGCGGCCGACGCGGCCTCCGATGCGGCACCGCTGGGTGACGCGGAGTTGCCCGGACTGGGGCTCGTGCCCGGGAAGCCCCCGAGCGCGAACACCGTCATCGTCGCGACACCGATGACGACCACCATGCCCGTCGCGGCGATCACAAGTCGCCGCCACGGTCGAACGTTGGACGATGTCAGTCCGATCGGAGTCGGCGCTTCCGGCGAAGTGTCCGCGGAGGCCCGCTCGGGAGCCTGCTCGCGCCCGGCCGCGGGTGTTGCGCGCGTTTCGGCACCGAGGGTTCGGTCTTCTGTGGGCTGCAGCACAGGTACCACGGGCGGCGGCGCTTTGACCGGCGGCGCGGCCGCGGGGGCCGCCATGTCGAACAACACGCCGTCGGGCGCCTGGAGATAGAGGACCGGCGTCCCCCACTCGAGCGTGTCCTCGAAGGTCGTTGCCAGCCCCTGCCGTGCCACGGAGAGTGCCGTGTCGACAGGTACCCCCTTCGCGACGGCGTTATAGAAGGATCGGCTCAGCGCGATCGCGGCTTCATCCGTGATCTCGTACTGCATCGCGACGACCGCTGGGGTGCCCTTGCGGACGAGGGTGCCTGACGTGCTCGAGAACAGGTCCGTCACGTCGCTGCGACCGGTGTCGCATGCGTTGAGCACCGCGAGCCGAAGCGGTTTGTGGTCGCCGAGCACGCGGCCGAGGCTCGTCGCCCGCTTGTAGTCGGCCCTGCCGTCAGGACGTGCGAAGGCGACGATCCCCTCCTGGCGGTTCTCGTCGAACCCGCCGTGGCCGATGAAGTGGAGTACGTGCCAGGGGCCCTCCAGCATGGCATCGGTGAAGTCCTGCCAGGTCTGCCCCGGCATCCAGGTGAGCTCGACCCGCCCTTTGGCGATGATCGGCTCCATCGCTGCGTTAAGTCGGGAGCGCTCCCGCTCCACGTCCAGCCCATCCAGGTCCGAGGGACTGACCGCGACCGCCAGGATCCGGATCGGCGGCGTTACGCGGATCGGCGGCATGCTCTCCGGCAACGGGATGTACCGGACCAGCGGCGTATTGGCCGAGAGGGCGACGAAATCGCCGCGCACGGGGTCGAAGAGGTATTCCCACGGGAGTGCCGCGAGTTCCGGCTCGTCGCAGCGGAATTTGATCCGGATGCCGAACTGGTCGTGCTTCGCCTCCTGGAGGCTCGCCTCGTAGCGGGACAGGACATCGCCCGAGAAGAGCGCCTTCCACAGTTCCTGGCCGAACTCCTGGACGGTGAGGCTCTCCGGTGACGCGATCCGACGGCGCGTCATGCTCGAGCGGAGGAGCGCGATCTGCAGTGCCTGCAGCCGGTTCGTGAGGGTCGGCTGGTCGAACGGGAAGCGCATCGTGGACGTCGCTTCACCCGCCGGCGATCGCACCTTGACCGTGTACGACCCTCGATCGCCCCCGGTGACGTCGATCTCGAAGTCGAGATACTGCACTGGTCGCCTCTTTCCGCGCGCCCGAAGCCAAGGCTACCGCGGGTCACAAGCAAATCTGTGACAGCGGCGGTGCTAAGGTGGCCACCAGCGAGGTTGGGGGCATGCCTGCTGCGTGGCGTCCTCGGCCAGGTCGATGTCGCTCAGGATCCGATGCGACACGGCGAGGAACCGATCCGCGATGGCATAGACCAGGTCGGCAAACGCCTCCTGGTCTCCGCCTTGTGCACGTCTCACGAGATCGGCGTCCATGCCCCTTCCCGGGGTTCGGCGTCGGATGGGTTCCGACGCTACATCTCGTATGGGGAAGTTGCGAGCCGATTCATTCAACGACGCGAGGACGCTCGGTCTTCTCGCGGCCGGCGAGGTGACGCCGGACGTGCGCGCCCTCACCTTGGACGGCTTTGACCTGTTCGGGAACGACCGCCTCCGGGAGGTCGCCGCCTGGCCGCTGCTCAAGATGCTAGCGACCGACCGTCAATCGGCCCCGGTTGGCCCGGACCGACTGGACTTCCGGGATCGTCGGTCCGGGACCGGAGCCGGGTTCGGACAGCGTACCTGTCACCCGTTCGCCGACTCGACTGCGCGGATGATCGTAGCGCCCTGCCAACGAGAGCGGAACCACCTGCTTGTGCACGGCGAGGGCCAAAGCGCCGCAGCGGGGATTACGACTCGATGTCCCCTGGATAGCGTCGTAGCACCCGATCCAATTCTTCGCGGGTAAGGCCGCGACCGAGTTGGCGGCGCGACTTTCTTCTGCCCCGGCGATGAACGCGGTACGCAGCCGCTCGTTGAGGGATGGGCGCGAGTCGTCGCGACGCGCCGACGGTCTCCTCACTCGCAAGCCGCGCACTCCTACGGCGGGACCGGCAGCGACTCGCTCGACGGAATCGACATCCACCCGAGTGCATTCAGGGCGCGGATACCGAGGGCAAGTTCCGTGTCCGTCAGCGGCGGATCACGTCGCTCCTTCCATTGACGCACGAACTCCAGGACTTCGTATTCGCTCGGCTCGGCACCATGACGATTGCGAAGCTCTTTCGCGGCGAAGTGGACCGTGGCAGCAACCTCAGCCTGACGAGCGGTCCTGAGCCTGGTGAAGAGATCGACTACTCGATCAATGGCATCAGCCCACGCAACCAACTCCGAGGCGTGGACCTGCTGTGCGTCCGCCAGCGTCCGGCCAGGGGCAGCGGCATTCATGGACCCAAGTCGCCGCTCCTCGATGACGCCGTGATTGATCATCCTCCGGCGAAGGTCCGCGAACTCGGGTGAGTACGGGCCGAACGACCCTTGGATGTGATTGAGGCCGGTCGGCACACCGGCCTGCGTCAAGAAGTACGCAATCTTCTGAACGGCGACGCGGCCCACTGTCGGCGCGTACGGCTGTTCGTGCAGACGCTGAACGATCGTGGCGATCGCCACGGCTCCGGCGCTCAATCGCGGCCGGCCCTTATCCTCCGTGGGCATCCGCATCAGGAAGTCGAGAGTAAGTTGGTCCTCAGGCGTGTCGATGGGCGCGTAGAGCTCCACAGGGATGTCGAGACGGCTGAGGTGCTGGTACAGGGTTGGCCCGACCACTCGCCAGTCGAGGCCGCCGAGGCCGGACCCCAGTGGGGGCACGGCCAAGGACTCGATGCCCCAGGCTTTGTAGTGCTCTTCGAGGTACTCGAGACCGGCAACGATCGCGGATAGGCTTGAGTTCTCGCGCCAGTGATTCTTGGTCGGGAAGTTGAGGACCCATGGAGCCACTACCGACCGCCACAGGTACGGGCGCCCGAGCTTAACCTCGCCCCGCTCGCACATCTGTGCGTACTCCCGGTACATGTCCGGGAAGCGCTGGCGAAAACCGAGGGCTACCCCCTTGCCCATGACGCCGACGCAGTTGACGGTATTCACGAGGGTCTGGGCTGACGAGAGGAAAAGGTCGCCCACCATCGGGGTAACCGATCCGGTGGCCATCATGACCCGGGTGGCCCCTGGAAGAACGGATACCGGGTAACGACGACCGCGAGCGCCGGTGTTGCCACGACGAGCGCCTCCGCAGCGATCCGGTTGGGGGCGTAGGCACCGACAATCCGCTCCGGATCCACGAGATGCGGCACGAGGACCTCGGCCTGCTTGACGCGCATGTGCTCGCCAGGTCGCCGAGGAGATCGCGTGATGTCTGACGACTTGCCGACGAATCCACCATCGGGCGTAGAGGTGCTAAAAGCCCGTCTCTGGCAGGCCGCTCAGGATCTCGCCGAAGGGCGCATCACGCCGACGGAGGCGAACCGGATCACGAAGCAGGCAGGCCGGGAACTCCGCAAGATCGAGGCGCTGTTACGCGCGGCGAAGGTTGGGCAGAAGCTCAGCGAGCCATAACTGCGGTCGAAACTGCGGTCAACGACCCCGCTCGGACGTGCCGGCGGGGTCGTTTCGTGCGTGAAGTATGGTCGGGGCGGCGGGATTCGAACCCACGACCACCAGTCCCCCAGACTGGTGCGCTACCAGACTGCGCCACGCCCCGACGGGGTCCGCAGTCTAGCACGGGACCTCCGGCGAACCGGTCGGTACCTATGGTTCCAGACCGCTCGTCAAGCGTGCAGGGCTGGGGTGCCTAGACGACCCGCCGATGTCGCGCTTGAGCGGTAGCCGTGCACGGCCGTGCCGGGTGCCGGAACTGGCAGTTCCGCAGCCCCCGACCTCTCCACCGACCGCGGTCAGGCGAGGTCTTGGAGCTCGTCCTTGGACTCGCGCGAGAGCAGATCGATCAGGCAGCGCTGGACGCTCTTCCCCTCGAACAGGGCCAGGTAGACCTCCTGCGCGATCGGCATCTCTACGCCGTAGCGGTCGGCCAGTGCAAGGGCGGCTTCGACCGTGTAGGCGCCCTCCGCCGTCCCCGGAAGGGTGGCCTCGATCTCGGCCCACGGCCGGCCCTTGGCCAGCTCCTCACCGAGCCGGTGGTTGCGCGACAGCCGCGACCCGCAGGTCGCGATCACGTCACCGATGCCGGCCAGTCCGGCGAACGTGAGTCGGTTTGCCCCCGCCGCCGCACCCAGCCGGATCATCTCGGCCAGGCCACGCGTCATCAGGCCGGCCTTCCCGTTGTCGCCGAAGCCGAGACCATCGGCGGCCCCGGCCGCGATCGCCAGCACGTTCTTGAGCGCACCGCACAGCTCGACGCCGAGGATGTCGCGGTTGACGTACAGCCGGAACTCCCGACGCCCGAGCCGTTCGGCGACACGGCTCGCGAGCTCGATGTCCTCCGCCGCGACGACGGCCGACGCGGGCAGACCCTGCGCGATCTCCGATGCCAGGTTCGGACCCGACAGCGCCGCGATCCGCGCCGGGTCGATCCCGCCGGCGTCGGCGATGACCTCGCTCATCCGCAAGAGCGAGCCCCACTCCAGGCCCTTCACGACCGACAGCACGTCGGCGCCAGCACGGACGTACGGCGCGGATGTCTCGACGACCGACCGAAGGTGCGACGAGGGGGCGGCGAAGATCACGAGGTCGTGCGCCTCGGCAAGCCGGGTCGGATCGGCGGTCGCCGCCAGCGCCTCCGGCAGGTCGATACCCGGCAGTCGCCGCTCGTTGCGGTGCGTCGCGTTGATCTCGTCGGCGACATCGGGTCTGTGGGTGACGATGAGCGCCGGTTCGCGTCCGGCGACGATCGCCGCAAGGGTCGTGCCCCACGCCCCCGCTCCGACGACCGCGACCCTGGGCGCGTCGTCCATCAGCTCGGTCGGCGATTTCGCGAAGGGGACGGCCGGCGGCTCTTGGTAACCGGAGATGACCGAGCCTTCCGGCGACGCGGCAGCTTGACCGAGGCGCGGTCGCGGAACACCAGCCGGATCGGCGTGCCGTCGAAGCCGAACGTCTCGCGCAACCGGTTCTCGAGGTACCGGCGATACGAGAAGTGGACGGCCGATGCGTCGGATGCGAAGAACACGAACGTCGGCGGGTTGATCGCCGCCTGTGTCGCGTAGAACAGCTTCGCCCGTTTTCCGCGGACGAGCGGCGGTGGCGTCCGGTCGGTGGCCGCCATCAGCACCCGGTTCAGCTCGGCGGTCGGCACACGCCGGCGACGTTCCGCCCAGATGTCCACGGCGAGCTCGAGCACGCGGCCGACCCGCTGACCGGTCTTGGCGCTAATCGACACGACCGGGGCGAACTCGAGGAACGGGGCGTCGTTCCGGATCCATTCGATGTACTGGTCGAACGTGCGGTCGGTCTTGTCGGCGACGAGATCCCACTTGTTGACCGCAACGACCAGTCCCTTGCCCTCCTCGACGGCATAGCCGGCGACATGGGCGTCCTGCGAGGTCAGGCCCTCCACCGCATCGATGACCAGGACGGCGACGTCGGCACGCGACAGCGCCGTCAGCGCGCGCATCGTCGAATAGCGCTCGGCGGCCGCTCCGGAGGCGACCTTGCCGCGCCGCCGGATCCCGGCGGTATCGATCAGGACGACCTCGCTGCGACCCCACGCCAGACGCGTGTCGATCGCGTCGCGGGTCGTCCCCGGCACGTCCGACACGATCGCCCGGTCCTCGCCGAGAAGCGCATTCACGAGGCTCGACTTGCCCACATTCGGACGGCCGACGAATGCGATCGCCGCCGGTGATGTGTCGGCCTCCGCCGCGATCGCGGCGTCCCAGCGTGCCGCCTCGGCGTCGTCCACCGTGGTCTCGCCGTCGCCGTCGATGTCTTCCTCGGGGTCGCCGACCACGAACGGCTCGAGTCGGCCAGTTGCGACCTCATCGGCCCAGGCCTCCGCCTCAACGTCGCGCGACTTCCGAGCGAGTTCCTGCTGGCTCTCGGGCGGCAGCGCCCAGACGATCGCGTCGAGCAGGTCGCCAGTGCCACGACCGTGGCTCGCCGAGATCGGATAGGTCTCGTCCCAGCCCATCGCGTGGAACTCGGCGGCCTCGATCTCGCGCTTCTCGTTGTCGGCCTTGTTGACGGCCACGATGACCGGCGCGGGAGCCCGCCGGAGGAGCTCGGCCGCCTCGAGGTCGGCGGGCGTCGTGCCGGCTGCGGCATCGACCACGAACAGGATCACGTCGGCCTCTGAGATGGCCAGCCGGGCCTGCTCCTGGACGCGCAGCTCGATCGGGTCGTCGGTGTCGACCTCGAGCCCGCCCGTGTCGACGATGACGAACCGCCGCCCGTTCCACTCGGCGTCGCCGTACAGCCGGTCACGCGTCGTCCGCGCCCGATCCTCGACGATCGCGGTGCGCGACCCGATGACCCGGTTGAAGAGCGTGCTCTTGCCGACGTTCGGCCGGCCGACGATCGCCACGATCGGCAGCGCCCCACCCAGCCGCGGACCCGAGACCGAGGACCTGTGGCTCGCAGGAGCGTCGCGTTGGTCCTCGGAGGGTTCCCCGATCGCCACGCCTACGCCGCGCCGGTGGTCGGTCGGGCGATCGCGTCGGGCAGCGAGGTGGTCCGGCCGGCGGGGGTGGCGGCACGACCCAAGGCTGCATCGGCGAGCTCGTCGGCGCGTGCCGCTGTCTCGTTCGTTCCTGCCAGCTCGAGGATTCGGCGCGTCACGTCACGCAGGTCTTCGATCGGTGTCGAGGTGCCGCCCGTCACGCCGACCATCCTGGCGTTCGCGAACACCGATTCGTCGGTCAGGTCGCGCACGTTCTCGATCTGGATGGCCGGCGTCCCGCCGATCTCGCACAGGCGCGTCAGTTCCTTCGTGTTCGCGCTCGATCGGCCACCGACGACGACCATGAGGTCGACTTCGGCGGCGGTCTCCATCGTGTCCTGCTGGCGCCGGATCGTGACCGGGCAGACCGTATTCACGATCTTGAGCTCGTGCGCCCGGGACACCATCAGCGCCGCGAGCTTCTCGAACTTCCAGGGCGGCTGGGTCGACTGCGACAGCAATGCCATCCGCTTCTTGCGCGGGATGCCGGCGTCCCATTCCTCTTCCTCGTCGACGACGATCGCGTCGGGCGCGAAACCGAGCAGACCGACCACCTCGGGATGCTTGGGTGTTCCGAGGATGACGATCGTGTAGCCCTCCTCGACGAGGCGGACGAGCTCCTTCTGCTCCTGGATCACCCACGTGCAGGTGCCGTCGATGACCTCGAGGCCGCGCTCCTCGGCGCGGGCCATGACATCTGGCCGGACGCCGTGTGCGCGGATGACGACCGCCGCTCCGTGGTCGACGTCGTCGAGCGTCTCGACGGTCTGGATGCCCAACTGCTGCAGGTCGCGGACGACACCCTCGTTGTGGACGACCTGTCCGAGGGTATGCGTGGCCTTACCGGCGGCCGAGGCCTCCTTGGCCTTGTCGATCGCCTCGCGCACCCCGTAACAGAAGCCAGTCCGCTTCGCGATGCGGACCTCCTGGACCGTTCCCACGATCCGATTATCCCACGGGGCCCCGTTCGCGGCCGTTCGGCGGCCTGTGTCGGCCTTCCTCGCCCCGATCGCACTTGGAACCTCCTGATGTTCCAATCAGCGGCTGGGCGTCCGGCGGATGGGCGTATCTGGGCGCTCCTCCGTCATTTGGAACATGCGGGGCGTTCCAAACGACGTCTGGGCGGTCGTTTTGCCGCGCTAGCCGGGCGCACCTTCGTCGATTGGAACATGGGGATGTTCCACAGGCGCCGGAGAAACCGTAGGGGCCGCGCCGTACCGCCCGCGCTGCCGCTGCGGCAGCAGCTCCGCGATACGCCGCATGATCAGCTCCGTCGCCTCGGTCTTCGCCGCACGGCGGTCCAGGCCCGGCGGCAGGACGTCGGCCAGGCGGAACGGCGAGCCGACGCGGGCCGTGACGCGACCGCCCGGGTGCGGCAGTTTCTGGCCCCGTGGCCAGCGCTCGTACGTGCCGGTCACCCCGACCGGCACGATCGGCGCCCCGGTCCGCAGGGCCAGCACCGCCACACCGTCGCGCCCCTCCCCCAGCGTCCCGTCACGGCTGCGCGTCCCCTCCGGGAACACGAACAGCGCGTGCCCCTCTTCGAGGATGCGCGAGGCGAGCCGGAATGCCTCCACATCGGTGGACGTGCGATCGATCGCGTGGACCCCGCCGTTCCGGGCGATCCAGCCGACGACCGGCCAGTCGAACAGCTCCTTCTTGCCGAGCCACTGCAGCCGCCGTCCGAGCTTCGGCATCAGAGACGACCCGAGCACTGGCACATCCAGGTTCGAGCTGTGGTTCGCCGCGATGATCATCGGTCCCGTGCGCGGGATCTCGTCGACCGCGCCCTCGATCCGCACCCGGGTCAGGCCAGCCAGGCCAACTCGCACGGCCCCCGCCAATGCGCTCATCCACGGAGCGATGTCGTCCACGATCGGCGTCGTCGGTCGCTGCGCTCCGGTCACGGTGAGCGGGCCGGCTCCAGCCGAGCCTCGGCATCCCGGATCGCACCGACCACCGCATCGACCGTCTGTTCGAAGGTGTTGCCGTCCGTCGTGATCACCCGCGCGTCGGGTGCCACACGCAACGGCGCCACCGCCCGGGTGGTGTCGAGTCGATCGCGGCGGCGGAGCGCCTCGAGGATGGCGATCCCCGCAGGCCCATCCGGATCGAGATCGCGCTCCTCCGCGCGCCGTCGGGCGCGCTCATCGACCGATGCGTCCAAATAGATCTTCAGGTCGGCGTCGGGCAGCACCACGGTCCCGATGTCTCGCCCGGCCATCACGATCCCGCCGCCGGCGGCCAGGTCACGCTGGCGCGCCAGCAGGGCAGCACGGACCTCGGGGACGGCCGACACCGCCGACACGGCCGCGTCGACCGCGGGACCGCGGACATCGGCAGTGTGGTCGACGCCATCGACGTGCACACGTTCGAGACGTCCGGCCGCATCCTCGGCGAGCTCGACGCCTGCGACGAGGTCGACCAGCCCCTCCGGATCATCGACCGGCACGCCGCGCGCTTCCGCCAGCCACGTCAGGGCGCGATACAGCAGGCCGGTGTCGCAGAACCGGTAGCCGACCTCGCGCGCCGCGGCTGCGCCGACGCTGCTCTTGCCCGACGACCCAGGCCCGTCGAGGGCGACGACCAACCGCTCCATGGCCGGAAGGATAACGGTCAGCGGCCTTCGGTCCGGGCGATGACAGTCTCGAACACCGCAAGCAGTCCGTCCGGCGGCACCACCGTCACGTTGCCGCCCTTCGCGTGGTGCGGGATGACCTCGAGCTTACCCTCGTGCCACCAGTATGGCTGGTCACTGATCGAGCCAGGCCCTTCCCGGAAGAGCTGCGCGGCGAGCCGGTAGATCGGCTGCATGGCGGCGACGGCGCCGCCACCGACGATCGGGTGAACGATCAGCGTGTGGCGGTTCGGGACCGCGACGAGGGCGTCGGTCGTGCCGGGCGGCAGGACGTCACCGAGCCGCAACGCCTGCGTCGCGACGTAGAAGCTGTCGCCGTACAGGATCCGCACCGACGTCCCCGGCTCGACCTCCATGTCCTCGCTGAGCGGCTTCGGTTCGTGATCCAGGTTCGCCAGGGCCCGAGCGAACGCCGCGTCCTCGTCCACTGGCCACTCCGCGAGGTGCTCGACGTGGACCGAGGCAGTCGAATCCGGGAAGTCGTACACGAGGACCGCCTGGATGCCCGGTGCGATGGCCCGGACCGTGGCGCCGGGGACCCCCACGCCGCCCATCGACTCATCCGGCATGAGACGGATTCGGAGGATGGGTCGCACCTGGTCGTAGTCCGCGGCGAGGGCATCGAGGTCGCGGCCCTGGATCGAGAAGACGCTCGTGAAATGCGTCGCGATGATCCGCGGCCAGGCCTCGCGGTCGTCGGCCGCGCACTGCTGCGACAGGTTCGCGAGGCCGAACTGGCCGGGTTCGTCCTCGCCCTCGGTGGGCACGAGGACGAAGCCATCGTCCATCGCGAAACGGATCCCGCGCCGCCGCAGGTCGGCCTCGACCGCGTCGAGGAACGCTTGGTGCGAGCGCCCGTCGTCGAACGGCGACCAGTCCGGGAGCGGCGGCTCAGCGCCGCCGAGGACGCGTCGAAGGAAGCCCATCGTGACTCCTTGCCTGGTCCGATCGAGGTGCCGCGGACCGCGAGCGCCCGCCGCCGGCTCCCAGGCCACGCATCTCCGGGGCCTTGAGAGGCCGGATCGCGCCGCTGCGGAGGCCGTCGATGCGCACCGGGCCGATCCGGACGCGCACGAGGCGCGCGACCGGGGCGCCGATCGCGCCGAACATCCGTCGCAATTGCCGTTTCCAGCCCTGCGTCAGTGTCGCCCGGTACCAGACCAGCGCGGGCGGGGTCGGTCGGAGCAGGTCGCCGAGGCGCTCGACCTCGATCTGGGTCATGGCCCGGAGGGCGCCTACTGTCGCGCGACCCTCCTCCAGCCGGATCCCGGCTTGCAACGCCGCCACCTGGTCGTCGCCGAGCGGCCGTTCCAGGCCGATCGCGTACTCGCGTTCCACGCCGTGGCGCGGGTGCAGCACCCGATCGGCCCACGCCCCGTCGTTGGTCAGCAGCAGCATCCCTTCGCTGTCCTGGTCCAGGCGGCCGACCGGGTAGAGCAGCGCCCCATCGGGCACGAGGGCGGTCGGGACGAGGTCCAGCACGGTCGTCTCGGCATGGCGGTCGCGCGTCGTCGAGGTGACCCCCGGCGGCTTGTGCAGCAGTAGATACGCGTGAGCCCCCGCCGACCCGATGACCCGCCCGTCGACTGCGATGACCGATCGATCGGGATCGGCCTGCGTGCCGAGCGTCGCCACCTTGCCGTCGACCGTGACGCGGCCCGACGCGATCATCGACTCGGCCGCGCGGCGAGAGGCGACGCCTGCCGCCGCGAGCACCTTCTGGAGTCGCTCCGACGGCATCAGGCCTCGGCTGGGTCGTCGTCCGGGAACATGGACTCCGTTACGGCCTCGCCGCCCTCCTCGGCCAAACGCGCGGCGACGTCGACATCGACCGGCGGGAGCTCGGTGAGGCTGGTCAACCCGAACCGTTCGAGGAAGTCGAAGCCGGTGCCGTACAGGAACGGCCGGCCCGGCGCATCGGATCGCCCGAGCTCCACGATCAGCCGCCGGTGCAGCAGGGACCGGACCGTGTAGTCGGAATCGACACCGCGGATCCGCTCGATCGCCGCACGCGTGACGGGTTGTCGGTACGCGACGATCGCGAGGGTCTCGAGGCTCGCGGGCGACAGCCGGATCGCGTCCACCCCGACGTAGCGGGCGACCAGCGCCCCTGCCTCGGGCGCCGTCCCGAGCTCGACCCGGTCGCCATCGACGATGAGGCGGATCCCGCGCTCTGCGAGTGTGACTTCGAGGTCTCCGAGGCGCTGGTCCACGGTGTCGCGATCGACGCCGGCGAGCGACGCGATCTCGCGGCGGCTCAGCGGCCGCTCGGCGACGAACAGCAGTGCCTCGAGCGCTGTCTCGGTCAGCTCGAGCGGCGGACGATCGTCGGGCGGCGCCGGCCCCTCGTCGGGCGACGCAAGACCCTCTCCGGGCTCGAGGCCGTCGGCGACGCCCTGCTCAAGGTCGAGCTCGTCGGTCATGCGAAGGACTCCAGGGACTCGTCGAGCGGCGAGTCGTCCATCACGTCGCCGGTCGCCCGGGCCACGATCGGACCCCACGGCTCGTCCTGCTCGACCACGATCTCGCGTCGTTTCATGAGCTCGAGGAGCGCGAGGAACGTCACCGCGACGACCACCCGGTCGCGCACGCCGGCGAGCAGGTCCTGGAGGACGATCGCCGGTGCGTCCCGCAGGGCAGCCCGGATGATCGCGGCGCGCTCGGTCAGGGTGATCGTGCGCGGCATGACCTCCGGCGGCGGTTCGGGCGGTGGCGCGATCAGCGCGAGATGCGCGAGCGCGGCGGCGAGACGAGCCGGATCGATCGGCGGCGCATCGGACGGCCGGGCACCGGCCATGCCGGCGGCGCGGGCCGCTCCGGGCTCGCGGCGGAACACGCCGATCCGCTCGAGCGCGCCCTCGGCCAGTCGCAGTCCGGCATCGCGATGCGCTCGGTACAGGATCAGGCGCTTGCGCAGCTCAGCCTCGGGGTCGGGCGCGTCATCGCCGTCGGGAGAGCCCGGCTCGATGGCCGGGGGTCTCGGCAGCATCGCGCGGCTCTTGATGAGGATCAGCTGCGATGCCACCGCGACGAACGCGCTGATGTTGCTGAGGCGATCGGCCTCGAGTCCGGCGAGCGCCTCGAGATAGGCGTCGGCAAGGCCGCCCAACGGGACAGAGAGCACGTCGAGCTGCCGCGCCTCGATGAGCGACAGGAGCAGCGCCAGCGGCCCGTCGAACGTCGCGACTTGCACATGGGTCGAGCTCTCTGGCCGCCCGTCACCGATACGAACGGCCGTCGTGCCCGGGGCCATCACCGGCACGCCGGGCGATCCGGTCACGTCCGTGACCATCAGTTGGCCTCGTCGGCGAGCTGGAGTGCGCGTCCGGCGTCGGGGTCCACCGGGGCGTCCTGGTGCCGTATCAGCTCGACGGTTCGTGCCGAGCAGCCGGCCTCGCCCGCCAGCCGTGCGGAGATCTCGGCATGGTCGCGGAGGCGGGCCATGACTGGCCGCCAGCCGGGGACGATCCCGGCCACACGCCACAACCACGCGCCGTACGCCTGCCCGAGAGCGTAGGCCACCCTCGGCCCGACGCCCGTGTGGCCCTTCCCGGCGTCGTGGAGCAGACCTGCGAGGAGCAGATCGTCGTCGGCCGCGCCGTCCTTCCGCAGGGTGGCGACCACGTCGAGGCCGTGGCGGCGGTCGGCGACATGCATCGAATCGAAGAGCGCGAGCTGTGCGGGAGTGAGCCAGGCCGCCAGTCCGGCGCGCTCCTCCGGGCCGACCCGAGCCCGGACGTGCGACCGGAACTGGCGGGCCTTAGATGCCCACCAGGAGTTCACGAAGACCGGAGATGAGGGGGATGAGTATGCGCCCGCCGATCGACCCACCGGGTGGGAGGAAGAAGATCAGCAACAAGACGATGAAGCCGTACTGCTCGAGCATCGGGCGCCAGCGCCAGGCCACGTGCGGCGGCAGGAAGGCGAACAGCACCTTCGACCCGTCGAGGGGCGGGATCGGAAAGAGGTTGAACAACATCAGCACGAGATTGATATTCACGAACAGGAGAAGGACATCGAGCACGATCAGCGGGATCTGGTCGATCAGCGCCGGGTTGGCGATCAGATATCTCAGGGGCAACGCCGCAACGATGGCCAGCGCGAGATTGGAGAGCGGGCCCGCGGCCGCAACGATCGCCTCCCCGTAGCGTCCGCCCTCGAGGTTGTTCGGGTTGACCGGTGTCGGCTTCGCCCAACCGAAGCCGAACGAGCTGGCGATGAAGGTCACGGCGAGGAGGATGCCGCCGAGCGGATCGAAGTGGGCGATCGGGTTGAGCGTGAGCCTGCCCATCAGGCGAGCAGTGCTATCCCCGAGTCGATAGGCCGCCAGCGCATGCGCAAACTCGTGGACCGGGAAGCCCACGAGCAACATGATGGCGACGACGATGACGGACGCGAGCAGTTGGTCGGACACGGGGTTCCTCTAGCGGGTCCCGCGTATCGTAGCCGCGCGGTCGGTCAGGGTCAGAGACGCCCGAGCAGGTCGGCCTTCTTGCGCTCGAACTCGTCGGCGCTGATGGCCCCGCGATCGCGCAGGTCGGCCAGGCTGTTGAGCGTCCGGGTCACCTCGTCGCGGGAGAGCGGCGCGGGGGCCGGAGCCGGCGGAGACTGTGTCGGCGGCACGGGCGTCGACACCGTGTCCTCCGACGGGGGCTGGCCGACCACCACCGGCTCGCTGCGGAGCGGCGGGCTCGCGGCATACCCGCTTCCCTCGATGTCCCGCTCGTATTCATGCTTGGCATCGAGCATGGCGCGCTTGAACCGGACGGGCTGAACGAGCATGCGGAAGCGGCTGATCCCGGATTCAGAGGCAGTCAGGATGTCGAGATCGCCGAAGCCGAAGATCCGACCGAAGATCGACTGGGTCAGGACCGCGTCGTTGATCTTCTCAAGCGACGAGTCTGTCGTTCGCTTGTTGAGGACCCCTGAGACCTCGATCACTCGCCGGTTCGTGACCACGTACTCGAGATTGATGTACTGGAGGATCGTCCAGAGCAACACCACCAGGCCGCCGATGAACAGGATGATCGCGGCGTAGTTGAGGATGTCCTGCCACGGCTGCGACAGGTTGCCCTTGAGGACGAGCAGGATGACCGCGATGATCACGGCCAGGATCGTGTAGCGCGCCCCCCAGATGAACACGAACCAGTGCTGCTTCTCGCGGTGCAGGATCCGCTCCCCGGTCGAGAGCAGCCCGTCGGCGTAGCCCATCTCTCGCGTGTCCTCCTGCTCAAGCCCGCGGATGGGCCCGACGATAGACGTCCCGGATCCGCTCCCCGGTCAGATGCGTGTACAGCTGGGTCGTGGAGATACTCGCATGCCCGAGCAACTCCTGGACGACCCGGAGGTCGGCGCCGCCCTCCAGCAGGTGGGTGGCGAACGAGTGTCGCAGCGTGTGCGGGCTCACCCGACCGCCGAGCCCCGCTCGGTCCGCTGCCGCGTTGACCGCTGACCACGCCTGCTGGCGCGCGAGGCGTCGGCCGCGGTCGCCCAGGAACAACGGGCCGCCGCGGACCGGCTCGACGTGGTGGCGTGCCAGCAGTGCCGGTCGTGGTCCGTCCAGCCAGGCGCTCAGGTGGTCGATAGAGATCTCGCCGATCGGCACCAGTCGTTCCTTGTCGCCCTTGCCGATGACCCGCACGAAGGCCCCGTCGAGCGACAGGTCCTCGCGATCGAGCCCGATCGCCTCGCTCACTCGCAATCCGGCGGCGTATAGCAGCTCGAGCAGGGCCCGGTCCCGGACGCAGCCCGACGACGCGGCCTCGAGCAAACGCTCCACCTCGCCCACGTCGAGCGTGTCGGGCAAGCGGCGGCTCTGGCGGGGCAGGTCGAGGTGGGTCGCGACATCGACCTCGATGATCCCCTCGCCGAAAGCGAATCGGTAGAAGCCCTTGAGCGCTGCCGCTCGCCGGCGCAGGCTCGTGGGCGCCAGCGAACGCTCCCCCGTCTGGCCGCGTCGCGTCCGTGCTGCCAGATACCGCACCGCTGCATCGGCGGACCGGTCCCAGGCCTCGTGCCCGGTTGCGATGTCCTGCTCGAAATCGCGTAGATCGCCGCGATAGGCGCGGATCGTCGCGTCCGCCAGGCCGCGCTCGACACGCAGGTGTGACAGGTAGTCGTCGATCGCGCGGTCGAGGTTCACGCCGAGCGGTCGCCACCCGCGGCGCCGACCGGCCCGGCACGCCACGCCTCTGCCCGGTCGAGTATCTCGCGCGCCGACGCGAGCGCCGCCGCGTCGCCCGGCCCGCCGCCGAGCATCGCCGCGAGCTCGACGATGCGGCCCTCGCGGTCGAGGCGCTCGACCTCGGTCACGGTCCGGCCGTCGCGTTCCCGTTTGACGATCCGGTAGTGCGCGTCAGCGTGCGAGGCGATCTGCGGGAGGTGCGTCACGCACAGGACCTGATGACGGCGCGCTAGGCCCCACAACGAGCGCCCGATCGGATCGGCGCTGCGGCCACCGATCCCGGTGTCAACCTCGTCGAAGATGAGCGTGGGCGTCGCGTCGGCCTCCGCAAGAACGCGCTTGATCGCCAGCGCGACCCGTGACAGCTCGCCGCCCGACGCGATCTTCGCCAGCGGTCGTGCCGGTTCTCCGGGGTTCGGGGCGAGCCGGTAGACGACCTCGTCGATGCCCGACCCATCGAAGGCGACGGCATCGCCGTCGACCTCGACGGCCGCCTCGCCGGGTCCCGCCGGCCGGCGACCGATCGCCACCTCGAACACATCGGGCGGGAATCCGAGCTCCTCGAGCACGGTCGCGACGGCTAGCTTCAGCGACGCAGCGGCGCCTCGACGGGCCGCTGATAGAGCCCCGGCGGCGCTACCGACGTCCGCCAGGAGCCGGGCGTCCTCGCCCTGGCGCCGGGCGCGCTCCTCATCGAACCCTCGAAGGCGCTCGGCCTCCGCTGCCGCACGTTCCCCGTGCGCGAGCACCGACGCCTCGTCGTCGCCGTATCGGCGGAGCAGACCGTGGATGACACCCAGGCGCGCATCGAGCTCGGCCACGGCGCGCGGATCGTGATCGACGTCTTCGGCGAGCCGACGCGCCTCGTCGGCGACGTCGGCGAGCTCCGCGTCGAGTCCCGCGAGCCTGTCGGCCAGGGGCTCGAACCGCGGGTCCAGCCGTGCGATCCCGCGCGCCTCGTTGAGGGCGATAGCTGTCGCATCACGGGCGCCCGCACCCTCCTGGGTCAATGCCTCGCGGAGCGCGGCCGCTCCCCGGGCGATCGCCTCGCCATGCTGGGCGGCGGTCAGCCTGGCGCGGATCTCGTCGGACTCGCCAGGCCTCAGGTTCGCGCGGGCGATCTCACTCGATTCGTGCTCGAGCAGGTCGAGGCGTCGCGCCACCTCCCGCGGATCCAGCGCGGCCGCGTCGAGCACCGCGCGGTTCTCGCGCCAGCGCTCGACCGCGGAAGCCATGGCCGTGCGCAGCGCCTCGTGCTCCCCGAACCCATCGAGGAGGTCGCGCTGCCAGCGCTCGTCGAGCAATCGTCCCTGGTCGTGCTGCCCGTGGATCTCGACGAGACCGCCGACCTCGTCGGCGAGACGAGCCGCGGTGACGGTCGTGTCATCGAGCCTAGCGGTCGATCGGCCGTTGGCCGCGACCTCGCGGACCGCGATGAGCGGCTCCGGCAAGCGGTCGAACAGGGCTTCCACGCGCGCGGTCTCCATGCCATGGCGGACCAGCGTCGTGTCTGCGCGGGCGCCCATCGCCAGCCCGAGCGCGTCGATGAGCAGGCTCTTGCCGGCCCCGGTCTCGCCGGTGATGACATTGAATCCGGCGTCGAACTCGAGCCGCAGGCGGTCGATCAGCGCGAGGTCGGTGACCGTGAGCTCGACCAGCCGACCGGCGTCCTCCGTGTCCGGCACCGTCACGCTCACGACGGCAGGAGCTCGACCTTGTGGCGGAGCAGGTCCCAGAACGGCTGCGCGCCGCGCGGCTCGATCAGCCGGACCGGCCGCTCCATCGCACGAACCTCCACCACGTCGCCGACGGCGATCGGCAGATCCTCCCGGCCATCGACCGAGACCAGCGCCTCGTGCGCGTCCACCACGCGGCAGCGAACGACCTGCTCGGGGCTGACAACGACCGAGCGGATGGCCGAGAGGTACGCGGCGATCGGGGTCACGACGAGGTTGCGGCTGATCGGGTCGAGGATCGGGCCACCCGCGGAGAACGAGTAGCCGGTGCTCCCCGTGGGGCTTGCCACGACCAGGCCGTCGGCGACGAACGTGGCCAGGTGGGTGTCATCGATGCTGACGTCCAGGCGGCAGACGCGGGCCAGCGAGCCACGCGCGATGACGATGTCGTTGAGGGCGATGTGGCGCGGCCCCTCCCCCGCCGCGCCGCTTCGCAGGATGTGGCCCTCGAGGACCATCCGCTCGTCGAGCGTGAACTCTCCGGCAGCGATCTTCTCGAGCACGGGCTCGAGCTCGGCGGCCTCGGCCTTCGACAGGAAGCCGACCTTGCCCAGGTTGATGCCGAGGATCGGGACGTCGATCTCGGCGACGGCCCGGGCCGCCCGCAGGAACGTGCCGTCCCCGCCGAGCACGACCAGGGCGTCGGTCGTGGGCAGCTCGCGGCGGAGCGCCTCGAGGTCACCGCTCTGCGCCTGCCATTCGTCGATGCCGCGTTGCCGGCACCAACCCGACGCGCGTGCCGCGAGCTCGACCGTGGCCTCGATGGTCGGGTTGTAAGCGAAGCCGATGCGGCTGATCGTCACGCCGCCGTGACCTCGGCGATCCGTGCCGGCAGGTCCGCACAGCTCGGACCGGCCGCCAGGTGGACAAGGAACTCGCGGTTCCCCTCCGGACCGAGGATCGGTGAGGCGATCACGTCGCGGGTGCCCAGGCCGAGCCCGCGCGCATGGCTCGTGATCCGTTGAAGAACCTCTCGATGCATGGCAGGATCCCGGACGACACCCTTCTCCGTTCGGCCCTTGCCCGCCTCGAACTGGGGCTTCACGAGGGCCACGATCTGCCCGGTGGGTGTCAGCGTCGTCTGGACCGGGCCGAGAACCTTGTCGAGCGAGATGAACGCAACGTCGATGACGGCGAGCGCGATCGGCGTGGGGAAGCTCGTAGCGGTCAGCGCGCGCGCGTTGGTCCGCTCGAGCGAGGTGACGCGGGGATCGCGACGCAACGACTCGGCGAGCTGAGCGCGACCCACGTCGAGAGCGTAGACGTGGCGCGCGCCGCGCTGCAACAGGACGTCCGTGAAGCCGCCCGTCGAGGCGCCGACATCCAGCGCGGTCATGCCCGCAGGGTCGATCCCGAACGCGTCGAGGGCCGCCGCGAGTTTGTGGCCGCCCCGGCTGACATACGGCTCGCGCGCCTCGACGCGGACGGTGGCGGTCGGATCGACCTGGTCGCCGGGCTTGCGATCGCGGCGTCCGCTATCGCCGTCGCCGACGAGCACCTTGCCGGCCAGGACAAGGGCCTGGGCCTTCGCCCTGGTGTCGGCAAGGCCGCGGTCCACGAGGAGCTGGTCGAGACGGACTTTGGTCTGCCGATGGGTGACGGTCGGGCTCACCGCCCTATCGTGGCACAGGCCGCTGCACGCGGACTCAATAGGCAGCGCGCCGATCGTCGATCAGGGATGGTCGGCGGCCAGCTTCCTTGACATCGATGCGAAATACGGGTCGCCGCTCATCGCCGACAGGAACCTCAGCTGCCAGATGAGCACGTGGTGGTACTTGACCTGCGGCCTGCCGTGGCGGAGGCAGTACTTGCTGACCCCGCCGGGAACACGGAAGTCGGCGACGTGATGGCGCATCGTCGTGAGGCTCGCATTCAGGATCTGCAACGCGGCCGGGTCGCGGGTGGCCAGGTAGTAGTCGTAGATCCCGAACACCGCGAAATTGAAGCCGTTGGCGGTGTGGTCGGACGGATTCGTCGGCTCCGGATACTCCTCGAGCCACAGGAAGCCGTCGTCGACGTAGGTCACCCACGGATCGGGGCCGCGCCCGAGGGCCAGGAAGGACGCGAAGAGCCGATCGGCATCGTCGCGGAAGCCTGCTTCCTCGGTATCCCGGTGGAGCCGGATCGCGAGTGACAGGGCCAGCCCCTGGGCCATCGCCGAATACCACGGGGCGCGTATGACCTCGTTCTCGATCTCATGCATCGCGAAGTCGAACCTGTACGGGATGAACACGCCGCCGTTCGCCTCGATACCGAGGTCCATGAGCTTGCCGAGGGCCTTGCGGGCGATCTCGAGATGGGCCGCGTCCCGAGTCCGCCGATACGCGTCCTCATAGCGCAGGCCGAACTGCGCCAGGCCGGACGGGCTGTAGTGCCGCCGCTTGTCGACGATCTTGATCGGCAGGCCGTCGCGGTCATGGAGCGGTGGCGGCCCGATCGATGGGATGCGCGTGTCGGCGTACGGCAGGTCGTCCGGTCCAAGGTCCTGGATGTCGAACGCGGTCATCCGGTACGGCACCGCGGCGCCGGGCGGCGGCGTGCTGGTCGGCGTGAGCAGCGGCCGGAGGACCATGGCCGGGACAGCAGGTGCTGGGCTGCCGGCCGTTCGCGGGAGTTGGGAGCTCACGCCGACGCTCGTCGCCTGGGTCCCCGGCGCCAGCCCGATGTCGCCCACGATGCCGGCAACGCCGAGCGCCATCACCAACAACACCCGTCGGATCGATCCCCAGCCGCTTCCGATCATGGCCCTTCTCGCCGGGTCGAAGAGACGATCACGCCTCTATGACGCCTATCGCGTCGCGACCTTACGAGCCCTGGCCGCGCTCCCTGGCGATGGTCAATCCGACGATCCGCGAGATCACCAGTGCCACGTACATGAGCCCGGCCACCTGCTCGATCATGACGATCGAGCGCGCCTGGGCTGTGACGGGGATGACGTCCGACAAGCCGGTGCTCGTGAGCGTCGTGAACGAGAGGAACAGCAGCTCCATCCAGCTGCGTGGGGCCTCCGGATCGACCGCAGCCACGAAGGACCCCGGCCACAGGATCTGGATGGCGACGTACAGATTGGCGAAGGCCCATGCGACCACCGTGAACGTCGCGCCGGTCGCGAACAACTCGTCGAGGGTCACCTCACGGTCGAGGAACATGTACCGGATGAAGCCGTAGCTTGTGTACAGGTAGAACGTGGCGTGGACCACCGACGACCAGAACAGGATCGTCTCGTTGGTCGGGAACAGTGCCTCGAGGATCGTCAGCACAGCGACCGGGGCCGCGAGGACCAGTAGCACCCGCGACCAACCCGGAGTCGCCCGAACAGCGCGCACCGCCAGCAGCAGCACGACCAACGCGAACAGCGAGATCATCGCCCGTCCCGTCGGCGATTCGCCCATGAACGGGTACAGGACGACACCGAACAGCTGGACCGCAAGCAACACGGCCGACGGGTGACGCCACAGGGTGCGCGCGATGTCTTTCATGCTCGCCGCGGCCCTGCGCCGAGGCCTAGGCGATGTCGGAGGTCGACCGACCCGGAGCCAGGCGAAGCGTCGCGAGCGTGTCGCGAACCTGCTCGACGAGGCCCGGCACGTCCAGCCGAAGGACGCGACGGAGGTCTGCAACGGACCCGTGGTCCACGAAGCGATCTCCCGGGATGCCGACGATGCGCACCGCGACGTCGCGATAGGCGGCGTCCGCGAGGCGCGCCTCCTCGATCAGCTCCAGCACCGCGCTCCCGAACCCGCCGCTAACTACGCTCTCCTCGAACGTCACCACGAGGCGCTTTCCGCGCGCCGCGTCCAGGATCAGCTGGCGGTCGAGTGGCTTCGCGAACCGGGCATTGATGACGCCGATCGACCAGCCGTCGGCGGCGAGCATGGCCGCCGCATCGACGGCGCGCGCGACGATCGGCCCGAACCCGACGAACAGGAGGTCGCGACCCTCCTGGACGGTCTCGCCCTGCCCGATCGGTAGCACGACCGCATCGACTGGCTCCAACCCGAACCCCGGGTCGCGCGGGTAATGGAGCGCGAACGGATGGTCCTGGGCAAGCGCGGTCCGGAGCAGCGACCGCAGCTCCTGCTCATCCTTCGGCGAGGCGATGACGAGGTTCGGGAGCTGGCGCTGCGCCGGAAGGGTGAACATGCCCTGGTGGCTCGTCCCGTCCTCACCGACGAGCCCAGCGCGGTCGACGGCGATGAGGACCGGCTGGTCGTTCTGGCACACGTCGTGGACGGTCTGGTCGAACGCCCGCTGAAGGAACGTGGAGTACAAGGCGACGACCGGGCGCATGCCTCCCATCGCCAGACCGGTCGCGAGGGTCATCGCGTGCTGCTCGGCGATCCCGACGTCGAAGACGCGCTCCGGGAAGACCTGCGCGAGCTTCGACATCCCGGTGCCGGTCGGCATGCCGGCCGTGATCCCGACGACGCGGCGGTCGTCCCGTGCCGCCTCGATGAGCTCGGCGGCGAACACGGCGGTGTAGTTCGGGTTCTTCTTCGGCGCTGCGGGCTCCGGGGTCGGTGAGGCCGCGTCGTCGGCCATCGACTCCGTCGGGAGCCCTGCCGGCGCGGTCCTCGCGCCGTCGTACGCGTCGGCCTCGGGCGCCAGCTGCATCGGTGGCAGCGCCGCGCCGTGGAAGCCGACCTGATCCTCGATCGCGGGCCGGTAGCCGTGCCCCTTCTGGGTGCGGACGTGCACGATGGTCGGGCCCGGCAGGGCCAGCGCCGCCCCGAGGGTCTCGATGAGGGCGCGGAGGTCGTGCCCTGGCACAACGCCGATGTACGTGATGCCAAGGTCCTCGAACAGCTGGCCCGGCTGGGCGAACCGCACGACGGAAGCGCGCAGCCGCGTCGACAGCTCGAGCAGGTGCGGGCCGAAGACGGGAACGCGGAGCACGGTGCGGTCATACGCGCTGCGGCTCTGGCGCCACGCACCGGACAGCTTGATCTGGGAGAGGTACTTCGAGAACGCGCCGACGGTCGGACTGATCGACATCTCGTTGTCGTTGACCACGATCAGCATCTGGGTCTTGCGCTGGCCGATGTCGTTGAGCGCCTCGAGCGACAGACCGCTCATCAACGCGGCGTCACCGACGACGACCGCGATCCGCTCCATCCCGTGACGCAGGTCGCGGGCCTCCGCGAGGCCCTCGGCGATCGACAGACCCGTCCCCGCGTGCCCGCCATCGAACACGTCGTGTGGCGACTCGGAGCGTCGCGGGAAGCCGCCGACACCATCGAGCGAACGGAGGGTCCGGAATCGGTCGAGCCGACCTGTCAGCAGCTTGTGCGGATAGGCCTGGTGGCCTGTGTCCCACACGATCCTGTCGCGCGGCGACTCGAGCAGTCGATGCAGGGCGATCGTGAGCTCGACAACACCGAGCGACGAGCCGAGGTGGCCGCCGGTCTCGGCGACGGTCGACACGATCGTCCGGCGAATCTCGGAGGCGAGCTGCACGAGCTCGGGCTCGGTCATGCCGCGCAGGTCGGCCGGGTCGTTGAGTCGGGCGAGGATGGTCACGCGGGCGGTTGCTCCGGTATGTCGGTCGCTGGACGGGTCTGGCAGCCCATCTGTGATGTCGGTGCGTAGGGTCGCATGTCTGTCGATCGCGGGCGACAGTCTAAACCTGTTCCTCGGTGGTCGCTAGTTTCCGCCCCGGCAACCTGTTCCGCCGCAACCTCGATATCGTGCCCGCGGAAGCCTGATCAGCCCTCGTCGATCGTGCGGTCCTCGGTCACCGCGACCGTCTCGAGACCGCCGCCCTTGGCGACCAGCTGGCGCATCCGGAGCTCCGCGCTGCGCAGGAGCGTCTCGCACCGCTCGAGCAGGGCGGCGCCACGCTCGTGCAACGCGAGCGTCCGCTCGAGGGGCAGATTGCCGCTCTCGAGCTCGGCGATCGTCCGCTGGAGCTCGGCGAGGGCGTCATCGAAGGAGAGATCCTCGATCGGTGGCGCGGTCTCCTCGATCG
>DASTIG010000249.1:0-10222 GCA_035717785.1 Candidatus Limnocylindrales bacterium
GAACTCGTGCTCGACGACCAGCGGCTGCGCAACGAGTTGTGCTGGTTCGCGTTCGACTGTTGACACGGATCACGTGGCGGATACTCCGCCGGAGTATTGACAAATGGGTTGACATTCGGGGCTTTCGAGGCGTACAGTTCCTCGTACCGGGCTTGTCAAGACTTGACAGGCCCACAGGTGTGTCCGGGACCATGCGGGTGGTCGAGCGGGCAGAAGTGGAACGACATCGCCTGGTCAGCGATGAGAACGGAGCGGAGTTTGTCGGTCGGCGCGACTGCCGAAGTCAAGAGCAAATTGTCGGTCGTCGACGTCGTCGGCGAGACCGTCACCCTGAAGAAGGCGGGCACCACCTACAAGGGACTGTGTCCCTTCCACGGTGAGAAGACGCCGTCGTTCGTCGTCACCCCGGGCCGTGAGTCGTGGCATTGCTTCGGCTGCGGCAAGGGCGGCGACATCTTCAGCTTCGTGATGGAGCGCGACAGTCTGTCATTCCCGGAGGCCCTTCGGACCCTCGCGGGCAAGGCCGGGGTGGAGATCGACGAGCGGACGAAGCGCGAGGACATCCGGCGCAAGCGGCTCCGTGGCGTGCTGGACACGGCGATCGCCTTCTACCACGCCGTGTTGACGGGCTCGAAGACGGGCAAGCCGGCCCTCGACTATCTGCGCGGCCGGGGCTTCACCGACGCGACGATCGAGACCTATCAGCTCGGATGGGCGCCGGCTGGCTGGGACGTCATGGCGCGCCAGTTGCAGGCGAAGCGCGACATCCGGCCGGAGGAGCTCGTTGAGGTCGGGCTCGCCAGCCCGAGCCAGCGGGGGCGGGGCGTCATCGACAAGTTCCGTGCCCGGGTCATCTTTCCGATCCGCGACCAGAACGGGAATGCCGTCGGGCTCGGCGGCCGCCTCCTGGAAGGGGAGGGGCCCAAGTACCTCAACTCGCCGGCCACGCCGCTGTTCGACAAGAGCAGGACGCTGTACCTGATCGACAAGGCCAAGGGTCCGATCCGCCGTGCCGGCAACCAGGCCGTCATCGTCGAGGGCTATACCGACGCGCTGATGGCGCATCAGGCCGGCTTCGAGAACGTCGTGGCCAGCCTCGGGACCGCGCTCACACCGAACCAGATCGGGCTGCTGACCCGTTACGCCAACCGGATCGCGCTGGCATACGACGTCGACCCGGCGGGGGAGAAGGCAGGCACGCTTGGCGTGACCGCCCTGGCGGGTCTCATCGGCCAGCTCCAGGGCGATGACTCCGGTGTCAAGCTCGAGGACGTCCGGGTCGTGCGGCTGCCCGACGGCAAGGATCCGGACGAGGTCCTGCGTGAGTCCCCTGCCGACTGGGAGGCGAGCATCGTCAAGGCGAAGCCCCTCGTCGAATTCCTCATCGGCCATCACGCGGCACGCCACGACATCAAGACACCGACCGGTCGGATGGGCTTCATCGATGCGGTGATGCCGGCCATCCGCGACATCGCCGATCCGCTGCGGCGCGACGAGGCGCTCCAGGAGGTCCGCCGGGTGTCCGGTGTCGAGGAGCGCGTCCTGCGCCAGGTGCTCGACCGGCGGATCGCTGCCGCCGGTGGGGTCGGGCCGCGTCGCGGGTCGGAATCGCAGACACGCATCACCGCGGACGCAGTGCTGGCGTCGCCAGACGCGCTGCCGGTCGGTGACATCCTGCGCGCCGTGTCGCCCGTCGAGGCTGAGCTGTTGCGGTTGCTACTGCTCCTGCCCGAGGAACAACTGCGGGTCGTGGACCAACTCGGGCCAGACCAGCTCCCGAGCACGCTGGCACGTGAGCTCTACCGGGCGATCGTGCTGGCCCGGGCGCCCGACGATCAGGGCGTCCATCCGGCGTTCGACCGGGCGAGCCTCTTGCTCGGTCTGGATGAGGAGACGCGGTCGCTGGCCCATGCGCTCCTCGCGCTCCAACGTCCGATCCCCGAGGCGCGCGAGGTGGCCCGGTTGCTGCTCGACCTCGAGGACGACCTGGTCCGCGAGCGCAGCGAATTCAATGAATCGGCCCTGGCTGAGGCGGAGCGGGCGGCTGACATCGAAATGATCGAGCGTCTGCTGCTCGAGCGACGCCATATCAATGAGACTCGAAAGTCGATCGATCGACGCCGAGAAGACACACGACTACTCGCGCGGCCAGCGATGGCCGCTCACACCTGAGACCCAAGGAGGAATCCCATGCCGACCGATCCGCTCGATAAGCGACTCGTCGAGGCCGTGCTGTCACGGCCGCGCCGTGCGAAGGCCGACCTCGAGGAGGCCAAGCTCGCCGGACTGCGCCCATCGCGCGGTCGGGCTGCGACGGCTGTCGCCGCGCCGGATGACGATGACGACGATGACGATGATGACCTCGAGCTCAGCCCTGAGATCGCCGCCGCCGCCGGCGACGACGCAGAGGTGAACGTCGAGGTCGTGGCCGAGGACGGCACGACCGATCCCGCGGCGCGCCTTCCGGCCGAAGGCCCGACCAAGCTCGACCCCAAGGAAGTCGAGGAGCCGACCCCAGAGGACCTCGAGGCCATCAGCGCCGACATGATCGGCATCGATGACCCGGTCCGGATGTACCTCAAGGAGATCGGCAAGGTCGCCCTGCTGACCGCTGAGGAAGAGGTCGTCCTGGCCAAGGCCATCGAACTCGGCGAGCAGATGGTCGAGGAGCCCTGGAAGGGCATGGCATCGCTCCACGAGTGGACCCTGCACGACACGGAGCGCAAGACGCGGACCGCCAAGCCGCAGCACCGGCTGCCTTTCGGCGAGGAGGCCCACGCGTTCGTCCGCGCGGGAATCAGTTCGAGGCTCGCGAAGAACCTGCTCGTGCCGTCGCCGGACTTCCATCTCATCAAGGCCGGACGGGATGCGCAGTCCGAGGGCACCAAGGAGCTGCTCAAGGAGGGCAAGAAGCTCGTCGCGGCGTACAACGCCGCGCCCAAGGCGGACACGTTCATCCCGTTGCTCGATTGGGTGTTCTTCGCCGTTCACAACGGCGACCTCGACTCGCGCGACAACGTCGGTCTGCGGGCGATCTGGGACTGGACCCGAGAAGGCGTCGCGTGGCCGGCGCTCGAGCGCTACATCCTGGCCGGCAACGAGGCCGAGTTGCTCAAGCGGATGGGCTACGACCCCGAGGTGCCGCTCAACACGAAGCTGCGCGACCGCAAGGGCGTGATCGTCGAGATCGGCCGTGACGCGCGCGAGCAGCTGACGTCGGCGAACCTGCGGCTGGTCGTGTCGATCGCGAAGAAGTACATCGGACGGGGCATGTCCTTTCTGGATCTCATCCAGGAGGGCAACATCGGCCTGATCCGGGCGGTCGAGAAGTTCGACTACGAGAAGGGATTCAAGTTCTCCACGTACGCCACGTGGTGGATCCGCCAGGCCATCACCCGGGCCATCGCCGACCAGGCGCGGACGATCCGCATCCCGGTCCACATGGTCGAGACGATCAATCGACTGATCCGCGTCTCGCGCGGGCTCCTCCAGGAGCTTGGCCGCGAACCGACCGTCGAGGAGATCGCCGAGGCCATGTCGAAGGGCCAGGAGGTCCAGGTGACCCCGGAGAAGGTCCGCGAGATCATCAAGGTCTCGCAGGAACCGGTCTCGCTGGAGACACCGATCGGTGAGGAGGAAGACTCCCACCTCGGCGACTTCATCGAGGACCGGGGCGCCCTTGCCCCGGCCGAGGCGGCATCGCACCAGCTCCTCAAGGAGCAGGTGGAGGCGGTGCTCGACTCACTGACCGGGCGTGAGCGGCGCGTTCTCCAGCTTCGTTTCGGGCTGGAGGACGGCCGGGCGCGGACCCTCGAAGAGGTCGGCAAGGAGTTCAACGTCACCCGCGAACGGATCCGCCAGATCGAGGCGAAGGCGCTGCGCAAGCTGCGCCACCCGTCCCGGTCGCGGAAGCTCAAGGACTACCTGGAGTAGGTCGCGGCAGGCGGCACAGCGCGAAGCCATCCCGAGCGGCTGGCGGCTCCATCTTGCGTCAGACGCATCTACAGTCGCCAAAATCGGCTCGATGCCCAGGCTTCCTGCGTCAGACGCATCTACGGTCGCCGGGAGCCACGAAACGTGGCGATTCGGTGTAGGTCCCGCAGGGAATCGGCCAACGTCGCTATCGACTCGTCGGTTTCGAGCGTCTAGAGCAGCGATCCGATCTTTCCGGTCGGCTCTCCGGGCCGCGAGCGACGGTTCACGCGTCTGACGCAGGGCCGGACGTCTCACAGGAGGATCACACTGCCGGCACCAGGATCGTCACCGGCCCGCAGCAGCTGGAGTGCTCGAGTCCCGGGCACGGGGAACCGTTCGTCGAGCGACCGGCGATGGACCCGCACGAACTCGCGGTTGTGCCGGGAGTCGAGCAACAGCAAGCTGACGCCGTCGACGTCCCCATCTCGCGCCTTGAGGGCGAGGCGGCGTTCCAGGGCTTGAAGGTCTCGGGGTCGTGTCTCGGCCTCGAACGCGTGTCGCCATGAGTCTCCGACCACGATGAGGTCCCAAGCGCGCCGATCGCCCGGTGCCGGAAAGGGCACTTCGGCCAGGCTGTGGAGGGACCGAGGCAGTTCGGCCCTGAGGCGGTCCAGCAGGGCGGCATGCGCCGTGTCCCTCAACGGTTCGCCGCCTGGGTACACGCGGACCGATAGATCGAGGCCGACGGCCGCGAGTAGGATTGAGGCCTGCTCGATCGTGATTCCCTGGACCAGCCCTCGCTCGATCCGGCTGTAATGGTCTCCGGAGAGTCCCGCGGCCCGCCCCACCAGCTCACCACTGAGATTTCGGTCGAGTCGCGCTTGTCGGAGCTCGCGCAGGACGAGGCGGCTCGCCTCGCGACCACGGGCGGCTCCGATATCGGTCGGACGTTCTCGCTGCTCACGAAGCGAGGATGACCGCATGCGCTCACCGGTCGCTTATCTGAAGGAGTGGCCCGGCCCGCTCTGCTTCAGGCGGACCTGAGGGCCCAGCGATCCGGGGTCAGGCCGATCCGGGTGGGCGACTCGGCGAACGCGCGCGTCGAACCAACCGGTGCCAGCATCCCGGTCATCCAGTCCCGATACCACGGCGACCATGTCCGCGAGCCGGCCCGGCCCCCCGCTCCGTTGTGGTACTCGGCGTACGTGCCACCGAACGGCGGCTCGTCCGAGGGTCGTCGCGACGTGAACGCCCCGGCCTCGTGGAGCGACGGCAACTCCGCTTCGGAGACGCCAAGCGACCGATACACCGCCTCGACCTGGTGCAGCCACTCGTGGACGTACCCCTGGGCCGGATCGGGATCGGTCGCCAGGGTTCGCCAGTGGTCGGTGGAGATCGACGAGAAACCCGCCCCGAACGTCTCGTCGGACGGCCCGAGCGTGCAGCCCCACCCGCATTGGGGCACGTCGGGATCGCCCGGCCACAGCGCGAACACCGAGTCGTAGCGGCCGCCTTCGGCGGCGACGTCGGCGAGCGCCGGTCGGACCTCGCGTGGCCCGACCCACCAGCGCCCTCCGCCACTCGATGACATGGACCCCATCGGTCGCCGGACCTCGATGATGTCGAATGGCTCGAGCGTCGCCAGTCCCGAGCTCCAGTCCCTGACCGTCTCCGGCAACCGCTCGAGGATGCCGTGGACCGCCTCGCGCTCATCGCGAGCCATGACCCGCCGTGCGCGGCGCCGCGCCAGCCCGGAACCGAACCGCGCGTCGAGCACCGGATAGATCAGCACCAGGGTGCGCCAATGCAGCGGCGCGGCCGGGGGAAGCGTCACGTCGGCAGGGTATCGCCTGCTAGCATCGGCCGGTGGACACCCAGACGTTCTACGTGACCGTCAGCTCCATCTCCTTCACGCTCTTGGGTCTGTTCGGGGTCCAGGCGGCGTGGATCCTTATGGTCGAGCCGCCGCGCGAGACGCCCGCGTGAGTCCGGCCTCGGCGACCGGCGGACCGGGTCCGCTCGTCGGCGTCGACTGGCTGGCCGATCACCTTCACGACGCCGACCTGCGGATCGTCCACGTCGCGCCGAACCGTCGCGTTTTCAACCGACGCCACATCCCAGGCGCCGTCTACAGCGATCTCCATCGAGAGATCGCCCTGCGCGGGACCGCGCCCGAGACCGGCGACGCCGAACGCGAGTGGTTGATTCCCAGCCCCGACCAGGTCGCCGACGTCCTGCGGCGTTGGGGCGTCGGCGACGGCGATCGGATCGTGTTCTATGACGACGTCGGGATGAACCGCCAGGCGATCCGCGGCTACTGGCTCCTCAGGCTCTACCGCTATCCGCAGGACCGGTTGCACGTCCTCGATGGCGGGATCAAGGCTTGGTCGCGTGCCGGCCTGGAGACGACGAGGGAGGAACCAGGCGCGACATCCACCGTCGATCGCCGACCACCGACACTCGGACACCGAGACGACTCGATCGTCGCGACCTACGACGAGGTCCTCGCCTGGAGCCGCGAGAGCAGCCGAGCCGACGACGCCCCGACCCGCATCCTCGACGTGCGAACCGCGGGCGAGTGGGTCGGGACCGACCTGCGCGCCCGACGTGGCGGCCACATCCCGGGTGCTCGGCATCGCTGCTTCGTCGACCTCCTGACCGACGAGGGCACGTTCCGCCCGGTCGACGAGATGCTATCGCTCATCAGCGCGAGCGGCGCCGAGCCCGACGAGATCCGCGCGACCTACTGTCAGGGCGGCGTCCGTGCGGCCCTGGTGTGGTTCGTTCTCCACGAGCTTGCCGGGTATGACCAGGTCCGGAGCTACGCCGGATCGTGGGAGGAGTGGGGCAATCGGCCGGACAGTCCCATCGAACGTCCGTGAGCCCGAGGGCGACGTGACCGAGCAGTGGATCGAGAGCCTGCCCGCCCGGAACGTCGCGATGATCCATGCCTTCTCGCCGATGCTGAACCGCGCGCTTCTGGTTGGCGCGACGCTCGCGATCGTGGTCGCCATCCTCATGACCCCGTTCGTCGCGGATGGGCTGCCGTCACCCTTCCAGCCCATCGTCACAGCCGCTGTCGGGGCGCTGGTCGGCACGCTGGCGGCGTTCCTATCCTTTCCGGCCCGTCTGCGTCGCAGCTTCGAGGCGTACAGCTGGCTCGGTCGCACGGAGATGGACCGCTTCGTCGAGCGAACCGGCGGGCCTGTGCCGGTCAAGCCCGCGGATATCGAGCGCTGGCTGTCGACGACGCCGTCCAGCCCGGCGACGCGACTCGCGCGGGGCGAGGTGATTGCGTCGTTGGCCGCTACGACGACGCCAAGGCCGAGATCCAAACGGTCGAGGGCGGTTCACCCGAAGAGGCGATGGAGCTCGCATCGTTGCGCCAGTACATCGGCTGGCTCGAGGACGGGACGGTCGACCTCGCGGAGCTGGCCGCCGCCGCGGCCAGTGTCCCGGCGGGCTCGACCGCCCGGGCGATGGCGGACGTCACGATCGCGTTGGCCGAGTCGAGACGCGGTTTCGTCGATCGTGATCCACACTGGTTCGTCCCCCTCGAGTCCGTCAGGGCGTCGCTCGGGCGCGCGCCGGCGGTCGTCGTGGCGCGCGACACCTGGCTGAAGTTCGCGGCGATCTTCTTCATCGCCGCGCTGGCCGCGTCGGTGCTCGTGCTCCTGCTGCGCTAGCCACGCTGCGGTATCCTTCCGACCGGCCACGAGATGGCCTCCCGCGGGTGCGATGCCCGTGGCGCGTTCCGGCGTAGCTCAGTGGTAGAGCGGGCGGCTGTTAACCGCTTGGTCGTAGGTTCGAGTCCTACCGCCGGAGCCACTCTCACGCTCAACTTGGCCGGTTTCGGCAGCTCTAGCCCCGTCTTGGCCATCCAAATCGGGGCTCGCGTGACTCTCAGCGTGACTCTCAGCCGCGATGGCTCGCTGTAGCACGTCGACAGCCTCGCGCTGTTGAGCTGCGCTGACGTGGCTGTAAATCTCCATCGTCGTCTTGCTTGACGCGTGCCGCAGCAGCTCTTGGGCGATCCGCGGATGGACGCCGGCGCCAACGAGAAGGCTGGCCACGCCATGCCGTAGATCATGGAGCCGCATCCGCGGCAACCCGGCGCGCTCCAGCAGCGCTTGGAAGTGCTTCGTCAGCCAAGAGCCATTGACCGCCAGGCCTCGCGAGGTAACGAAAACGAGTCCGTCGTCGATCCAGATGTCTGGCCGCTCCGTGCCCAGGCTTTCGCGATGTGCGCGCAGACGCTCGACGACGAACGGCGGTAGGGGAACGGTCGTTTCCGACGCCTTCGTCTTGAGTTGCTGCCGCGTCGCCTTCTCCCCTGATCCCCGCAGCTCGTACAGGACCATGGCAGATGCGCCTTCAAGATCGACCTCCTGCCATGCGAGTCCGAGGATCTCGCCTTCTCTGAGGCCAATGAACGCCAGCGCAAACGCGGCTTCGTACCTGTCGCCCTTCACCGCGGCGAGGATTTGACGCGCCAGGTCCGGAGTGAGCGCCGTCCGCCGCGTCGGAGGCACATGCCGGAGCGGAACCTGAAGAGAGCGACCTTGCGCCGGACGTGGCCGCGCTGCTCTGCGGACCGAAGCGCATTCCGCACCATGATCTGGGCGTTGCGGACCGTCTTGGCCGAGGCGGGCAGGGCTACCTTGCCGCGCCTGACGGTCATCCTGTTGAAGACCCGTTCGAGGTGCTCGGCAGTCAGGTCGCGCAGCGGAACGTCAGCGATCGGCGTCAGGTGGGTAATGACGTCCTCATAGCCGCGCAAGGTGTTGGCGCTGACCGACTGGATGCCCGCTTGACAGGACTGATTTAGTGCTAAATACTGACCAGGTCGAGTCAACCCGACCCGACAACATCCAGTACGAAGCCTGAAGGGAAGTCAACAGTCATGAAGCGATCCATTGCCCTCCTCCTGCCAGCGCTCGCGATCGCGATCGCGGCCTGCTCCGCCGCGGCATCGCCGAGCGTGGGGCCTAGCACCGCTCCCACGCCGACCGTGGCGCCAACCACCACCGCGTCCCCCACCACCGCGCCTTCGCCTTCGGCTGCGGCCATGGCCAAGGACATCGTCCAGACCGCGATCGAGGCGGGCTCGTTCAAGACCCTGCTGACCGCGGTCAAGGCTGCCGGCCTCGTGGAGACGCTCCAGAGCGAGGGTCCCTACACCGTGCTCGCGCCGACCGATGAGGCCTTTGCGGCGCTGCCGGCCGGCACGCTCGAGGGGCTGCTCGCCGACAAGGAGGCGCTCAAGAAGGTCCTGCTGTACCACGTCGTCTCCGGGGCCGTGTCATCCGATCAGGTCGTCGGGCTCACCTCCGCCGATTCGGTCGAGGGCTCGCCGATCGCTATCGCCGTCAAAGACGGCACGGTCTACCTGAACGACAGCGCCAAGGTCGTGACTCCCGATGTGATGGCCTCGAATGGCGTCATCCACGTCATCGACAAGGTCATCCTGCCGCCGGCCAACTGATCCTGCAGACCACCCATCCCACCCGAGGGTGGGGCCGGTCTCCTCCAGGCCCCACCCTCGTCCCACGAAGGATCATCTTGTGATTGCCACAGACCAACTCATGACCACGCCCACGGTCCAGCTCCCAGCTTCGCGGGCCGCCTCCCTGCGGCGCTGGAACATCGGGCTCGGCTTCGTCCACGCCGTCCAGGCCGTCGCCATCCTGGCGCTCGCCACCGCCTTCGCACTGCCGGTCACGGCGACGTTCATGGAGGGCCCGCCGGGCACCGCGGCCGGCGCGCCGACCACCCTGGTCGAAGTCTCCCTCGCGTGGGGCGTCGCCTTGTTTCTACTGCTGTCGGCCGTCTTCCACTGGCTCGTGGTGCTGCCCGGCGTCTTCGGGCGCTACACCTCCGGCCTGACGACGCAGCACAACTACTTTCGCTGGGCGGAGTACTCGCTCTCGTCGTCGGTGATGATCGTGCTCATCGCGATGCTCACCGGCATCAGCGATGTCGCTGCGCTGATCGGCCTCTTCGCGGCCAACGCCGCGATGATCTTCTTCGGTGCCGTGCAGGAGCGCTACGAGAGACCCGGGGGATCGCTGTGGCCGTTCTGGATGGGTTGCGTCGTCGGGATCGCACCGTGGCTCGCGATCGGCGTGTATCTCTGGTCGCCCGGGTCGAGCGCGGAGCCGCCCGCCTTCGTCTACGCGATCTTCATCTCGCTCTTCGTGTTCTTCAACATCTTCGCCCTTAACATGTGGCTCCAGTATCGACGGGTCGGTCGGTGGAAGTCGTGCCTGTTCGGCGAGAGGGCCTATTTCGTGCTCAGCCTGGTGGC